>CAZGVM010000374.1:0-1527 GCA_964528855.1 uncultured Desulfomonile sp. | reverse complement strand
TGTCAGCGTCCATGAAGTCCGCCGGTCTGGTCAGGCAGATGCTCGATTACTCTGGCAAAGGCGCTTTTGAGTTAAGCGACGTCAATCTTTCAGAACTGGTTGATGACAACATTGACATGTTTAGAATGACAGTGCCTAAAAATATCAATCTCAAGGTCGAGTCTCCTGATGACGACATATTTGTCAAAGCGGATGTAAGCCAGATACAGCAAGTCGTCATGAATTTGCTGATAAACGCTTCTGAAGCCGTGGACGGCAAGAACGGGACCATCGAAATTACAACTGGGGCTCAGTACTGCGACGAAATACTAATCTCGAAAAGTCTCCTACCGGAAAAGCCTCAGCCTCAAGATATGGCTTTTATTATGCTAAGAGATGATGGGATTGGTATGGACGCCGAAACTCTTCACCGTATTTTCGACCCATTCTTCTCCACAAAATTCATTGGCCGTGGTTTAGGAATGTCGGTAGTTCACGGAGTTGCCAGGGGACATCACGGCGCAGTCACAATCGATAGCCGACCTGGAGTTGGAACCACCATCACTGTCTATTTGCCTCTTCTTTACCGGACAGGAAAAGAGGGAGGAGTCTGGGAAGGTCCAGAACTCAGTGGCGCATCAACTGAGGAAAAGTTACCGGAGAAAAAGAATTTCTCAGTTTTGGCGGTAGATGACGAACAGGAAGTGCTGGACTTGGTGTTAAAACAGCTTCAACATTTAGGTTGCAACACTCTGTCGGCGATGAATGGCAAGGAAGCTTTGGATGTATTCGCCAAGAATCCTGAAATTGATTTGGTCATTCTTGATTTGGTCATGCCGGAAATGGGAGGAGTTGAAACATTTGACCGCCTGAAGAGACTCAAACCTGAGCTGATGATAGTAATATGCAGCGGGTATAATGAAGAGAAAATCAAAGATGATTTCAAATCCGAATTGACACCAACTGCGTTTATGACGAAACCCTACCGCCTTGCAGCTCTAAAGGATTTATTGGAGTTATTGATGGGTGAACGTCCGCCCAACGGGCAAGAACCTTTGCACTGATGTGAGGCGTCTCGATGCTGAAATAAAGAATTGGAAATAAGCGTAAGTCTGGATTGTCTATCAGAATTGTTCCTTCAAATGCTCTATGAAGTGGCCGTCCATTATGTCAATGAGTCCAATCATTAAGGTCGGCGGCTCATGGAGGTATCCTTTTTCATACAGAAATGTATACAGCAGCCTTAGCGCTGCCGGAGCTAGTGTATATTCCCTCGGCTCCATTGAAGTTTTTCTCAGCAAAAAATCTATTATGAACTCCACCAAATATTTCCCCGGCTCAGCCTTAAGCGTCAGTGGTGGTTGATGTTCATACCCATAAATGAAATCAACATATGTCCCGACTATAAAGCAGAACTGATCCCCGTATTCACCCACTCCCTTCTGGACCAGCCATCTTGAGAATCTTTTTAAGAGACCGAGCTCGACATCCAAGACCGAGAGTCAGGCAATAGTCTCTGAACACAATTTCCGCTGCCAAGGCATCGGA
>CAZGVM010000373.1:0-1534 GCA_964528855.1 uncultured Desulfomonile sp. | reverse complement strand
GAGATTGTTGTGGATCATGACCGCATATATGATGCTGATCACATTTTTTCAAATAAATTAAAATTACGCCCGGAAAAATGGCCAAAAGGGCGGAGGAGCATTGAGCTTGAGCTCAAGGTCCTCACAGGTTCCTTCGATATTTTCGGGTTTAGGAGGAAGAGTGATATTTATTTCACCCCGTTTTCCTTCAAGCATGTTAATTTTTAGATCTTCCGGAAATTCTATGCCATTTTCTTTGAGAACCAGTTTCGGATCGTTGAGGAGTCGCCGTCTGAATTTTTCATCCAGCCAGGACATAGAGATGATCTTTGCCCACTGTTTTTCCTTACCCTTGAACACATGTTCCATTCGAAAATCCTTCTGGCCTGAATTGTGGCTTTGGATCACCAGTCAGCGCTGATAGCTTAAGCCCCGATCCAGCAGTTGATAGTTATTTTAGATTAGACAACGCTGATTTGGCCTTTTGAACCGGGTTCGGAATGTAGCTCCCGCTCCGGAGATGTTGATTTGAACAACTTTTGCGCTATTGGTCTGCCGAGTGCCGGAGCAAACACTGATCAAGCACAAAGACCTACAGGACAAGAGGCTTAATCGTCGAAGGTTCATTGAGTTCCGCCTCATTAACTAGCTGAATTCGCCTCTGACGTATTCCTTGGTCAACTGTGCTCTGGGGGCCTCGAAAATCTGTTTGGTCACGCCATATTCCACAAGGTAACCTGTTCGTCCGCCCTGGGATATGTCCACAGCCAAAAAAGCGCAGATGTCGGCTACCCGCATGGCCTGCTGCATATTGTGTGTAACAATGGCGATGGTATATTTTTCTTTTAATTCGAGCATCAGTTGTTCGATTGTCCTTGTAGCGATAGGATCCAAAGCCGAGCAGGGCTCATCCATCAACAGGACGGTCGGTTCGGTAGCTATAGCTCTGGCAATACAAAGCCTTTGCTGCTGACCGCCGGACAATGAGAGGCCATTGTTCTTTAATTTATCCTTGACTTCATTCCAAAGACCGGCACGTTCCAAGGCTGTTTGGACGCTCTGGTCCATGTCTCCCTTGAAGCGATTCAGTCGCAGACCAAACGCAACGTTTTCATAAATGCTCATGGAGAAGGGATTTGGTTGTTGAAATACCATACCTATATGTCTTCTAACGGCTACAGGATCAACATCAGAAGCGTAAATATCTTGTCCCCGAAACAATATGTGCCCCTTGAAACGGAAGGTTCTGATAAGGTCATTCATTCGGTTCAAACTTCGCAGGACCGTACTTTTTCCGCAACCGGACGGGCCTATGAAACCGGTGATCTGTTTGGGTTCTATAGGGATACAAGTGTCTCTAACGGCCAGAAAGTCGCCATAATAAAGTTCATCAATCCTGCAATCAATTGCAGGATTGGAGTCTGTTAAATGTTGGTAACTGTCTTTAATTTTTAATTCTGCAACGGCAGACATAAGCCTTCTCCTAAAATTTTTTGACACTAATTGCTCTACTTACCAAGTTGAGGAGCAGAACAATGAATACAAGTAACAGAGA
>CAZGVM010000372.1:0-1547 GCA_964528855.1 uncultured Desulfomonile sp. | reverse complement strand
GAAATTCCATCAAACGCGTGTAACAACTTTTCCGGCGTGAATTATTAGGGATCTGATTGGGCTACGTAAAGAATTGCTGACGATTGATTGGTCGATAGTTCTCAGGAGTCAACGGGAGGATACTTAAATGAGACGTACAAGCGGTGTTCTGGTGAAGCTTCTTACTCTGGTCGCTGTCGCGTTGGTTTTTTCATTTACGACCAAGGGAGAATTATTGGCTCAAAGCATTCAGTTGACCTATGCGAATTTTCCACCGGCCACGACTTTTCCGTGTGTGCAAATGGAGCGTTGGGCGGAGGAGGTTCGCAAGAGGACGGATGGCAGGGTGAATGTGAAGACATTTCCCGGCGGCACCTTGCTGGGGGCCAAGAACATGTATGACGGAGTGGTGAAGGGTCTAGCGGATATTGGATGTCTGGCGACCGCATATCAGCCGGGCCGATGGAAGCTTTTTGAAGCCATGGACCTGCCGTTCATGTTTGACAGCGGAGAAGTAGCCAGCGCTACGATGTGGGAGTTATTCACCAAGTTCAGACCAAAATCGTTTGATGACGTCAAAGTGCTCACTATGTTCACATGCGCTCCATCCCACATCATGTCTGAAAAGCCGGTGCGAAAGATTTCCGACGTGCAGGGGGTCAAGTTACGCGCGGCGGGCACTGGCGTTGACATATTGAAAATACTTGGAGCGGCTCCTGAAGGCATGCCCATGTCGGCTGTGCCTGAGGCTCTTCAGAAGGGCGTAATTGATGGTTTGGTAAGTTCGTTGGAAGTGATGAAGGATCTCAAGTTTGCGGAATACTGTAAATTTGTCACTTATGGAGACTTTTGGGTGGTTCCTTTTGCGGTTGTCATGAATAAAGCCAAATGGGATTCGTTGCCTGCCGACGTGAAGAAGGTTTTTGACGATTTAAGCCTGGAACAAGCTATCTGGACAGGGGTTTATGTAGACAAACATGCCAGAGAGGCCGTTGAATGGTCGAAGCAGGAGCCTCAGAAAGTTGAATTCATAACATTGTCCAAAGAAGAACTGGAGGCTGCAAAGCATAAAGTGAGCCCTCTGGTTGATGAATACCTAAAGAAGACTCAAGAAGCGGGTTTACCTGGAAAAGAATTTCTGGGTGAGCTTGTCACCCTAAAAGAGAAATTCGAAAAAGGTAAAACTAAATAGATCTTAATAGGGAGATTTTTTTGCCTCATCGGTTTTGAATAAAAATTTGATCTACCATAGAGTTGATATATGAAGAGTCTAAATCGACTTAATAGTTACCTCACGGATTTGTTTGCCGCAGCCGGTGGTGTCGCGCTGTTCATGATGATGGCCATTTCAGTTGCCAACATGACTATGCGATATTTCGGGAAATCGCTCAGTCCTGCCTACGAGCTGGTCGGTTTTCTCGGGGCGATAGCCGTCTCTTTTCCGTTGGCCTATGCGCAAGTAAAAAGAAGCCACATAGCTGTGGATATAGTGTCTTCACGTTTTCCAAGGCCTCTGCGAAGAATGGTTACAGCGGTCGGTCTTGTGCTCGGGGTGATGTTCTTCTGTT
>CAZGVM010000371.1:0-1610 GCA_964528855.1 uncultured Desulfomonile sp. | reverse complement strand
AATAGTCCATCCTGATGACCTTTCGCTTGAGGACAGACAACTTACATCGATAGATTCCGGATCCTCGCTTCAATGTGAATTTCGAATTTTTACCCGTACGGGGGAAACACGATGGATCGGTCAAGTTTCACAAACAGTTTGGGGAGGTGACGGAGCCTGGTTGGGGCGACGAGTAAGCAATCGCGACGTTACTAAACGCACGCTAGCTGAATTGGAACTACGGGCGAGCGAAGAAAAATTTAGCAAGGTCTATTTGTTAAATCCGGATTCCATGTCAATCACAACGCTTGCGGATGGAAAATTTGTTTCTGTAAATGAAGGATTCAAGCGAATCATGGGGTTTGAGGAAGAGGAAGTTTTAGGCAAGACTTCAGAGGAACTGAATCTATGGGGTGACAGCGAAGACCGGCAAAAAATAGCAGACGCTCTCAAAAAAGAAGGGAGTATTTATAATCTTGAGACTTGTGTTCGTACTCGGAATGGAGACTTACGATACTGGATCATGTCATGCGCCATTATCGATCTCAACCGGGAACAGCATATACTAAGTATTGGAAGGGACATCACGGACAGGAAGACAGCTGAGGATGCGTTGCGGACTAGTCAAGAGCGTTGGCAGTTTGCCCTCGAGGGCGCAAGAGATGGTGTTTGGGAATACAATCTTACGACAAATCAGGTTTTCTACTCCAGACAGTGGAAAGCCATGTTGGGCTATGAAGACCATGAAATCGGAAATACCATAGACGAATGGGTGAAGAGACTTCACCCTGAGGACCTCACACGCCTCAATGAAATTAAGGACAAATTTGTTACCCCTGATGCGGCTCCTTATGAAGCTGAATTTCGGATGCTGTGTAAGGACGGAACATATAAATGGATTCTAAGCAGAGGAAAAGCCATTGAGTGCACGGACGATGGCAGGCCTTTGAGATTTGTCGGCACTCATTCGGACATCAACAAGCGGAAACTGATGGAGGAAGCCCTGCGTGAACGTGAACGGGAACGGACCACATTGATAAACAATCTCCCCGGATTCGTGTATCGTTGCGCCAACGATCTCCACTGGACTATGGACTACATAAGTCACGGGTGCGAACAAATTACCGGATATGCGCCAGATGATTTCATTGGTAACAAAAGCCTTGCGTACAATGACATCGTGGATCCGGATTATCGTGAACCCCTTTGGGAAAAATGGCAAAAAAGTTTAGCCAACAAGAGTGTTTTTGAGGAAGAATATCCAATAATTACCAGAACAGGAGAAACCCGTTGGGTATGGGAAAGAGGGCTAGGAATCTTCTCGGATGACGGGCAACTACTTTTCCTGGAAGGATTCATTGCGGACATTACCGAGCGCAACAAAATTCAAGCAGATCTTCGAGATATCCATGAAAACTTCCGAACCTTCTTCGAATCGATTGATGACGTCATAGTGGTTGGATCCCCGGATGGTAAAATAATTTACTCAAATTCCGCTTTGACCAGGAAATTGGGATACACATCCAAAGAATTAAAGAACATGAACGTGCTCGATCTGAACTGCGGTGCTCATCGCCAGGAAGCGGAAACAATCTTCTCCGATATGTTTGCAGGCCATAGAACGAGTTGTC
>CAZGVM010000370.1:0-1646 GCA_964528855.1 uncultured Desulfomonile sp. | reverse complement strand
TCCTTCCGATTATCTCTGGCCTGGAAAAACCCAGGACCGAAAGGAAAGCGTCATTAACTTCAGTGAATCGTCGCTCCGGCATACTGCTTACAGCCATAGGCGTCGGATTGAGACTGAAAATCCTGTTAAACTTCTGCAGCGCTTCCTGTTCCTCGCTCAGGTCTTTGCAAATGGCGAAAATACAGTCCTGACCGCTCCAGCGTCCGCGCCATACCCGAGTCTCCACAGGCAGATTGTCGCCGTTCTTTTTCTGAAGCGGAAGGGGACACACATCTTTTTCGCCTTTGAGCATTAGTGCAAATATTTCAAGAGCTTCTGCGCGATTTGAGGGTGAATGTAAATCCAGCACGCCAAGCGTTTTGATCTCATCGAGAGAATATCCAAGCTTGCGAGAAACCGCCGGGTTGCAGAAAACGAGTTCTCCCTCATAAGTGGTGACAATTATCAGGTCGTCAATCGTCTCAAAAAAGGTCATAAAATTGGTCCACATCTCATGACTGGCCGCTTCCATTTTGTTGCGCTCGGTCAAGTCCCGAAACATCTGTTCGCTCTGCCTTAATTCTGTCGTACGCTCTTCAACAAACTCCTCCAGCTTTGCCGCCAGTTGCAGTCCGTCTTCACCGCTGGAGGCACGAAGAGTTTTGTAGCCGACTCTTTCAAGGATTTTACACGTCGCTGCCAGAAGCGCGGGATTGTCGTCTATTACAAGAACCACTGGCTCTAATCTCATTTTCAAGTTCATGGGGTGACTCATCATCTGTTTATTGCATCAAAAAACTATAAATAGGAAAATTCATTGTTCAACAGTAATCCGGTGTAATTGCAGAGTGTTAAAGGCCTGATCGCATTTGTTGAATAATAATAAATACTAACTGTTTCAAGTGGTTACCGTTTGCATGATTGCACATTTGCATGAATTGTCAAAACTAATTCATGGTCTAATTCAGGGTCTGCGCTCAGACTCCACATAATTTTTCTAATGTGTCCTTAATTGATGATACAATGTTTTTAGACTGCAGGAGGGGAAATGGTTGGAACCTATAAAATCGGGATTCCAGTCAGGTTTCGAGACCTGGACTGCATGGGTCATGTCAACAATGCGGTATTCTTTACATACTTCGAAGTTGGTAGGGAATCATTATGGTTGGATCATATTGCCGGTCACATAGACAAATCAGAATCTTACTTCATACTGGCGCATATCGGTTGCGATTTCATCAGGCCTGTTACACTGGAAACAAGGTTGAGCCTGAAGCTTTCCGTCACAAAGATTGGCAAGAAAAGTTTTGACTATCTCTACATACTCGCTGATTCGTACGATGAATCAGTTGAATACGCCAGGGGGGAGTCCGTCCAGGTGTGTTATGATTATTCCAGAAATCGATCTATTGAACTTTCTACGGAATTCAGGGACATTCTCTCTAGATTTCATGTTGAATGTCCACTGAAGTAATGGCGGAACTATCAGTTTTCGATGATCAAAAATCGAAAACATCCCATAAAGGAGAATTCGACATGGTACCCAAAAACATCCTGTTCTGTACGGATTTTTCAGAAAATTCATCATCAGCCTGTGACTGCGCAGTTGACTTTGCTGAAGCATTCAAGGCCAATCTCGCCATTCTGCATGTGCTGGATACCTCCGG
>CAZGVM010000369.1:0-1682 GCA_964528855.1 uncultured Desulfomonile sp. | reverse complement strand
ATTTTTTGTTGGCAATACTTAAATAGCACATCGGACGTCCCTTCGCGAGCTTATTGCACTGTTTTGATTAACTTTTTGCCTCTTTTTTTAACTGCGAAAGTTGAGATTCTAAGAAGCAACGCCACTCTAACCTCTTTGAGTTTATTCAATATTGAGGGGCCAGCGCCAAATGACAGAAGATCCCAAGAACGATACACAGTCGGTCAATACATCGGATGATCTGAGATCGCGGGCAGAGTCCATCATTCTGGAAAAACCACTTTTGTCCCTTGACGTATCGAAGCTTTCCGTCGAGGAACTCCAAAAAGTGGTTCATGAACTCCGTGTCCACCAGATAGAACTGGAAATGCAGAATGATGAGTTGCGTGAAACACAACTGCAATTGAGTAAATCCAAAGACGCTTACATTGGTCTCTATGAATTTGCTCCGATGGGCTACATTACAGTCGATCAAAGAGGGACTGTCCTCCAGGCGAATCTCACTGCGTCGAATTTATTTGGGTGTAGACAGAGCCGGGCTCCTAGGCAGGCCACTGTACCGGTTTGTCTTCAAGGATGACTCCGACAAATTCTTTCTTAACCTGAGGCAAGTCTTTGAGGCAGGGAACGAGCGGACATGGGATATCAGGCTGATTAAGCCAGATGGCTCACAATCCTGCGCGTTATTAAAAGGTTCAGTTTTGAGGGATAAGGATGAGAATGTTGGACAGGCAAGGATCGCGTTCACTGACGTCACCCAATACAGATTCCTTGAGAATGAGTTGCGCGAAAAAGACAAAGCCTACAAAACCTTGTCAGAGAATATCCCTGGTATTGTCTACAGAGTCCATCTTGATGGGACATCAGGAATGGAATTTTTTAATTCGATGATCGTCCCTGTTACAGGTTTTAGCGAGGACGAACTAACTTTGGGAGCGGTTTGCAGTATCGATCCAATCATTTTGCCGGAAGACAAAGAAAGTGTGCTTGAATTAGTTAAACAGGCCTTAGCTGATAACAAACCGTTTGAAGTAGATTACCGGATTAGGCATAAGAATGGAGAAATACGACATCTTCTCGAATACGGTCGTCCTATCAAGGATTCCACGGGCACGGATTCTCTCATCGATGGGGTGATTTTTGACATCACTGAACGCAGGCGGATTGAAGACCGATTAAAGGAGAGTGAAAAGAAATTTAGGGAACTCACTGAACTTCTCCCCTCTCCAGTGTTTGAAACCGATACCACTGGACGGTTTTTGTTTGCGAATCCTGCCGCATCAAGGCTTAGCGGATACACAGCGGAAGAGCTATTCACCAAGATAAATGTCGTTCAGTTGGCTGCTCCAGAGGATCGTGAAAGAGTAACCATAGAAATTGAAAAGGTTCTTGAAGGAAAAGAACTACCGGTTTCCAATTATACCTTATTAACTAAGGATGGGCGTAAGGTTCCACTGTTAATTCATATGTCACCAATGTTCCATGACGGGACAATCGACGGTCTCAGAGGAGTGGCAATCGATATAAGCCTATTAAAGCGAGCGGAAGAAGAGAGGGAAAAACTCAGAATACAACTTTCCCAATCTCAAAAACTGGCTTCCATTGGAGCACTCGTAGGTGGTATAGCCTATGAATTCAACAACATGCTGCAGATTATTGTCGGCTATGGCGAAATATTGATGGATGACATCAAAGCAGGAAGG
>CAZGVM010000368.1:0-1701 GCA_964528855.1 uncultured Desulfomonile sp. | reverse complement strand
GCTCGATTAATCTTTTAGCTCCAGGCAATGCTTTTAGCGCTGATTTTCCCGATGTCACGGTTTCATTCGGATCCGACGCCTCCCAGATAACGAAGTCAGCAATTGAGGCTCTCGGAGGAATGCAGAGATTTGTAAAGGCAGGATCAAAAGTTGTGATCAAGCCGAACATGAGTTTTTCAAGTCCTCCGGAGGCGGCATCCAACACGAACCCCGAGGTGGTAAGAGAAGTAGCGAGATTATGCCAGCAGGCCGGGGCCTCAAAAATCTCAATCCTCGACAACACACTCAGGACACCGGAGGACTGCCTTCGTATGTCCAGAATTCCCGAATACTGTAAAGACATTCCAAACACGAATGTCAATTACATCAAGGCACAGAGACTGTTCAAGGAAGTGAAGGTCCCCGGAGGCAAACAGTTGAAGACGATGGAAGTCGCTTCTGAAGTCCTGGACGCAGATGTCCTGATAGCTGTTCCGGTGGGCAAGTCTCATGGCGCCTCCGGTGTCAGCCTCTCCATGAAGGGCATGATGGGCCTGATTTACGACCGGACATCTTTTCACAGCAGGTTCGATCTTCATGAGGCGATTGTAGACATGGCTTCAGTCCTGAAACCGGCTCTCGTCGTAATAGACGGCACCAGAATACTTAGCACGGGTGGGCCGGGTGGCCCCGGCGAGGTTATTCCTCTAAACCTGGTTGTAGCTTCTGCAGACATGGTCGCCGCCGATGCCCAGATGGTAGCCCTTGGGACATGGTATGGAAAGAAGTTCCAGCCAAACCAGGTCAGGCATATCAAACTGGCTGCAGAAAGAGGGCTAGGCGTGGCTGATTTGGCTAAGCTTGACGTTAAGACCATCAAATTGTGAACAGACTTCAACGAATCATCCAGGCAGCATCATTCCTTTTTTTCCTGATCCTGCTTCTACTGGCCACTCACCCTGCCCGGGAGGGAATTCCCACTGATCTTTTCCTGAGGCTTGATCCCTCCGTGGGGATCTTGTCCTCATTGGCGGAAAGGTCGTGGATAACCACGGCCCTGCTGCCCACCGGCGTTCTCCTGGTCCTCACGGTCTTTCTCGGTAGGTTCTTTTGCGGCTACATTTGTCCAATGGGGACAATGATCGACTGGGCGTCCCTTTTATTACCCGGGAAGTCACGAAAGGAACTCAACTCCAACACAATCGACCAGAAGGCCAGATTCAGAAAATACAAGCACCTGTTTTTGGGTTTCCTTACTGCGGCCGCCATTTGCGGGGTGTCCCTGGTTTTCCTAGGCTCGCCAATTTCGATAGCGACCCGCCTGGTGGCCCTGGTTTTTCATCCGTTATTGTTACTGCTGGCTGATACGGGCCTCGAATTGTCCGGTCCCATTCAGCCATTATTCCCTCAACTGGCGTACGTCCAGGTCCAGACAAGGGTATTCGCCACGAACGAATTCATTGTCCTGATGGCCCTGGCTATTTTCGGGCTGTCCATAATCCAGCCACGTTTCTGGTGCCGAAACCTCTGCCCCGCCGGCGCCATTTTTGCCGTCTTCTCGATCCGGCCACTTATCAGAAGGAAGGTCAACGATTCCTGTGTCCATTGCGGCAAATGTGTTCGCGAATGCCCTATGGGTTGCATAACACAGGATCATGTACAAAATGAGAGTCCTGAGTGTATCGCATGTCTCAAATGTTCGAAAACATGCCCGGTTTCAGC
>CAZGVM010000367.1:0-1717 GCA_964528855.1 uncultured Desulfomonile sp. | reverse complement strand
AACTCAAAGAAATACATTGACTAATATTTATTCTTTCCTACTACTTTTAATTTAATAACAACTGAACAAAATTTTATCCTTCCAAACTAATTTTTTTCGAGAACTTAAAAATTCCTTTTTGTATATTTCTATCGCTTCTCTTCCGTTTTCCGCAATCGTTACGGTATGCCCCATTTTCTGAAGAATTCTCGTTGCTAGCTTTTGATTGATGACATTATCTTCTGCTATAAGCACACTAAGACTTCTTTTCACCTCCCTCACGGAATGCCGGGTTACTAGAGCGGGCCTCTTTTCATCTCCTGATGACTTGTTCAGTGCTGTAGAAATGATTTCGTAAAGCTCTGACTGTTTGATCGGTTTTTGGCAATAGGCCATAATCCCCAATTTCATACATCGACGAGCGTCTCCTCGTTGTCCGGCTGAAGTGAGCATGATCATGGTTACACCTGATAAGCTATGGTCCTGTTTGATTCGCTCCGCTAATTCAAAGCCGTCCATATCAGGCATGAGGTAATCGAGTATGACCAATTGAAATGGCTGCCCGACCTCCTGAGCGCTTTTCATAGTCTTAAGAGCGTCTGCGGCGCTTTCTACCGCAACTGGCCTCATCCCCCAGTAAGTGAGTATTTCTTTAAGCACAAATCTGTTCATGGCATTGTCATCTACTATCAAAACAGGCAAATCTTTGAACTCAGAAAAGTCTACTGGAACACTTTTCGGCAAGGGCCCCTGACTGACTCCAAGTTTAGTGGTGAAATGAAATGTGCTCCCTGTTCCTACTTCGCTTTCCAGCCAAATTTGTCCACCCATCATCTGAACCAATTGTGTGGAAACGGCAAGGCCCAGACCGGTGCCGCCATACTTCCTGGTAGTAGACCCATCTGCCTGCTCAAAAGCATTAAATATTTTTTCTTGCTTCTCTTTCGGTATTCCTATGCCTGTGTCCTTAATTGAAAGATGCAAGTGAATCTCGTCTTCTGATTCTGACTCTAATTCAACATCGACGGAGACTTCTCCTTTGTGGGTGAACTTGATGGCGTTCCCCAACAAATTTATGAGAATCTGATTCAAACGTCCAGGGTCACCGACCACAACGTCCGGAATCTGAGGAGGAATATGATAGACCAGTTCAAGGTCTTTGGAGTGAGCCTGTAGGGAGACCGCTATCATAGCCTGGGCGATTGAATCTCTCAAACTGAAATCCATCTCCACTAATTCGAACTTTCCGGACTCAATCTTGGAAAAATCCAGGATATCGTTGATTAGCCTTAAAAGAGACTCCGAAGAAATCTTCACCGCTTCCAAATATTCCCGCTGCTCTGATGTAATGTCGGTATTTAAAGCCAGTTCCGTCATGCCTATAATGCCGTTCATCGGGGTACGAATTTCGTGACTCATGTTCGCTAAAAAAGAACTCTTGGCTACATTAGCTTGTTCCGCAAGTTTCCGGGCTTCTATCAACTCGGTGACATCTATGAAAGATTCTATTCCTCCTATAATCCTTCCCTCATCGTCTCTCTCTACAGAAACATTTTCCAAAACAGTCAAGACTCGCCCATCTTTGGTTCGTATGGAACACTGATGTCGGACAAGACGATCCTTTGACCCCAACTGAAACAGGCTAAAAGGCCCGTAGCTCATTTCTTCGCCAAGGACACTGGATGTTTTACCCATGATGTCTTCTGTGGCAAACCCTGTGATTAAACAGAACTCCTCA
>CAZGVM010000366.1:0-1749 GCA_964528855.1 uncultured Desulfomonile sp. | reverse complement strand
AACGAATAATCCCAGCAAGACGGCCTGGTAATAGTCATCCCTGGTTCGAAAGAGCAAAACGATATTATGCAAATAATAATTCCCTATGAACATGATAAACACAATCATTCCGGGCCAGCCCATCTCCGCCGCAAACAGGTAATAAATGTGATGGGCCGTCCCCAGTCTGCTCTGGCCCATCGGACTCTCGCGAAACTCTTCTTCATCTTTGATAGTATCCTGCTCTTCCGCATAAACATACCAGTAATAATCGGTATTCGCTAAAGTCCAGGAATAAGAGTTCAACCCAGTTCCGAATGTGTGTTCATTGGCCATCGCATAGGCAGCATTATTGAAGTATTTTCTAGTTAATTCAGATGCTTCAGGCGCTTTCTGAAAGCGCTCTATTATTTTTGGGGCGGCTATTATGCCAATAATATCGACTAACAGGAATCCTACCATTGCCACGGCTATTTTCTTCCCGGTGGGTTTTAGCAGGATTGACAAACCGGTGACTCCGCCCAAGGCAGCGCCGGCTATCACCAGAGCGGCCCTGGATTTGGTAAAAATTACGCACAATAACGCCCCAATTATTGATGCAGGCGCCAATTTACTCCAGATATTCCTGAATCCCCCGGCCAGCACTAGCGCAAGCACCATCGGGGTGATCAGGTCAACGTACATCGCGAGGGTGTTGGGATGGGGAAATGATCCAACTGAGCGGTTCACTACTTTATGGGTGACATATTTATCCCATATCACAACGGCGCTCTGAAACAAAACAGCGCACATCACTCCGTTAACAACCGCCTCCACTGCCTCCCTGTCTCGAACAAGATTGACTACCACCCAATAAAGAATGTATCCTCTGACAAATTTGTGAAATGTGAACAGGCCGTAATAGGCAACTTTTGAATCAAGCAGAGAGATGATGGAAACCAGCAGAAGCAACTGCCACATCAAGGTGTTGTAAGGCCACCAAATAATTTTCTCCCTAGATCCCCCCAAAAGAATCCAGAGGAAAAAACCGAAAAATAGTAGATCTGCAATTGTAACCCCAAAACCACGATCAACCCCTCTGTATGCGACAAAAAAAACTTCCTGATACAGGGGTTTTTTTACGTAACACGTGCTGAACGCCATTAGTGACAAAAGTGGATTCCGGAGTTTTGGAAAAGCAAACAGGGTGAGAAGCACCGACGGAACTCCGACGAGAAAAGTAAGAATTCCTAGCAGGGAAGCTGCAGTCATAAAGAATGAGTCCGGCCCGGCACAGGTCTGGCAAAAGTTGACAATCCCAGCAGACCCTGGATGAAATCTTTTGGATTCGATGAGGAAAGTTTCAGCATCAGCCAGCGTCTTCTCTGGTATTCACGGTAGAATTCATGAGCAATGTCAGGAAATTCGAAAGGGCCTAAACCGTGTGAGAAACTGGCCAGTAGCTCGGTCTTGAAAGCTTTTGGCAAGACCATGTTCCCCAATGCCATGCGCATGTTGTAGATGTCATTAAGCGGGTGGCTTAAATAAATGGCGTTGGCAAAATCAATCAGTCCCACTTTGTCGTCACGGACATGTATGTTTTTGAAAACCAGATCTCCGTGGACAAAAGAAGGGACGATCTTTGCTTTTTTGAATTGTCCAATAATCTCAATGGCGTTTTGTAGATATCCCCTGAAAAAGCACCAGCCCAGGATAGGGAGTTCTTCCAGACGTCTTGAAGAGTATTCGAAATATTCATATATGAATGGCGCGGTCTCATTTCCGGGCTGC
>CAZGVM010000365.1:0-1756 GCA_964528855.1 uncultured Desulfomonile sp. | reverse complement strand
GACCTCCATACTCGATATATTCAAGGATCTTTGCAAACAGGGGGAAACCAAATAATTGGGAAGACACTGGCAATATCAGGAAAGAGAAAAGACAACACGATCTTTCCAATGGAGCTTTCTGTCAGCGAGAGGCGAAAAGGCAGTACCATTGGGTTCATAGGTATCGCCCGGGACATCTCCGAAAGAAAACTCATAGAAACGCAGTTAGTATCCGCTCGAGAGGAAGCAGAAAGGGCCAATAGCGCCAAAAGTGATTTTCTGGCGGTAATGAGTCATGAAATCCGGACACCCATGAATGGAATACTAGGCATGACTCATGTTGTTCTCGATAGCGAACTGACTCAGGAACAGAGAGAAAATTTGAATCTGGTTAATTATTCTGCAGAGTCATTGCTCTCTTTGATAAATGATATTCTGGATTTTTCTAAAATTGAAGCCGGAAAGCTTGATCTTGATCAAAGCGATTTCCGGATCAGGGACCGTCTTGAAGAAATAGTTAAGTCTTTATCTATTAGAACTCACGAAAAAAATGTGGATTTAATTTATACGATTGCTGCAGACGTTCCGGAAACAGTGTCTGGGGACCTGGGACGTCTTCGTCAGATTATAGTGAATTTGGTTGGAAACTCTATCAAATTTACAGAGGCAGGCGAAATCTCGATCACGGTTGGCGTAGTATCGCTAACACAAGACGAGGTTGAGCTAGGATTTGAAGTTAGCGACACAGGGATAGGCATATCCGAAGAAAAGCGAAAAATCATTTTCAATCCGTTCACTCAGGCGGACTCGTCCACAACACGCAAGTATGGCGGCACCGGTCTCGGATTAGCAATAACCAGTCAACTTGTTGAGATGATGCATGGCAAAATATGGGTCGAGAGCGAACCTGGAAAAGGCAGCGTATTTCATTTTACCTGCACACTTGGCGTCAGACACGGCTTGTCTGAGATGGACGGCAAGAAAGATATAGCGGTCGTCCGAAACAGGAAAATTCTTGTTGTTGATGACAACGAAGTTAACAGAAAAATTCTGAAACAAAAACAAAAAAAATGCGGAATGAAACCACTTTTGGCCTCATCAGCAGGAGAAGCTGTTGAGATTCTGAATTGCCACAACATTGATAACGACTGTATTCCAATTGCTTTGGTAGACTTCATGATGCCGGAAATTGACGGCTTAAAATTAACCGAAATGATTCGTACCGACCCCAACCATTCGAAATTGAAGATAATAATCATGTCTTCCGTTAATGCGATAGATGACGGTGAGAGATGCGCTGAATTAGGAGTCGAAGTTTATTTGTGCAAACCGCTTAACTACAAAGACCTCCTACACACAATTGCAGTCACAATATCTCCTTCGGGTTCAAGAACCGGATCCCAACCAGGTGAAGGAAATGAACTACCACCTCTGAAACCTTTAAGGATGCTGCTGGTGGAGGATAATCCGGTCAATCAGAAACTGGCTACATTGTTACTTGAGAAAAGAGGACATTCGGTAGTTGTTGCAAGGAACGGTTTAGAGGCGGTCGAAAGACATAAATCCGGAGATTTCGATCTAATCCTGATGGATGTACAGATGCCGGAGATGGATGGCCTTGAAGCTACTAGAGTTATCCGGGAATCTGAGCATGCGACCGGCAAGCGAATCCCCATCATTGCCATGACCGCCCATGCTTTTAAGAAGGACCAGCAAGCGTGTCTTGAAGCTGGTATGGACGCTTATGTTTCCAAGCCCATATCCAAGTCACTGCTCT
>CAZGVM010000364.1:0-1793 GCA_964528855.1 uncultured Desulfomonile sp. | reverse complement strand
CCGGCAAAGGTTGCGCCGAGTCGTGTCATAAAGCTTGGCTACCTGGTCATGGCTGGAATCGATCAGTGTTTCCTGTTCACTCAACGGGTATTGGCCAAACCTGTCGAGCGCCGTCTCCTGCCATCTATCTAACCACCGCATGTCGCGGCCCCAGAAATAAAAAACCCCTCTGCCAATGGACAGAAGGGCGCGGTTTACACCTTACAACCCTTCCTGCCCTCGCAGGATTTTTACAGGGATTCAGGCTATCCGGATATTCTGGCTTCCGCCTGATCCTACTCTCCACGCCTTCCCGAAGAAGTTACCTTCAGTGACATAATGTGGATTTCGTAAGCGGTTACAGATGCGGGGCAGCGACGGATTCACACCGTCTTTCCCAAACAACCTGTTTTTCTGGACAAAAGTATTTCGATTACTATGAACAACAAGGGACTATGATGTCAAGTTTTTTGTAATCATGCTTACACTCATGCTTTTTACTCTGTTCATGAAATCCAGATGTGATACCATTCGATCCCGGAAGTATCTAATTGCATTTATTTAGGCGCTTATGAGGTATTGATGACATCACTTGATGAAAAGACAGATTTCAGCAATCCGGACTTTCCTCATGTCTCCGGGGCAAGGCTTGTCAATAGTAAATCTAAACCCTCTGAATACAATGCATACTCCAACGCCTTAGCTCAATTTGACAAGGCCGTGTCTCATTTGAATCTAAAAAGGGGCGTCATAAATATGCTGAGATGTCCCAAGAGGGAGCTTTCAGTAAATTTCCCGGTGATGATGGACAGTGGAGACACTCGAATGTTCAGAGGCTACAGGGTCCATCATTCCGTGGTCAAGGGACCTACCAAGGGTGGGATACGCTATTCGGCCGATGTTTCTCTTGATGAGGTGAGAGCCCTGGCGATGTGGATGACTTGGAAATGCGCCTTGATGAATCTTCCATACGGAGGCGCCAAAGGAGGCGTGATAGTCAATCCCAAGGAGCTTTCGTTGAGGGAGCTTGAGCGCTTGACGAGACGCTACGCTACTGAGATCAGTGTGTTAATGGGTCCGGAAAGCGACATCCCCGCTCCGGATGTGGGCACCAACCCTCAGATCATGGCGTGGATCATGGACACTTATTCGATGCATCGCGGCTTCTCCATACCGGCAGTAGTCACAGGCAAACCAGTCGAGATCGGCGGCTCATTGGGCAGGACGGAAGCTACCGGACGAGGCGTCGCCTTTTGTGTTGTTGAAGCGCTGAAATTGAAGGGAATCGACCCACAAGGAGCGACGGTCGCCGTCCAGGGTTTTGGCAACGTTGGTTCAGTTGCGGCTCGGATGGTTTATGAAATCGGAATGAAAATAATCGGAGTCACCGGTTCAAAAGGTGGAATTTACAAGTCCGATGGGCTTGACCCATCCCTAATAGCCAGGCATTTGGAAACTGGCGCCGAGCTGACCGGCTATCCCGGAACTGAGTCACTTACAAATGAAGAATTGCTGACGCTCGATTGCGATGTCCTGATAGCTGCCGCCGTTGAGAACCAGATAACCTTGGCCAACGCCAGCCGGGTCAGGGCGAGGATAATTGCCGAGGGCGCCAACGGACCGATTACCACGGAAGCCGATGAAATCCTCATTGACAGGGACGCCTTTATCATTCCAGACATTTTGTGCAATGCCGGTGGGGTGACAGTCAGTTACCTCGAGTGGGTTCAGGACCTGCAATCGTTTTTCTGGCCGGTGGAGGAGATCAACACCAAGCTTCAATACCTGATGCGACTAGGATTTGATAGCGTTCT
>CAZGVM010000363.1:0-1797 GCA_964528855.1 uncultured Desulfomonile sp. | reverse complement strand
CAAAATTGGTTGCACTAAACGTTAAGACCGGAAGGGAGAGATGGACGTACCAGTTTGACGACGCAGATTTGGGAGTTGGGGAAATTTTCATCCACGACAATGGCATTTATATATGGACTTGGCGCAGAGCAGAAGGAGAGCCAGATAATCAGCCAAGAGGAACAATTTTGTGTTTAGATCTGATTACTGGCAAATTGAACTGGCGATTGAAATGTAATGATTGGATTGGGAATACTTTTGTTGTTGATTCCGGTATGCTGTATTACATGGTTTTCAGGCTGCATGAAATGGATATGCCGTCTTTTAAATCAGTGGAGACAAAAAGATTGGTACCAAAATGGACAAGTTCCTATTTCAATAATCCCTCACGACCCGTAATATCAGGTAATATCATGATTGTTGCTGATGGCAACAGGCTCATAGCCCTCGCCGCCAATACAGCCAAGGATCTGTGGAATGTTGCTTTGGGTAAAAAAGAAATTGTCAGTGCGCCTGTGGTGATCCATGGCACGGTATATGTTGTCGACAGGGAAGGTCAACTCTTTGCGATTGACACCGTCAACGGAAGCCTAAAATGGGTTATAAAGATAATCGGGGAGAGCGTGGACTGGCATTGTGTTTATATGATCGGAACCGATGACGGAATCTTATATTGTGCAGACCATTTGACGGGACACCTGTTTTCTATTAATACAAAATAACCGTAAAAACTAATAAGTTAGTTCGTGAGCAGTGTTATCGTATGAGGTGTAGGATTAGGGCCCCTCATTTAATATTGCAGATTCAATTGTACCGAGAGGCTCGGCTAACGTCACTCCACAGGGAAATCAAAATAAGTCTCAGGAAAGGGCTCCTTCTTCAAAGTAAAATGCCACCATTCCTTTTCGTAAGGTTGGAACCCGTGCTTTTCCATAATCATGCGGAGTAACAGCCTGTTGGCTCTCTGACTCGGACTCAAATCAGGACCATTCATCCAGGACTTTGGATCAAAAAAATCAAATGGAGAGCCCATGTCAATTTCTTTGCCGGCGTCGGGTTCCGTGATTGACACCATTGTCAGATCAACGGTGCTTCCCCTTGAATGGCCTGATCTCCCGGCGATGTAACCCTGCCTGAACAACGACTCTTTTTTGACATTCGGATAATACTGATCCTTCATTTTTACGTCATGTAGATCTTTTGCCCAACGCACGAAGAAATTTACGGATCGTTGAGGCCTATAAGCGTCATAGATTTTCAACCCCAGACCAAAGTGATTCAGCTCAGACTGAACTCTCTTCAACGACAGTGCGGCCGCTTTTGTGACAATGCATCGTTGTTTTACATATCCATCGATCGGTCGGCCCACAAAATTGTCATCCCCAAGGTATCGCAGTTCAATCTGTATGTTAGGAACAACATCCTCAAGATAAACGAACCCTGGTGGCAAAGCATGCGCATTTGTTCCTGCGAAGAGGACAAAAACGCACAGGAAAAACAACATGAAAGATGCGATCCGAGTGCTATGGTAGTCTATTTGAGAGTTTGCCTTGTTTTTGAGAAGAATCACACTCATCAATCTCCATAATGGTTTCTGAGCATTCGTTTTGCGTCGGTATCACCGTGCTGAGCCGCCCTAGTGAACCAATCACGGGCCTTAGAGCGGTCGCGGGGCACTCCCTTTTCATCGTGGTATATGTAACCCAAATTGCATTCCGCCGCTGCGTTCTGCTGTTCGGCGGACTTTGTGTACCAGTAAATCGCCATATTATAATCGATAGATATGCCATCACCCATGTGATACGCCCTGCCTAAAAT
>CAZGVM010000362.1:0-1803 GCA_964528855.1 uncultured Desulfomonile sp. | reverse complement strand
TTCTCAGCATTGGGCATGTTCGGCTGACGTGACATGCCTCGGGTAAAGCATATTCATTCTCCAAACGCGAGAAAAATCGTATGTTCAATCCGACATTATTTTTGGCAAACGCTATAGTAAGACGGAAGTGTTTGTGGGGAACGCTTCCAGAAGGGTGTCTTAAAGACATGTATTGCGCTCAGGCTGCGCAAATTGCATGTTGCGTTTCAGGCAAGCACAAGAAATTCGATTTGTTCATTCGCGAACTGTCCAGAACAGGGATGAACCTTAGCATGGAAATCTTTATGGACACGGTTTTTAGGTCTTTTGCACTGGGTTTCACAGAGAAATGGAGGTAAACTCAACATATCTGGGACACTCATATTTTTCCTAAAGGGGAAATTCGCGGAGCCTTGGTGAGCGGATTTTTGTCTACAAAAACCTTTACCTGGAAAGCCTCCTGCATCAGGCTTTCTGTGATTACTTTTCCCGCAGGTCCCTCATGTATTATGCGACCTGCGCTCATCAGCTTAAGATGGTTACACGCCAGACACATGAAGTTGATGTCGTGCGACACCATGATTATTGCAATACCGTTCCGGTTAATGTCTCTCAGTAAATCTATGAGGCTCACCTGGGAATAGAGATCAAGATGATTGGTTGGTTCATCCAGTATTAGAATTCGGGGCTGTTGGGCCAATGTTCTGGCAAGTCTGACCCTTTGCCTTTCTCCGCCGGACAATGATTCTAACTGACGATTGGCCAAAGTTTCAGTAAACGTGCGTGACATTGCTGACCTGACGATTTCACGATCCTGACTGTTTTCAAAAAAGATTCCACCATGATGGGGGGCTCGGCCAAATGATACATATTCTTCCACTGTGAATCCGAACTCCAGGTTTTCTTCCTGGGCTACTGTCGCCAATTCCCGTGCAATCTCGAGGCGTGACAGCGATCGGATATCTTTACCGTGGATTATGACCAAACCCTCATCAGGTTTCTGGATTCCAGCTATGACCTTTAACAGGGTTGACTTGCCGGCGCCGTTAGGGCCAATTATTCCTATGAATTCACCTTCCTCCATGCAAAAGTCGATGTCGTTGAGGATTATGGAATCTTCCAACATCAGGTTCACTTTAATACATTCCAGAATTCTCGATTTCATTTTAATCTCGTTGCCCTGGGTTTCCTGAGCGCAGCGCATCTATTTTCGCAGCAGGAGATAGAGAAAGAAAGGAGCTCCACTGAGCGCTGTAATTACCCCTACCGGTAGTTCTGCAGGGTAAGAAATCAACCTTGCCAGGGTGTCGGCGGCTACCAGAAAAGCAGCGCCACCCAAAAAGGAGGCAGGCAGTAACAACCTGTGATCCGGGCCTAGCAAAAGTCGCATGGAGTGCGGCGCCACCAATCCCACAAACCCTATTGTGCCTGAAACACTGACTACGGCTCCGGTGATAAGAGAGGCTATGGTTATCAATAAAAACCGTATCTTCTTCACATCGATTCCCAGGCCGAGTGCCGACGTTTCACCCAGAACCAGTATGTTCAACCTGCTGGCGTTCATGTAAACGATCAGAAAACCAATTACAACGATTGGCGCTGAAAATGCTATCTTCTGGTAATCAGCAAGACTGAAATCACCCATGAGCCAGAATAACACTCTCTGGATTTCACTGGAGCTGGTCATGGACATTATTAGCAGCATTATGGCGTTCATCAGAGCCCCGACAATAATCCCGGCCAAAATAACGGTGTTCATGTATGAGGATGTTTTTCTCACAAAGCTCAGGCCGTAAACTACCATTACGGCTAAAAGGCTTCCTG
>CAZGVM010000361.1:0-1815 GCA_964528855.1 uncultured Desulfomonile sp. | reverse complement strand
TTTGTGAAATCGGAAATCATGGGTTAACCTGTATGAATGAAAATGATAAATCAGTAGGCAACGCAGGGTGATCCGTTGCTCAGCCATTCCACGAGACTGGCGCCACCGGCGGGCGTAGCTCCTTCGATCAGCATGTCTTCGGTGATGCCGCGTTTTTTCATGCAGGGGGTACACACATAGATTTTCCCCCCAGCCTTGACGAATTTATCAACGAGTTCCTTGAGCGAGGCAAAAGGCGCACCTTCATTGACCTTGACCATTTCTTCCTTATGGGCGCACCAGACGCCATCGGAACTTAAGAAAATCATGGTTTCTTTTTCGCTGCCCTGGGCGGCATTGGCGACGACGAAACCGAGTGTTGCCTTGTCGCCATCGGTTTTACAGTGGGTGATTGACACACAAAAGGTGTTTGACATGAAATGTACCTCCGAATTGGGTTATTTAAGGGTGATAAGATAATAAGGATGTTTTTGGTCCACGAGCGTGTTGCGGGTCATGCGACACCAGGCCGGCAGTTCCATGGGCGCCCCCGGATCCCGTGAGACCACCAGAACACGGTAACCTGAAGGCTGGGTTCGGAGGTAGAGATGCAGGTTGATGATCACCCTGCCGCAGGTCTCCTCGCCGCCGTCAAATTCGTCGTCAAACTGCCAGTCGGGGATTTCTCCGTGCATTGCTGTTTGGATCCATTGTGATGTAAAAAATCCGGTTTTTATGACATAATTGATTCAGTTTTCTGTCATATCACTGCGAATATGTCAAATTCACTTTAGTTATAATATGTCATCCATTATTACGAATGGTTATAGCTTTGAATATCGGATTGACAAATCGGATGATGTGATATATTGAAATTTCGATTCGTTTCGGACTCTGAACCGATTACCATAATTTTCTTAATACATGCGGTCGTTTTTTTGTGCCGTCAGAGATCCGGGACCTGAAATATCAGTGTCGTATTGGCAGGCAACGCCCATAGTGTTTTGCCTGGCTTCTTTAAATAATGGAATGTTTCAAAGGCTTCATCATGTATCCATTTTTCGGCTTTACCTGAGATAGTTCGAAGAACGCCACCCGGGTTGGTAGGCGCAGGATAAGACCGAAAGATCATGTCTCTGGTTAGTTTGTAGCCGGTTGTCGTTTTTTCCTTCCTTTCGTCTTTCCTGAACATTTATTCCTGATTGATTTATTTTGTAGTCGGTCCACAGGGGATACCTGCGTCCGGCAGGCGCTCTGTTGACCTTTATTCAGTGGTTGAAAGCGATTTTGCGCCGTATTGGGCCGGAAAAACAGGCTTTTTTCTTTGCAGGGTTTGTCCGGGAACAAGGAGGAAAATTGATTCGTTGTGTTTACAGAAGTCCAAAATTCGACAGGCAACTGGTTTCGCTTCGCAAAGCCGGCAAAAAAGCCACTATCGCTGCCGACAAGGCGGACGGGATTGTCCACAGGCTGATACAGGGATGCCGTCTCCCCGATGAAAACAGGATGGTCACCAACAATGGCGAATACCGGATCAGAAAATGTGTCAAATACGATCTCGGTGGCGGCTATCGTCTAATTACCATTTGGCGGGGGGAGCATGTATTTGTTTCGTATATCGGAACCCACGATGAATGCGACCGCTGGATAGAAAACAACAGGCGGCTACAACTTGAGGTTCTCAAGGAACGCAGTCAGGAAGTTCCTGTTTCTATAGTAACGTCTGCCGTTAAAATCGAATATTGCCCTGAAGCGGATGATGATCCCTGTACCTATCCCATCGATGAAAAATATCTCCGCATGATTTTTTGCGGATTGTCCGGCAGCGTTTGAGGC
>CAZGVM010000360.1:0-1838 GCA_964528855.1 uncultured Desulfomonile sp. | reverse complement strand
CGGTTGATCCGGAAGGAAAAGTCTTCCATAATAAAATTTTCAACATTTCCCAATTCTCCGAGCCGTCACGACTGATTGACGCCCTGCAGTCGATACAAACCATCGGGCTACAGGGAAAAATCCCCTTTGTTCTATGGGACGAGTTTGACACCACCTATCAGGGAGCGCAGGCCGGATGGCTTCCTTACTTCCTCATGCCCATGCAGGACGCCAAATTTTTCGATGGATCATACGATATACCCTTGGGAAAATGCATATTTGTTTTTATTGGTGGCACTTTTAGCGGGGAGACTGAGTTTAGGGAATGGGCTATGAATTCCAGGGACGGGAAACGCCTCAAGGGGATAGATTTTCATAGCCGTTTGGACAGCGCTTTGATGGTTCCCTCTGTTGATCTGCCCGACAACGCAGCTAACGCATGGCTTGAGGGTTCTCCAGCAAGGCTTGTTCGAGCTCTTATGATAAGAAATTTTTTGATGAAATACCCTAAAATAGAAGCAATAAATCAGGATCTTCTGGTTTACCTGATTCATGCCCCGCTGCAACACGGAGTCCGAAGCCTGGAGAGAATAATTACATCCAGCGAGCTGAGCAGCGCCTCTGTCTTTGAGCCTTACCACCTACCACCCACGGATGTGCTGCAAATTCACGTGAGGGGCCTGAACCACGAAACTACCGATCCGGTAAAGGAATTTGTCTACAACCTTAAAGGTTATGACATTCGCAGAGAAGCCGACCACCTGAAGTTAAGGTGGAAAAAATAGCAATCTGTTTGTCTGGCCACGGAGAATATAACCGGGAAGCGAGAACTTTTACGAGAGCAATCGGGTTTTGTGTGTCGTGGAAATATTTTAAAAACAGATAGCGCCTAAAAATTCTCCGCCTTTCTTTTACTGACGTTGGTATGAATTATTTTGACAGGCCGTCCAATAGAAGCCCTAATGAAATCATGCCCTTCAACAGTCCTTTGAACCGAGATGGAATCAGTGGTTCGGTCTGTTTCGCCCTTGTAAAGATTAAGCTTCCCCTGCTTCCAGCCATTGTAGATACCTTTTGACACCATCTTCTGTATCTCAGGGTTCGCAAATGTTCTCCCACCCCTGTCCTTGTGGACATGTCTCAATATGAGCAATACAACAAGAGCAAACGGCCCCGATAGCAACCCCATCATAAACCAGCTGAAAGCATCCCTTTTCTTGCTGGCGGCTATGAATCCGGCGCTTAGTGGAAAAAAGGACCAAATGATCAACGGCAGAATTACTTCCATATTCATGTTGTTACCGTATTAAAATAAATAAGTTTAGTTATTATATCACAAGTAATACTTTATTTTAAACGTTTAATAATTTGTAAACATGCTTATCATTTCTGAATTGTGATAAAACTTTGGCATACTTCGGGAAGCGCTCACGATTGCAAATTTTATAAGGGAACTTGTAGAAGGCAGGCGTTCAGAGTTCGTCCGCGATTACCCGTGTCATAGTCCGACTGAAAAGAGGTGGTTCGAAGTTCGTGGGACCAGTTTCAAATTCAACGATGAGTTGAACGTGGTTTTGGCTTACCAGGATATTTCGCGGTTAAAAACAGGTGAGAGTCGTTTCCAAACCTTACTGGAACTTGCCCCCTGTCGGTCTGTGGATCACCGACCCTCTTGGATCCAACACATATCTTAGTCCCAACTGGACTGTCATAACCGGAATATCAGCGGAGAGAGCCTACGGACATGGCTGGTCGGAAGGATTACATCCAGATGACAGGGAAGCAACCTACAGAACCTGGAAACAGGCCCAGGAAGAACTGAAGGCCGGTGAGGCCAAATTACTCTATGAACTTGAATT
>CAZGVM010000359.1:0-1840 GCA_964528855.1 uncultured Desulfomonile sp. | reverse complement strand
TATCTTTCCGAGCCTGATATAAAAAGTCGCTAAACGGTGTTCCATCGACAAATCCCATACACAACAGGTTCTTTTCCGCATTGAGAATGGGCTGTCCGGAGTCTATGAGTTCATCATCGTTTTGGGCCAACTCATGATAGAAGAGCAAGGCTTTTGCTTCCACAGTGGCCAAAGCGGGGTCAGTTCCCCTGTATTGTTTTACTATGCATTTCGCGTCAGGGGTTCTTCCTTCATAAATCAGACAATACTTGTTTTCCTGTATCAAGATGACTGATTTAATCTCAATTCCAAGGGCTTGTGAATATTCTCCCAGTTTTTCTGTATCCATTTAGTTGAACCTGTCCCAGACTTTCAGGAATTCCAGTGATTCCATAGACCAATCATGTGAATTCTTTTTGCCCAAGCCCAACAGGACAGGCAACTGTCTGTACAGATTCTCACGAGGATACCGAAGACCCAATTTACCAAGGCTTAAATTCCGGATGATGTTTCGACAAAGTGGCTTTAGTGTGTGCTGGTCTTTTTCCCTTATGCCCGACCAATCGATGTATTCATCAAGAGACCCCAAATTAAGAACGGTCCGGAGGTTTTCAACCAGAAGAAATACCTCTCCCCATTTTTGCGCAAGCTCGAACAGCATATTTTCACTTACAGGTTCAGATGAAACCGAATCAGGTCGAAATTTGAATTTTAACGCCTGTTCATAGAGTTCTGTCAAGCCCAACACCGCCACTTTGGGTTCGTCAGTCGCCAAGGCTTTAACCAGGGCGTCTCTGCCAAAATATTTGGTGGTATATCGTCGGTAGGCTATCAACAGGGCGTCACCCAAGGCCAATAAGCACTTGTAGTAATTGCGTCTCACGAAATCTTCGTCCGGTTCATTCTCCAGTTTTCTGGCGATCCTGAGCGACCATAGAACGCCTGCGCCCCTGTTCAGCAGTAGTCTGGTACCCTCTATTGCCGGTAGAGGCTTCTTCAGATCATCCGGAGCGTGTTTTTGAAGCAAGTCGGTGGGACCCTTAAGGGTCACATGACCGTTCAACAGATCGTACCACATGAGCCAGCAGGGCCAATTCTCGATGTCTCGAATTGTGAGTGGCCTGCTGAAATCAACATGAATTCTCAATTCCTCGGCGAACTCACTGCGCAGTGCGTTAAGTTTTTCCCACGGGACTTTTGTCTTATTCCGGACGACAAGTGTAAAATCGAGGTCGTTATAGGGCATTTCGACCCCATTTTTGATCACTACTCCACCTTCTCCCCGACCGTACCCGCCGCCAAGAATCAGTGAAACAAGGTTGTCTCCCATGTCTGTCTCGACTCGATCAGCGATCCTGGTCAGGGTGTCATGAAGTCTTTGATTAAAAGCTTCAGACCCATCTCTTGTGTATGTTGCAGTCACTGGGTTTTCTCCCGTAAACCTTCCTTGAATCCTTTTCGACGACCAAGCAGTTGCGAAAGCCTGACTACCGGAGATGACAGGGCCTCCATGATCAAGCCGTTTTTGATGCAGTATTTCCAGTCGCTCAGGATTTGCCTGGCATAGGGAGCGAGAGAATAACGCAGAAATGAACTCTCCCAGGACGACCACTCAAAAATGGCCGTCTCGGCTCTCCCCTCACCATAGTGTCTCTTGTGAAACTGCTTCAGGGTATAATTGTGGGAATGCATTACAATCGAATCCGGGACATATTTTATGAGGTATCCTCTCTGTCTGGCCCTCCATGTCCAATCAATATCTTCAGAATATTTCAGGTCTTCGTCAAATCTGGATTCTTCCCAGACGGCTCTTGATATTGCTGAGGAAGCCATGGAGAAACAGTGCCTCCAGTATTTTTGA
>CAZGVM010000358.1:0-1855 GCA_964528855.1 uncultured Desulfomonile sp. | reverse complement strand
CTGCGGAACCAGGACGGTTAAGGATTCGGGATGTTGAATTTATGGGAATGTAACGACATCAATTTGAATCATTTTGTATTGTGCGTCAAGGATTTGAGAAAAGAAAACGATGGCGCCAATTGCCTCTCGGCAGGCCCTTGTTAGTATTGTCATCTCGAGCTAGCCCTGCTACGCATATCATTTAACGACGACCACAGAGGTTCAAAATCTTGAACCTACCATCGCTCCGTGGGTGTATTTGATGTGTTAATCTGTGTCTTTCCCACGGTATAACCGCATAGGCGTTAAAATAAGACTCGCGTTTAATATCAGAAGTTGGTATGACGCGATTTATGAGAAGCCAAGATATCTACAACGAAGACAAATGGGCCGGCATTGTCAAGATGTTGCCGATTGATTTAGAGGACTCAGCAAAAAAGCGTGGAGCATTAATTCGATGCAGAAAGGTACCAAATGCGAAGGCATTGATTAGGCTGGCATTGGCTTATTCTTTGTCTGACCTATCAATCAAGGATGTCGCTGCATGGTCAAGAGTCAATGGAATTACTCAAATAACTGGACCTGCTCTTTTCTATAGATTGAGAGAATGTGAGCCATGGCTAGAACATGTCCTGGCTCAGATGCTATCTGATGAGATCGTTCCAGCCCACGCTGGTCTAAAGATTAGAGTTGTGGACGCCACCGTCATCACGGGGCCAGGCACTCGAGGGACAGATTGGCGGGCTCATGTATTGATAGACCCTGTTTCCGGTCGATTTAGCTCGGTTGAACTCACTGACCATAAGGGAGGAGAGAGCTATTCTCGATATACGGTCAATCCTCACGACGTGATATTAGCGGATCGAGGCTATTGCGCTGCCAGAGGTATCGAGCACATAGTTAATCTGGCCGCTGATGTTGTGCTACGAGTTAATCCTTATGGTTTGAAAGTTTGTGATCCGGAAAAGAATCGGATTAATTTGCTGTCGTACGAGAGTAAAATAACCTCTGATACTTTTACTTCATTAAATGTATTAATTCCAACGCCTCCGGACATGAAACTTAGGAATAGTAATGTATGGAAGCTTTCTGAAGCTATGCGTTGGATAGAGGCAAGGATCGTTGGAACCAGGACTAAAAAAGGGAATGTTATCTGGATTCTCACAACTCTGAAACCTGATCAATTGGCGGATAAGGCTCTGTTAAGACTCTATCGCATACGCTGGCAGATAGAGTTGATGTTTAAGAGACTAAAATCTCTTCTTCATCTTGACGCCTTGCCGACAAAGAAAGGTCCCACATCGAAAACTTGGCTGCTAACGAGATTTCTTGGAGCGGCGATAGCTCAGAAGATGGTCAGACCGGCTGGCCCTTTTCCCCTGTGGTGAAGACATCGACGATGCCCTCATTCACAATCACAGCGCATGGTCAAGATTCCGTATGACTTTGTGGGCGCTAAGAGTAGCTGTATTGGCCCAAGGCCCTTGGATATTGGTTATGAACGAAAAGAATCTAAAATTGCTCGTAAACTCTCCTAGAAAACGTAAACTTGCTCTCAACAAAAAATTGATCATATAGATTTTCTTATTTTAACGCCTATGCGGTTCTACCGTGGAAAAGACAATGAAAACAATCCTCATGACCCGACATATAAACGATCAATCCACGACCCCTTCAACAAAAAATTTGACTTTACCTTGCGGACATATAACATCCGCTATTATATTTGAATAGGGGCTCGATGAAAGGCCAGGGTAAATTGATTCTTCAGAAGTTGGAGATTAAGAGATGAATGCACAGGAGGCCCGGACCATTCTGGGGAAAAACCGTTTACGCCTAGCGGACTACCACGTCAAGGCGCTTTACCTTTTCGGGT
>CAZGVM010000357.1:1457-1861 GCA_964528855.1 uncultured Desulfomonile sp. | reverse complement strand
TGTCTTGGACAATTACCGTTCGTGCACACGTTTCATCATCGCTCGGAGCAACGCAGACCAATCCTAGCTACGTCGCCAGCTTGGTTCTGACAAAGCTCGCGCGGAATCCAGACGGCTTTGCAAGCGTTCTTAGCACCGCGCCAAACCGCTATGTCCTCTCGCTGGCTAGGTCAGACGGTCTAGTGACGAACAACGCTGACGTTCAGAACGTTGTAACCTCCTATCGCAAGTCACAGGGCGTTGACTTCGAAGACACAAGAGTGCCCTTCGGGAACGTGGAGGATGTCTATCTTCGATTCTCCTATTCGGCTGAAGAAAGACAACTGACAGCTTCCAGAAGTCTTGATGGCATTGAGTTCCAGAGCTTTGAACACTCTTCGAGAATTCTTCTCGATAAAGGTTTC
>CAZGVM010000357.1:0-1434 GCA_964528855.1 uncultured Desulfomonile sp. | reverse complement strand
ACTAGAGGATACGGACAGCTTGGCTGTCGCTTTGTCGGTCAGCAGCGTTCCGTATGCGGAGCGCAATACCCCGCCGCGTGACTTTTACTCTACGTACGATTCGTACGGAATGGGCGACTATGATCCATCACAACTTCCAGAAATTCAGGAGTCTGTTGGTTCGGGTCGAGTTTACTTGAGTGACTTTCGTTTAACCTACACGCCATCGAATTGGGACGCGACCACGCTTAATATTCAATCTTTGTATGACGATGTGTTTGACATCACTGTTCTAGACGTAAATCAACGGCATCTTGCTCTCCCTGAGCATATCAATGGCGTTCCTCTGGCGGTCATAGCCTCGCTCTCCGCAGTTAATTCTGAACTCATCAGCGTGGTTCTTCCTGCCACTGTCAGACAGATTGGAGGGTTGTCTTTTACTGCGCCGAATCTTTCGACGATAAACATTCCACCAACCATTGAGAACATTGGGCAGTTTGCATTTGAGGGGTGCCCGAATCTGTTCAATGTGGTCATTCCCGATCATTTGGTTTTCCGATCTAACGACCTCGGCTTGGGGGGATCGACCGCCTACCGCATGTTTGTTCAACAGATTGCGGACACGCTTGCTCAAAACGAACTGCTGATGGCTGCTTTGGCAACCAACGAGAAGTTCATCGGTCTTCTTGCATTCAAGATCCTTTCGCGCTTTCAGGCGTATGGATTGGTCACGCGCAATGATTTGAGCACGTTGGCAACAAAGCAAGAGCTTCAGATTGCTATTGACCAAGGCAAAACCCAAGGGATTAACAGTCTTATAGCTAACCCGAATGAATGGAGTCTTTTCACCAAGGATCAGATCCAAGGGATGTCAGTGGGCGATTTGATGCTTCAACCACAAACGAACGGATCCTTCGTGCTAAACTACGACATTGAGCAGAGCGACGACTTAGCTACTTGGACGCCCTACAAGTCGTATGCAGAGCCACTGACCCTGCTTCCAACAGATAAGAAATTTCTTCGAATTCGAGTAAAGCAGTAGATTTTCAAAAACGTCGGTTTTTGAAACACGATGTTTGGGGACAGTAGATCAACAAAAGTGGGCTGAATTCTGTGCGAAGCTCCCGCTTGCTGAAGTATCAACATTGGCCTTCACCAGCTTTTCCGCTCTGACGATTGTTGAACGCGCGGGCCGCGCTGGTAGTCTCACCACCACGATGTTTCGACCGCTTGCCTTTCTTGCCATTCTCTTACCCGCAGTTGCTCCGGCCATGGAGACCAATCCGCAAAAATCCCCCGAGCCTCCGCCGCTCGTCCCGTTGCGGGATTTTTTCCGCAACCCTGTGGCCGCGGCGTATCAGGTCAGCCCGGGCGGCGATTACATTTCCTGGATGGCGCCGTGGGAAAGTCGTCTCAACGTCTTTGTCCAACCGGTCGATGGGAGCAGCGAACCGC
>CAZGVM010000356.1:0-1877 GCA_964528855.1 uncultured Desulfomonile sp. | reverse complement strand
CGGAATAGAATTCTCACTTCGTTCGAAATGACAGGGTCTATAATGCCACAAAGTTACCAGGCTAAGTAATCACGGACAATCGTCATCCGCTTAAATACATTAAGATATTGACTTTAATAAACATTAGGGTGATGATACCAGGGTCCAATCAGGTTTTCATCTGCTATTTTCAGTAAGCGGCTTTTCTTTTCAGGTCAATGTAGGTTTTGGTGGAATAGATGTCTTTACCCCCGGCTTTGGAAAGTGAATTTGAACTGGTTGAAGAACTTCCATCTATATCACGTTAAGGACATGCGCAAGGGAGGGGCGGACGCTGTGGTGTGTCTGTTACCCGAAAAATTCGCGGGTGACCAGTCCATCGTAAACCGGTTTGCTGAAGGTGTTTCTTAATGAAGCGATTCCTGCAAAGGTGAGGACCTGTAGAATGAATTTCCAAAAAACACTTGGGCCACTTGCTGTAATTCTGATTGTTTTTTTTCTTCAGGTAAGAATCCATGAATTTGCTTCAGCCGAAGAACCTGAGGACACTCGCAACAACATCAAGAGGCAGGTCGATTCTATCGCTGAAGCTCTGGAAAGTGATCGAAGCAGGATGACATCTCGCTACGGGGTGATAGAGGGAAATGTTCAAAGAGGGACATGGAGTTGGGCCTGTAATTCAGATGGCCGAACAGCCGAGAGAAAAGCTAAGGCAGGTTGCGAGAAACACGGCGTTGGCTGTGAAAGACTCTATTCAATTTGCATCCACAATGACACTCCATACCCAATTGATATCGACATATTCCATCCGTGGGAATCTACTTACGACAGTAATAACGCTCTTTGGCACTGGAATTTTTCTCCTGGTGACAAGTCTAATCTGGCCGTAAACGGCAACCGACTGTTCATATCAAAAAGATTTTTCTTAAAAGCAAAGACCTCAGAATCGGGAAATACGTCATGGGGACCCAAAATAATAGGCGATTACACTACCAATCTTCGAAATTACAAGGATGGACAAAATCTGCTCATAAGATTGACCAAGTCGACCCGTTGACAACAACGTGGGTTCAATAAATAAAATCTCCAACAAACATATTTCTTGATGTAGAGAATATGTTATGAAAAAACATTCAGACACCAACTAATGTCATTGGAGTGTTGCAATTATAGCTAATTTCCGTATGCCGTGAGACTTCCGTCGGGACCCACGACATATATGAGTCCACTGCTCACCGCAAGGTATTGCGGCGGAGAGAAACCGTCGTCATCGCTGCGGGACCGTTTTTGTCCACTCAATCTGGCCTCCCATTTGCGCTTGCCGGAATCCTCATCTAATGCGCTCAAACGACCGTCAGTTTCAAGCACATAGAAGGTCCCCGCTTCTATTGAGCATTTTGCCGACCAGGAACCACCGCGAACTGAAAATTTCCATTTGATTTTGCCATTCACAGAGTTGAATGCATACAGAACGCCGTCTTCAGCTTGCGCCAGGACTGTCTCAAGTGAGGCCACCTTCAGAAAGACCTCAGGCGCATCCTGTTGCGTTGGGATCTGCCCATCCCAGGCCAGTCTACCTGTAAGGCTTTCTAGCGCGGCTACTTGGCCGCAGCCTCCAGCTCCAATGAACATCCTGTAACCTTCAGCCAGGACTCGCATCCCGTGGCAAAGCCAATCCTCCTCTTTAACGGTCTGTTTCCATTTCCATCGCTGATGTCCTGTCTCCTGGTCAAAAGCATTGACCACGCCACCGATCAAACTAGGGTAAACAACAACACCAGCGCCAACAGCAGGGGCAGACACACTAGCCGCATCCCTCGGCATTGTCACGCTCCACTTTTTTGATCCGGTAACAGTGTCAAGAGCGTAAAGATTGCATTCATCGGTCCCCACGAATA
>CAZGVM010000355.1:1623-1932 GCA_964528855.1 uncultured Desulfomonile sp. | reverse complement strand
ACAGACTACCAAGGAGTGTATATTCGGAAATTACAAAATCATAAACACGGAATTGGTAAGGATTTGAATATTTCTATCCGTTTTCAATTTAACGGGAAAAATTATCATGAGGTAGTCGGACGAGCTTCAAAGAACAATACACCCAAAAAAGCATTCTTACTTCTTTCCGAACTCAAAGAGAACCAGAAGAAGGGAACGCCGCCTTTTACCTTGAAAGAGCGGACGTTCACGGAATTGGCAAAAGAGGCAGCCAATGAAATGGAAAAGGCCAGGGTTGAAACCGAAAATGCTACATTCAAGTCATACTTT
>CAZGVM010000355.1:0-1613 GCA_964528855.1 uncultured Desulfomonile sp. | reverse complement strand
TGGATAAAAGAAACCGGGCACGCAGAAAACTGGATTTATCCGGTTATCGGAAACATCCCCATTAAAAATGTTTCATCTTTCCACATCGAGCGAATCAAGAAAAATTTACTTGATGCCGGCAGGACGCCGCGAACCGTACAATATTGTCTTGCGACGATTCGCCAGACTTGGAACCATGCACGCCGTGCCGGGATCGTATCAGGCGACAGTCCAACACGGGCCGTAAAAATTCCCAAATTTGATAACCAACGGCAAAGATACCTGACACCGGATGAGTGCAGTTTACTGCTGACCGAGCTGAAAACCCGTTCTGAAACCATCTACCGCATGGCGCTACTTTCTCTGGATGCAGGATTAAGGTTTTCCGAAATCGCCGGGCTGCAATGGCAGGATGTTGACGTTATCCGCGAAACTGTTTTGTTACGGGATACGAAGTCCGGCAAGAATAGAACCGTCTACATGACCGAAAGAATCAAGTGCCTGTTCTCCGGCATGCCAAAAAGCGGGCCTGATGCGCTGGTTTTCCCTGATCGGAACGGCAAAGCAAGAAAAGAGGTTGGTGAAATATTCAGGCTTGTCGTAGAAAAGCTGGGTCTGAACAGCGGCATTGATGACGACAGACTGAAATGCGTTTTTCATTCCTTACGACATACTCATGCAAGCAGGCTATTGGAATCCGGCGCTGACATTTACAGAGTCAAGGAACTGCTGGGCCATGCGCACGTTACCACTACGGAGCGCTACAGCCATGTAACGGCTGACCGGCTGAGAAGCGCCATAAAGGACATGGAAAAGATGCACAACCAGGGCCAAGTCATCCCCCTGGCCGGGCGGCCCGGGGATTAATCACCGATTGACTGAAATAATAAAATGACATAGTCATGGAATGGAATGCTCAGATTACACGGAAAGCCAAACGAGACCTGTCACCATTGCCACAACAGGAATTGAAATAAATGTGTATAGAAAAAAGGCTTTTTTATACACATGAGGCAGGACATATATAAAAAAGTGATGTCTTCTATACATCGGAGGTATTCGTGAAATCTGGATTAAGCTTTCTACCCCCCCCTGGAGGATCTGGAGACCAGAGCCATACTGAAGAAAACAGCTATTGCCCATCGCTATCTGGCTGAGCTTAAAGGGGTGTCGGCAACGATCCCTAATCAGGGTGTCTTGATCAATACCCTGTCGCTGCAAGAGGCTAAAGACAGTTCTGCTATCGAAAACATCATCACAACCCATGATGAGCTTTTCAAGGAAGAACTTTTCCCGGAATTTGCCTCCAGTGCTGCTGCCAAAGAAGTGAGAAATTAAGTAAGCGCTCTGTGGACAGGTTTTGATTTGGTTCGGAAACACAGACTCCTCACAAAAAACCATATCGTCGAGAGACAGGCAGAACTTGAAAAGAACAGGGCCGGTTTTCGTAACTTACTTGGCACTGAGCTGAAAAATGAGCAGACCGGCGAGACGGTCTATACGCCCCCGCAAAATCCTGATGACGTCATGCGTTTGATGGAGAACCTTGAACGATTTATTAATGTTGATTCTTTTTATCGTAACTTCTCAATAAGTTCGGGTAAAAGATGAAATAATACAGGACAAAAATACAT
>CAZGVM010000354.1:0-1980 GCA_964528855.1 uncultured Desulfomonile sp. | reverse complement strand
CGCGGTATCCAACGCATTACGAATGATTCGCGAGGGAGCAGACATACTTGATATTGGAGGTGAATCAACCAGACCGGGGTCGGACTACGTGGGAGAAAAGGAAGAGATTGAGCGAGTCATACCTGTCATAAGGAATGTTATTCGGGAGAAACCGGACTGTGTGATTTCTCTGGACACCAGGAGACGGAGCGTGGCTGAAGCCGGTATCAGAGAAGGCGCAAGAATCATCAACGATATAACCGGTTTTAGGGATGACCCTTCCCTGATAGACCTTGGTCGCGAGACAAAGGTCGGCATGATCATAATGCACATGCTCGGCTCGCCGAGGAACATGCAGACTGAAATACGTTACGAGAGTTTTCCAAGAGATATCTATGACTTTTTTGTTGACAGAATACAAACGCTGGAGAGCAGAGGTATCGACCCCGGCCAGATAGCCATTGATCCAGGAATCGGTTTTGGTAAAACGTTCGATCAGAATCTTGAGCTCCTCAACCGCATTGATTACTTCCAGCCTCTGGACAAACCAATTCTTATCGGGGCTTCTCGAAAGGCGTTTTTGGGAAAAATACTCGATGAGCCGGAACCCCAAAAACGTGGATTTGGAACTCTTGCTACGGTTGCTGTCTCAGTAATGAAAGGCGCTTCCATAGTTCGTGTCCACGATGTTTTGCCCGCCGTTCAGGTATGCAGGGTGACTGAAGCTGTCCTCAGGGAGAGAGCACTGCCATGATTCTGGGAGTTGGCGTCGATATTACTCCGGTCGCCAGAATGGAAAGAATACTTGCAGGACCACAGCGACAGAGTTTTCTCGAGAGACTTTTCTCGACTGCTGAAATAGAATACGGTGTCAATAGTTCGAAGCCGGCAGAGAAATTCGCAGGGATGTTTGCAGCCAAAGAGGCTGTAGTAAAGGCTTTGGGCACGGGTTTCTCAGAAGGTATTCACCCCGGCCGCATTTACATTCATAAAACATCCAGGGGCGTCCCGACGGTAACATTTTCGCCTGAAGCCCTTGAAACCATTAAACTAATGGGGGTCGGCAGTATCTTCCTCTCCATCAGCCACTCTGGTTCCATGGCCTGCGCCTATGTTGTGATCGAAAAAACGCCCGATTGATTTACCATGTTTTTTGCTTCAGCGCGGCCAACTCTATTTTATCTCCTCGAGTTCCTTTTCCCATTCCTTCCAGAATTTTTTCTCACAGTCAGATACGCAAATTGCGTACAACCTCCAGATTTCCGAAGAACCTCCGCCTCCACGAAACAGAGGATTCAAACCGTATCGTTCACGACATTCCCAGAGGCACCAGTACCGGTCATTTACAGCGCCGTCATCCGACAGTGTGTCCAAGGATGAGGAATATATTGAGGCTGGTCCGAGCATCATCAAGAGGCCGACAAGAAGAAGCGCCGACAAATATTTTATACGTTTCATCTCTCGTCTCCTTTGTGATAGACTTGAATCAATGTCCCTTCCTGAATCCTGAAATCAGATTATCTCCGAATACAGGTTTGTGATGCTTGATATGACACCACGTTTCATGGAAAGTGTCCAAAATTCGTGACAGACTACATGACCTGGCATACCAGCGCTTTGAGGTAGGATGTTTCAGGCATCGCCGGCAGACAAGGATGATCCGGCCCCTGACCAAGAACTTCCAGTAGACGTATGCGTCGAGAGCTTTGTAAAGAAGCGGTGAGAATCAACTCCCTGAATTCTTCAAGCGAAAGGTGATGGGAACATGTGCAGGTAATGAGAAGTCCTCCCTTTCTGAGCTTGCCTAACGCCCTCTTGTTGAGATCAAAATACCCCCGCTTCCCCTCTGCAAGCTTGGCCTTACTTTTGATATAAGCCGGCGGATCAGCTATCACCACATCCCAGTGCCTGTCCATTTTTTTAAGAAAGTCTATACAATCTGATTTTACTACCTCATACCGGTCTCCGACGTTGTTCAGTTCAGCATTGATCTTCGCCGAT
>CAZGVM010000353.1:0-1981 GCA_964528855.1 uncultured Desulfomonile sp. | reverse complement strand
ACGAGGGGACCAGGGGCTTTCTCAACAGATTCAATCAGGCGGACAAATGCAGGCAGGTCATCGAGATGTATAAGACTAAAAACCGTTTCGTAGTTGTCGAGGATATCTTCACGACTTAGGCCGGCTAATTCACAGAAGCGGTTATTGACGAAATCAAATTGCCACACTCCCAATGCCTTCATCCTGAATCGACACACCCCGACAGGTATATTCGACACCAGGTCCTCATACATGCTCAAGCAATCACGTAAATCGTCTTCAGTAGTTTGGCGCCGCATAATTTGGCACACCCCCGTGTTTCGGTTCTAACAATTGAACAAATCCAGTTTGTCAGTCAATTCCACCGAGAAATTATTGGGTTTGAATAATTGCTGAAATATCAACACATGAACAGCATACGAGGTCCATATTTGGATACTTGGAACCTCGTCCTATGCGTGACTCTTTATATTGAAACATTATAGGACTGAATAAGCTAAGCTAAGCGCACCTGATTTTAGGCCAGACCGTATAAGTTATCAACATTATAATTAAAACCATTCCAAATTAGTTGAAGCTCAGAGGTGGCGAGAGAATAGCTCTTAATATTTTAAGGAGATATCATCAAGGTTGAAGAAACAAAATTGCGAACCTGAAAATAATCGGGTTTGTTTAGCGCCGTCAGTCGATTTTCATAAATATAGGCATTAGTAAGCGTTCACCAGGAGCCCGTGTTTAGGGTTCGATTTCGCTGAACTGAAACTCTTAATGTTTTCATAATCGCGCGATATCACGTTTATTTTTAGTGCCATATTGACAAAACGTTAGAAATAGGATTCATCTTCCCCTATGACACGGGAAGAAGCCAGAACCCTTGTGTATGGAAATCCTGGTCGTTATGGAAAGGCGAGGGTGAGGGGTTATTGCTATGATCGTGATTTGATCCTTTTCAGTCCAGACAAGTGTGAATACCATCCTAGTCCTCAAGCCGATCAGCGAGCGCCTGGTCGGCATCGAGATCAGGAGGAGATGCGCTGAATTGCCTTGATTTTGACTGTTCCAGCCCAATTTCGAGTAATGCTTTTGCTTCAGGATTCTTGTACAGCCAAAGTTCCCTCTCCGGTATGACCGCGGCTAGTTCCAATCTGATCTCCGTTTCTCCGATCTTTTCAAAGAAGCGGATAAAATCGTCGTACATCTGGAATCAATTGACCCTAACAGCCCAAACTGTTTTCTCCCTGCCGGTCGAAACGACAATCGTGATGGAGACGGTCCACTCTACTCGACATGACAATATGGAAACAAGGGACGCCCGGCGCTACTAAAAATCTCAATCAGCGGTCCCCAGCAAACGCTCCAGTTCGGCCTTCAGGGTGTCCATATCGTAGGGCTTATGCAAAACGCCGGAAGGACGTTGCCCCGGAAAGCTATCCATTACGACATCCTCCGTGTATCCACTGCTAAGAATGACCTTGACCTCCGGCTTAATGCGTATCAGTTCCTCGAAGGCTTCAACTCCATTCATCTTGGGCATCTTGTAGTCGAGCATCACCAGATCTATTTCGTTCAGGCGCTCTCGGAAAACATGGACACCTTCATCTCCATCTGATGCTGAGATTGTGTCATATCCAAGAGCTTCCAGACGCCGTATCAGCAGACCTCGTACCATTTCCTCATCATCGACTACCAGAATAGTTTTTCGCCTATTAGTATCGACGGCAGATGCGGGTTTAGTCTCAACGGCTTCCATGGGGTGAACAGTCGAGGCCGGAGCCTGTTGAGTCGAAGAAAACAGAACACGGATTGTGGTCCCCCTGCCAACCTCACTATCTACCATTATAGCGCCATGATGCCCCTTGATTATTCCCATCACTTCAGCCATGCCAAGACCACGACCCCAGAACTTGGTTGAGAAGAACGGATCAAAAAGCTTATGCTGAGTTATAACGTCCATTCCACAACCAGTGTCCGCAACTTCCAGAAAGACGAACCGGCCTGGTTC
>CAZGVM010000352.1:0-1988 GCA_964528855.1 uncultured Desulfomonile sp. | reverse complement strand
CCAGAACTCCAATCTGCTGTCTGAGTTCAAAAGATAACTCGGTCAGGGTTCGGGCAAATTCCTGGGTTATAATTCTGTCAGGAGCAATACGTCGGGCTACCAGCTTCTCCAGCCTGGCTTGCTGAGAGGGTTTTATGCCCTTTAACGAACCTTGAACAACACTCAAATCAGTCCCCTGAAAACGATGGTTGAAACGGAAGCGCTAAAAACGGGCTTCATCATCGATTGATTTCCCCTAAAATGATATGACGCGGCCGAATAACGGCCGCGCCTGTGAATTGAAATTTTTTACTTCAACGACATTCCGTGTCAACCGGCTTTGGCCTCTTCCTCAGGCACGATCTTGAGAATGGCGCAGTCCTTCGGGTTAAGATATTTGTCCGCGACCCTTTTGACATCCGCAAGCGTCACCCTTGACAGCTTCTTGACATATTCGGAGTCGTAGTTATAGCCGAGTCCGTAAAGGGTGTTGAGCGCTGAATTTTCGGAACGGGCCCAGGAACTTTGAAGGTTGATCAAATGGTTCCCCACGAGGTTATTGATCGAGTCCTGAACTTCTTTTTCAGTCAGTGAATCTGTTCTTACCCTGGTTATTTCCCGGAACAGCCCGTCAACCGCATTATCGATCTTTGAAGTGTCACATGCAATATAAAATCCAAACAGTCCCGGCTCTACGCCCGGTCTGACAAATGACGCCACCACATAGGCCAGCGATTCCCGGTCCCTGAGCTGAAGGAATAATCTGCCCCCCTGTCCTGATAAAAGGTTGTTCAGAACATCAAGCGCATAGCGGTCAGGATCGTAAAACGAAACGGCTGGGAAACCCACGGCTATGTGCGCCTTTGCTCTTGGAATGGCGATGGTCTTCTCGTTTACACCTATTAATTGGGCCTCCGCAGGAACACTGGGAGGTTCGAACCTGGTAGGCGGAATGGGTCCGAAAAGTTCGGTGATTTTCTTGAGAGTCTTTTCTGGGTCCATTTCTCCAACAACCGTGATAACCGTGTTCTGTGGCACGGCGAAACGTCCGTAAGTATCTTTGAGGTCTGAGGCGCTGAAGCCGGCCACCGCTGCAAGACTGCCTTCCTTGTTGAATCCGTACGGGTGGTTCTTGAACAGCAACTTGTTAAGCTCACTGAAGGCATATTGAACGGGTCGATCAGGCTCGGTTTTGATACGATTTATTATAAGGGCTCTCTCCCTGTCGAGCCTATCTGGTGGGAAAGTCGGATCCTTATGAATGGTCGCCAGTAATTCGAGTCCCTCATCGAGAAATCTGGAGAAGAAAGTGCCGGACAGTCCAAATGAGTCCTGCCCAGAGAATCCTGCGAGTCTACCGCCCATGTCCTCGACTTTATTGAAAATCTGTATTTCATCCATGGATCCAGCGCCTTTGGGCAGCATCTGGGCGATGAAATTCATGATACCTTCGGTTTCTTTGGTCTCATAGCGTTTCCCACCCTGGTGAGCTATTCTTAATGATACCACAGGGTTGGAGTCATCTCTCAGCAAGACCACCTTAATGCCATTGGGCAGGGTCGTTTCGTGGGCCTTATGCTGTGCGCCATTCTCCCCAGACGTGGCTTTGGGTAGTGATCCAAACGACTCGATAACCGGAACAAGCGAGGCTACATCAAAATCTTTAGCGCTCTCAGCAGGAAGCAGGACTGATATCGTGACATTCGGGGCAAAAAGATATGTTTTGGCAGCCTGTGATATTTGTTCGGGTGTGACAGCGCGGATCATGGTCAAATACTTTTCTTCGTAATAAGCGTCCCCCATGTCTGCGCGGAAACTTCCAATGCTCCTGGACATTCCCTGTACTGTTTCTCTTGCATAAATGTGCTGCGACTCGATGTGGACCTTGGCCCGTTCCAGCTCATCCGGCGTAGGGGGTTCCTTGGAAAGTCTTGCAATCTCTTCCATGATGGTGTGCGTTACTACTTCGAGATTCTTTGCGTCCAAAGTCGCTGAGACGACCATGAGTC
>CAZGVM010000351.1:0-2004 GCA_964528855.1 uncultured Desulfomonile sp. | reverse complement strand
CGAATGTGCCTAATGTGAACACGATCCCGGGAGAGGACGTGTTTTTCTTTGACAGTCGAATACTGCCAGAGACAAGGGTTGATGACGTTCTGGCGCTCATGAAAGAGGTGTCGGACAATGTCTCGGGCAGGCAGGGTGTTGAAATCTCAGTAGAAGAATACCTAAGGAGTGAATCTCCTAACGCAACAGCGCCGGATGCCCCGGTAGTGGTGACCCTGGCGCAGGCCATCCAGGAAGTTTACGGAGTCCAGCCAAGACCTCAGGGAATCGGTGGCCAAACCGTTGCAACATTTTTCAGAAAGGCCGGTTTCCCTGCTGTAGTCTGGGAACGTATGGAAGGATGGGCCCACGCTCCTAATGAAAAGATACTGATTTCAAATCTCATCGGAAACGCAAAGGTTTTTGCAAGGATGATGGTGTGAGAATCGGGGCATGAACGATTGAACAGTCGATTTCAAAACTTTCACAAGTTGGATGAGGAGCCGGGTTGAACGCCATGGAACAAGTTGCAGATGATTCTCGTGAAAAAATTCCTTGTTCGAAAGCTTTTCGGGTCACATTGAAAAAAGGGGTGCTGATTGAAGAAGCGCTGTTGGCTGAGGCCGGTATAGAACGGGACTACAATGTTGAAATAGATGCGGGAAGAATAATTTTATCCTCGTCAACTCAGAAAGTTGTTGAGGAAGAACCGACCGAGAAAGGCTGGGATCTTTGGGAAATGTTAGGCGCCAAGGCCGTGCCGGGTGTCTTGGAAGATCCATCAGAGAATCACGACAAATATCTTTATGAGTCAAAATGAGAAGAAGGGTATTTCTGGATACTGGGGCAATCATGGCATTGTTTGACAGCAGAGATCGAAATCACGCTGCGTCTTTGGTGTTCAAGAGTGAGATCAGGGGGCAAGCCAAACTGCTTTTGACTAATTATGTCTTGGACGAACTCTATACATTGGGATTGAAAAATGTCGGATACAGCCAAACAGTTCGAATGAAAAGGGACATAGACGCACTGATAGAGCAAAAGGTAATTGGCATGATCTGGGTGACGCCACTGATTGCAAAAACAGCCTGGTCTATTTTTGAAAAATACAATGTCGATAAAGCGTGGTCATTTACGGACTGTGTATCGTTCTGTGTGATGAAAGAAACGGACATCAAGGAAGTTTTTACGTTTGATCACCATTTCACCCAAATGGGTTTTGACCAGAGGCCTGTTTAGAGTGTGACTTTTTGCCTCTATTGAGGCGCCCAGGATATCATGTTTTTTCCGGTTTACCGGATTGTGTCCCTCTCTGGAGGAATATTTGGTATGGATATACAAAGACCGTTGTCGGGTCTGATAATTTTTGCGCTAATTCTGGCGTTTCACCCCTCTGAAACAACTGCCCAGGGGATGTCTCAAGGATTGGCCTCGAATGTCAGGTCCTCCCAATCCGGTGGTTCCCTGGATTCGCCAAGGTCTCCGGCCCCAAATCAACTCCAGGCCGCTACCTCCTCATCGGCTTTTGTCACGGATGACAAGAAACCACTCAGCGGGTTCAGTTCAGACATAGACCAGTCTTTCCCCCGGAATGTCCGACCGGTAGTCATGAGAGAACCCACTTATCGTTCAAATGACCCCCTACTCAAGATCGATCTCAACCAGGCTGTAGAACTCGCTGTGCTGCGAAACCTCAGAATGGCCGATTCAAGACTAGCCATTCAGGAAAAAGAATATATCAGACGAGAAGCCTTTTCGGACTTCTTCCCCACCATCGATCTGGGATACAAAGCTGCATTTGACCGATATGAAAATTTAAGTTGGGTCCAAAGCCTTAGTGGACCTCATCCAAGTAGATATTACGTCAGTCCCAGGGGCGCAACGACAACCGGTTTCAGGCAAATCTACCGCATAGATCCATACAGGCAATTCAATTCCAGCTTGACATTGACTCAACCTATCTTCAGCGGAGGCAAACTGATCAACGAATACAAGTTTGCCAGGCTAGGAGTGGATTATACGGCG
>CAZGVM010000350.1:0-2042 GCA_964528855.1 uncultured Desulfomonile sp. | reverse complement strand
GCGTCTCATACCATTTATCCAACGTCTCCTTGGCCTGTTCGATACTCTCTTGCGCGCAAACCCCCGTTGCCAGCAATGCGAGCGCTATGAGCTTTATCTGCTTCATCGTGTTTCTCCTTCGTTTCTTTTGCTAAAAGTCTTCTCTCCTGCTTTCAGGACCTTATCCTCACCATTCATAGCCAAGCCCAATGCTGAAGGTCCGGCCGGCACGATACGACGTATACGGTAAATCTCCGCTAGGGCTTCGATAAGCACGCTCAATGGAGGGATTCAGTATGTTTTTTGCTTCAAAGCCGATTCTCCAATGCTCATAAAACTTCCAACTGATTGTAAAGTCAAATGATCCCGTTGGCCTGTCGATAATATGGGGTGTATAAAACCCATCTTGGCCGGCTTCACCTGTGGAGTAGAGTTCGCCTTTAAAATTGTAAAACAGTCCCGTCATCAACCCAAGGTCATCGTTTTGGTAGACAAGGTTTAGATTTGCAAGGTAGTCGGGTTGTCCATCCATCCGTCGTCCACTCGCATTGACACCAGCCTGTCTAAGCGAGCGCTTGAGCGAGTCCGTGTACTCGACATAGGAGTCCTGGACAGTAAAGTTCCCCCCCAGACTCAGATCCTTTAAGCCATCCCAGATAAAATCAAGCCCTTTTCGAGCTTCCAGCTCAATACCCCCGAGCCAGGCATCACCATAGTTTTCTGGAAAAATGTATATTTTATCAGACCCTGGAGCGGGATCGGCATAAGCAGTATATTGAATGGGGTTCCGAATCGTTTTGTAAAAGAAACTAAGCGCAACCAAGTCAACCTGTCCGTCGGGGCGCCACTCGACCCGTGCATCATAATTGCGTAGATTCGAGAGTTTGAGATTCTGGTTTCCAATAAAGGCACGTTCAGGATCATCTTCGGTGTACTCAACAGGCGTTAACTCTTTAAAGGTGGGCCGGGCAATCGTCTCACTATAGGCTAGACGGATACTGACATCCGTGATCCTTTTAAAATTCAGCGAGAGCGCTGGGAGTAGATCCACTTGGTCAATGGATGCGCCAGCCTCATTTTCCGAGATCAATTCACCTTTTCGGATAACATTAATTCCATTTGCATCTGGGACAACTTTCGTCAGGAAGACATTCCCTTGCATCTTAGGTGCTGACGACCAGACTTCGGTTTCAAGATGTGTTCCCTCTGCACGTACACCCCCGATAATATCAAGCCATTCGGGCAGTGGGAGGCGAGCCATGGCATAATAAGCCAAGATATCCTGCTGACCATCATAGTCGGTACTGAGCTGGGTTGGGTCACCGAGTGCCCCTCTATTAAAGGCGCTCCCAAAACCCGAAAAATCATATTCATCGGTTGCGCTGATCGTTGCATTTTGTTCATAAATCCGATTGCGATACGTACGCGTCAGGCAGTCTAAAAAGAGACCGCTTTTAACATAACCCTCATTGTCCAGAATACGAAAGGGTTGCTTCGCATTGAGTTGTAACTGTAGGGAATCCTCGCGGATGTCCTGCCACCGACGCTCAAGATTTCCGATTAACCGCGAATAGTCTTGTTGAACATTGCCAAAACGATCCACCACGAGTAAGTCTTCATATTGCCCCCCTGTGAAGAGCTGGCGGTCTGGCTCAGTACTTTCGGAGTAACTATATGCGCCTGTCCAATCCAGTTCAAGATCAGCGAGGGACTCAAATAGATGCCGTCCCGTTAACTGAAGGCTCGCATTGCTGTTCTCCGAATATTGAGAAAGTGTTGACAAGTTCCGTAGTCGTCTCGTGGTGACCGCTTTGGCCTTGTTGGTTGTTGGAGGTGAGATCTCTGAATCTTCGTACCGCATATTAATAATCTCGCGAGCCTGATGCGTGTATGTTCCTGTCAGCTTGATCTCGTTTGCCTCAGATTTAGCCCCCACCGTAAACCCGACATTCCAAAGTTGCTCGTCTGTGGATGTTTCGGTTGTTTTATACTCCCCGGCCTCAAGGGCGATAGCGGATGCCGCTTTCTGGCGCTGTAACACATGGCGTTCGCCTTCCAAATAA
>CAZGVM010000349.1:0-2064 GCA_964528855.1 uncultured Desulfomonile sp. | reverse complement strand
GAAACAAGCTCCTTCGGCATGTCCTCAGGGGCAAGGATATAGTCGGCCTGATTCGTTGAGATGGCGCTCCTGGGCATTCCGTCATACTTTGAGGACTCAGGCGTCTGAACCATACCCATACCACCCGCGCCCTTTACCGCTCGCAGGCCCAAAGCCCCCTCGCTTCCACTACCTGAAAGGACGATACAAATGGCTTTATCTTTCCCGTCCTGCGCCAGGGACCTGAAAAAGAAATCAATCGGCGTTCTGACGCCGGGACTATCTGGAGTTTCAATCAGGTGAAGTTTGCCATGTAGGATCGCCACATACTTGTTCGGGGGAATTACAAATACCGTGTTCGGTTTAACTTTAACACCATCCTTGATTTCAACCACCTTCATGGTTGTGTAGCGCTGGACAAGTTCGGTGAGCATGCTTTTGTGGGTTGGATCCAGGTGCTGAACCAGTACGAAGGCGCAACCGCTATCAACTGGCATAGCGGTAAAGAGCCTGTCAAAAGCCTCCAGTCCACCGGCTGAGGCCCCTATGCCAATTACGGGAATGTCCTGATGTAAATTGCTGTTGGGATTTCCTCCCTCAGTGGCGTCTTCAATGGAAACCTCAGGTTCAGGCGCTTTAAGAATAGCTTTCCTGGCTCCTTTGATTGGGGCTTGTTTCTTTGTTCCCATGGCAAGGTCTCCTGATCTGATGTCAATCCTTGTCCAGTATGTTACGGACCTCCGCGAGCAATGTTGTAATCTTCGCAGGTTTATGTATGACCCCTCTGGCTCCAGAATCCAGAGCCAGTTTGGTTTCTTGGCTATCCAGTTCATGACCCGTCAATATCAGCACTTTTAGACTGGACTGAATCTTGAGAAGTTGCTCAAGACATTTCTGCCCGCTCATATGTGGCATCATGAGATCTAGAATCACCAACGATATCTTGCCAGGTTCCTGTTTGAATAAATCCAGCGCTTCCTGGCCATCACGGGCCGTCAGTACGGTGTATCCAGCCGGAGAGAGAAAGCTCCCAATCGAATGCCTGATCATCTCCTCATCATCCACCAACAATATTATCTCAGACCCACCCTTGGGAGTGGTCTTGCCTGTTGTGTCCTTGTTGGCTGGTGTCTGAGTTGTGATTACCGGGAGATAGACATTAAATATGGTTCCGTGTCCGGGTTCACTTTCGCACTTGATAAAACCCTGATGCTGCTTGACGACTCCGTAAACCGTGGCCAGTCCCAAACCAGTCCCTTTTCCTTTCTCCTTGGTGGTGAAGAAAGGCTCAAACATACGAGACAACGTTTGCTTATCCATGCCGCACCCGTTATCTGAAACGCTGAGCAGGACATAACGACCTGGTTCTACCCCAACATTAGCTTTGCAATAGGCTTCATCCAGTACCACGTTTCTGGTCCCGATTGAGAGTTTACCCTCTCCGTCCATGGCGTCTCTCGCGTTGACGGCAAGGTTCATGAGAACCTGATCCATCTGAGTGGGATCCCCATTAATTAACTCCAGTTTGGGATCAAGTATCCGCTCCATCTCGATCATCTTTGGAAATGTGCTGGCTAACATCTTTGTGACCTGTTCTACTTGATCGTTCAGGTTGATCGGCTTAGGTTGGCTCTCTCCTTTTCTACTAAACGCCATCAAGCTCTTTACAAGATCCGCACCGCGTTCTCCCGCCTGATATATCCTCTTGATCTTCTCATAGTCACTGTCACCTTCCTTCTTTGAAGCAAGCACCATCTGCGAATATCCCAACACTATTTGGAGAAGGTTGTTAAAATCGTGAGCGACTCCACCCGCAAGGGCCCCTATGGCCTCCATTTTTTGGGCCTGGAAAAGCTGGGTCTGTAGTGTTTGTCTCTGTCGGTCCGCCTGAATGCGATCAGTGATGTCACGGGTTATTGTTGATACGCCAATTATTCGACCATCTCTGTCTACAATCGGAGAAATAGTTAAGGAAGCAGAAATGCTCGCGCCATTCTTTTTCAGACGAACAGTTTCCACTCGTTCTACCCGTTCTCCACGATCAATCTGTTCGAGGAAACGGCGTATCTCACCTTGACGGTCATC
>CAZGVM010000348.1:0-2090 GCA_964528855.1 uncultured Desulfomonile sp. | reverse complement strand
GATCCGGAAATGTTCGACTACTGTAAAATTCTCTGCCTGGATTTCCTTGAAGTTGATTCCATGGCGGAGGCGACTGAAGACAGACTCGAGGATCTTCGGGGCTTCATGCGAACAACCATGCTTGAAAAGTTAAGGGAGCATGGATACCTATGATTCTGAAACCCCTGAGCAAGAGCACTCTGGCCGTCTTCAGGGTCTGTCCTTTCAAGGCCCATGCATTCAAGAACCTGGGTTTCGAGCGACCGTCCGGTTTTCTCGCTCAAACCGGCAAACTGATACACGATTTCAGGGACAGAATCGAAAGACGGGCGCTCACTCTCGAGGAAGCCGTCTCGCAGATTAGGGACCCCGAAATCGCAGCCCTGCTCGAAAAGACAGTCGTTAACGACCCATTCCATGGGCCTGAGTTCCAGAAACTGACCGAGGCCCATGTGAAAATCGACGCTGAGGGGAACTGGGTCGAAACCGATGATCAAGCCGCCGCCTACGGTTATCTGGACAAGGTTGTCTTTCTTCCGGATGAACTGGTTGTCGATGATCTGAAAACAGGAACGCTTGAATATGACGATGTATTCGAGCGTCACCTGTATGCTGGACTTCTGGCAAGAACGGCGCAACCTGATTATGACCGTATCCGTTTCGTTCGATACTTCTGCCGTTCCGGTAATCGACATGAATATCTCTATGAATGGAAAAAACTCAAAAACGGATCAACAGCGCTATATGTGACTGGTCCAACCGGAAAGAGATCCCGGATTCGCGGTAAACACCACAATCCCCTTGTCATTTACCTTCAGAAAATTCTCAGGGAGATTGAAAGAACATCGCCGGACCCGAGACCGGGGAGCCACTGTAAAAACTGGTTCGGCGCCCCGTGCGTCTTCAGGGGGAACGTCTGCCCATTGACCAGTAATCTGCCCCGAATAGTCTCTGTTCCAGGTGAGGCGAATCCCGCTGAACCTCTTGTAAAATACGCATTTCTGGCTTTTCTGAAAAATACTTCGCCCGACAATATCATAGGGATGAGTCCAGAACTAGCGTCCAGAGCCTTTGACGCCGTCCAGCAACTCGACGCCGGGATTAAGGAGGTGGAAAAGAAGCTGAAGATGTGGGCCGAAGCGAATGGCCCCATAAGTTTGCATGGAGAATCCTATGGATGGGATTTCAGGCAGGAGCTTCAGATTGGTAAGGAGAAGGCACTTGAGATACTGCTGTCGAATAATCTCTCACTGTCCGACATTGCAAGGGCCGTTAACATTTCCAGGACTTCAGTCGAAAAGCTTCCCAAACCGTTAGCCCAAATCAGGAACCATATCCTTTCGTCAAGCCGCTCCCAGTTAAAAAGAACATTCGGCTTGCTAGGAGAAAACAATGCCCAAATCAGTCAACAAAGTGACGCTCATGGGCCATCTCGGGCGTGACGCTGAGACAAAGAAGAAAAACGATTACAACACCGTATGGCTCAATCTGGCGACAACCGAATGGCAGAAAATTTCCAATGGCGCAAATGACGAATACACCGACCGGACCATCTGGCATCGAATACACGTGACGGGAAAACTCGCAGATAAGGCTATGTCACTGCTCAAGGGCGACTACATATATGTCGAGGGAGCGCTCAGCTCCTACGAATATGAAAACCAGTCCGGGACATAATCCCATGGGTTCCAAAAGAGCGCAAACAGGAGCCCGTTTCCAACATGAATCCATTCGGGGAGGCGCCATTCTGATGAAAATGGACCGAATCGATGACCCTAAAGTCATTCTCAAGTATCTGAAAAAAATCATGAATCGACAGGACACGCCCGCTGAAAAGATTACGGACAAGCGACTGTTCCTGCTGTTGTGTCAAAGATATTTCGAGCAGTCAGACCTGAGGTATGACGAACTTGTCGAAGTTCCGTTACCTGTCTGTCCTGAAAATAAAAGTGGCCAACAACATGTTCCCATTCATTTTCAAGATAGTCGAGTAAAAGTTCTATCTTTTTCGCCGCCAATGGTGATAGGAAAATGTTCATTACTAACGAGCCACTTTACTCAAAAATTTATCAAGAGCAATCCTCTTGCCGGAATCAAGCTGTTGAATCCCG
>CAZGVM010000347.1:0-2136 GCA_964528855.1 uncultured Desulfomonile sp. | reverse complement strand
CTCAGGGAACGCAAGGAATTGATGCGATTACTTTACGTAGGAATGACACGAGCCAGGGATTATTTGGCCTTTGCAGTGGGTATTGACAAGGAAGGCAACAATTTATGCCGATGGCTTGACATCCTCGAACATAAGAGTGAGAAAAAAGTCTTGAGATTACCTACTGATTCTGACAATCCCAGCATTTTGGTTGGTGAACGAAAGTTCGACACAAAGTTACAGAAATTTGAGCCTTTTCAGGAAACATCCAAGAACATGATTGAGAACACTTACATAACCCCCATACCTCATTTAGGAAAAGAACATCCTCTGGCTAAGCTTGTTCCAAGCCATATGGATAATGATATGGGCCAAACTGCGACCGTGACGAGAATTATTTCTTTGGGAACACGTATTCCACTCGACGGCAATCCTGATATGGATCTCGTCGGGGAGGTTGTTCATGGATTCTTGGCTGTTGACGACCATTTTATGGACACTGAAAAGCGCTTGGAATTGGCAAACCAGCTCCTGCGGAATTGGAAGGTTATGGCCCTAAGACCTGAAGATTTGCTCGAAGTGAGCGAGAGGCTTAGATCTCACATCGAAAAGACCTACGGACAAGATTGTGTCTGGTACCGTGAATGGCCGATTCATTTGAGAAAAGGCGATCAGAAAGCTCATGGCTGGATCGATCTGCTCCTGGAAACGTCGTCAGGTTTTGTGATAATTGATCACAAGAGCTTTCCCGGCAGCAAGGATAGGAGAGAGGCGAAAGCGCTCACTTATGCTCCTCAGCTAGCCCTATATCGTGAGGCTGTGGAGAAAGCCTCAGGGAAATCAGTCATTGCAACTATGATTCATATGCCGGTAGTTGGGGAAATGATGCAGTTGAATATTCAATGATGAAAACAACGATCAATGTCAAATGCTTTGCCAGTCTGAATCATTCATAGTCCACGCACCAGTCTGGGTACGGCAGGTTGGATTCCATGGTTTTAAAAAGGCTCGCAAAAATGTTTTCCTGTTCAAGAGTTTTCCTGTTACCGATAAGAATCAGTTTATGGCGGGCCCTGGACATAGCGACATTGAGACGTCTTTCATCTGCTATATGAGAAGATACCATGGCATCGGAAAGGCCTAGAGATACGAGGACAACATCACTCTGACTTCCCTGAAATCTGTCCACTGTGCTAACCGAGTCAAGCAACATTTTTTGCCCATCACTATTCAAAAACTGATCTTCCATGAACTGGTTTTCCAGGCTGCGTCTGACAAGTTCCACCTGAGCCCGGCGTGGGCATATAATGGCTACCGAATCTTTGCGTTCCAACTGAAATCCGGATCTGGCCAGGCCTCTTATGATTTCACATACGATCCTAGCTTCTTTTAAATTGGTTCTAGGACCAGATGAGTTATCTAATGGCACGTTGACAAATTTTACCGATTCCGAGGGATCAAGCAGCTTTCGAGGCAACCCCGAGATGTTCTTGTGGAATATTTCAAGTCTTGCGTCCCCGACCTTCGAGGTGGCGGGGCGCAATTGCTTATTGTACCACATGGAAGCCGGGATAGCGCACACATGTTCATTCATCCTGTATTGATCCTTGAGCAGGATAACCTCACGACCACCGCTCTCTTTGGCCCTATCATAGAGTATTTCAAAGAGTGATGTGGATAGACCGGGCCACTGCTCATCGCCCGATTCAAAGTCAGCCTGGCCAGCGTGTTCACTCTGGACAACTGCTGGAAGCTGATTGTGGTCACCTATTAGCACAAAACGTTTTGCGTAACTAATGCAGCCAACGGTAGCTGGCACCGTTAATTGGGCGGCCTCATCAATAATGGCGATGTCGAATTCGCCTAGCACCCTGTCATATTTCCCAGATTGAATAGAACTAGCGGTAATTCCTACAATGGATCTCGTTTCAACGGCTTCGCGCCCCGCCCGAATTTTTTCATTGATATTCGGACGGCTGTTAATTATGAATTGAAGGGATATTGATCGGACATCCCTGTCTGTGATCGAAGCCACATTGCCCAAGCGGAGCGATTTTCCATTCATCTCCGCTTTCACCAGAGGTTTCATAGCTTCATCCAGCGCCCTATTCGTCCCACTACAGATGAGCACCCTCTTCCCGAGCAAAAGATGCGCCT
>CAZGVM010000346.1:645-2172 GCA_964528855.1 uncultured Desulfomonile sp. | reverse complement strand
GCGGATCGGGAACACATTTTCATCCCTAATTTGCCTATAGGAGTTTGATACAGCGTAGTCCAGTTCCCTGAAAATGCAGTTTGGCAAAGATTTCTGAGTGTTTTTCTCGTGGATTCGCAATTCCTCAATTATTTTAGGATATTCGCCATTGGAATATAGGTGCACTATATGCTGAAAAAAAAGACTCATACAGAATCCTCAGTGTGGAGCCGAGGGAGAGCAACTCCGGCTATTCGATTGGGCCATATTTTAGTCATAATAGCACGTTGTCTCGCCTTCTTCAACTCGCGGTGAGACCTTTCATAACCTTGGCTAAGAACGTTTTTCCTTGTAGGTCAAGGTCACCAGAAAGGGCAAATACAGTTGTCCATACATGAATGTCGCCACCGACCTTAGAATCAAAGGGTTTAGACAAGCTTTGTGGATACACAAGCACCGCTTCCGGACAACCAAGCGCCTTGGCATAGGCGATCACCTGCTCCACGTCACCAGAACTTGGAGATGATGGAGTCTTGTACTTTGTGTCGAGTAGGCAGAGCGGATTTCCGCTACGCCGATGGATAAGGAGAAGGTCGATACGGAAGTCGATCTTGTGTTCGCATCCAAGGCTGACTGTCTCTTGGGCTTTCAGAACCATGTTCTGCGGCAGATGCTCACGGAGCCACTCCGCCACAAACATCTCATACAGCCGAGCCATGTCAATGAGGAAAGGCAGCATGTTGTGGCCGCCCTGTTCATGGCTTGGCCCACTGTGGTCGAGAAAGAACCGGCACAGCGCATGGAGCGGCTGGTAATCCCCATTCAGTCTATTGTATTGACGTCCCTCGCATAGACTGGCCTGGCAGGCTTTGAGTTGTCCGATGCTTTGCGTGGCACGGAATGCTCTGCGCACCAGCCTGGCGACATCCTCACGGCACAGGCCACTCCGAGCCATGCAATAGAGTGTCCATACAAGAATCTGGTTATCCTCTATATCTGCAGTGTTTTCATGATATTGACATTCAAGCGACGTCTCCCACGGAGAGCTAAGCATTGACTCCAAAACCATTTTGCCCCGGAGATAAGGCAATCGGTTATAACGCGCTGCATATTCCCGATACAGACCCTTACGGCTTCTATCAAGGACACGTAAGGCCATAATCTTTGCCAGTCGCTCGTAGAATTCCTGTAAGGACTGCGCCCCTACCATGTCGCCGGTAGTAAGGAACGGTAGTTTGTAGGCATATTCCAACATGCCGAAGAGATTGCTCAACTCAACCTTTGGCTTGATGAAGATGTGGAATTCCTCATCCACTGGGATATGTCCGACCCATCCCTGCGCCTTAAGCCGCCACTGGTTGTCCGTCTTAAATGTGGGTGGCTCAACCTCGATCTTTCCTTCGTATTGCGACCAAAGGAGCTTCCCCGCACGCTGGGAAAAGGCATCAGTAGGGCGGAAGCAAGGGGGACCATCTTCTTGAAGCTCAATCGTCTGGATTTTCATCCCTGGATCTTGTCCTTCACGTTGTCCCAGCCAAATTGCTCGGC
>CAZGVM010000346.1:0-635 GCA_964528855.1 uncultured Desulfomonile sp. | reverse complement strand
CCTTAGAGAGATTGTCGAAAAAGTACTCTTCCAGATATGGCTCGATCTCCATTTGCCAAATGTCTTCGACTTCGTTCTCAAGGTTGTCCACGAGGAAGAAGGAAATGCCAACCTCATAGTGCGGGTCGCCTATCTGGGCATTAAGTTCTTTCAGCACCGCTATCAGGCCAGACACATCAAAGCTGGCGTCTGCGTGCCACTTCTTAAGGATCTCGTAGTCCGGTTTCAGGCGAATGAATGCAAACCGTCTACGCAAGGCATAGTCCACAAGTGCGATTGACCGGTCAGCCGTATTCATCGTGCCAATAATGCGGACGTTCTCTGGAATGCGGAAAAGACCACCACCGGACAACGCCACTGATTCGTTCCGGTACTCCAACAGGTACATGAGTTCGCCGAAGACGCGAGAGAGATTAGCCCGATTGATTTCGTCAATGATGAGGACACAACGCCCCTTGAACTCTTCAGCCTTTTCGCAGAACTCTCGAAACACGCCGGGAACGTTTTCATAGCGCAAGCCGCCATCCTTGACTGTAACGGGACGAATACCCTGCATAAAGTCCTGATAGGCGTATTCCGGGTGGAACTGAACAAGCTGCATGAAGCCATCCTTTCCACCAATGAGATGATTTGCG
>CAZGVM010000345.1:0-2172 GCA_964528855.1 uncultured Desulfomonile sp. | reverse complement strand
AGTAGATCGCGGCTCATGTACAGCGCCATCAACTCCGTGCGTGTCATAGGAACTGGAAACCCCTTGTATGTGTCCATCATCTTCCAGAGAGAATTCTTCCCATCCTTGTCGGTATAAAGTGGGAATCCGCCATCAAGAAGCGCCTCCAGATCGCGATAGATAGTGCGTGGCAGGGAGTCCGTTTTTTCCGCTAGATCTGGGACGCTGATACCGTTACGATGGCTTTCAATAAATTGGATGATTTTCCACTGACGGGCCATTTGGTTTCCACGCATTTGGGGGTCCTCCTTTGTAGGTTGGCGTTCGCGGTTTAAAATCGACCAAATACGATCATATGGTCGATTCTTATGAGTTGAGAGCCATCTCAACCTTTTGCTTTAGATTGATGGGCAAAAGTACGAACAATTTGATGATCGCCCTGGACATGGCAACGTAAATGAGCGATTTGGTGTGATCCTTGTCGATCTCTGAGATATCCGTAACTATTATCACAGAGTTTTCCAGCCCCTTAAACGCCTGAATAGTGCAAAAGTTGATGCCGTTTTTTTGATCTCGGCAAGTGGATCCGGCGGTCATATCGCAAAATTTCGATTTCCCTAGACCCTTTTGATCTGCGAAGGAAGAGTTTTCGAACTTGTATTTACTTAGTACTGTTATGTCATCTCTTTTAATTCCTTCGGTGTCCAGTTCTCGAACAATACCCGCTATGATATTAGTCTGTTCGGAAGGATCTTGATAATAACGGTATTCAACAGGCGGACCGGGAACCGTGGATTCGCGGAAAGGTGGTTTTTCAAATCCCACTATCCTGTAGATATCTTTACCGATGTTCATGGTATTTCGACAATTCTTGTGCAGTCCAAACTTTGCAAAGATTGAACGGTTTTCAATTTCCGCTATCATTTGTTCGAGAGTAACTTTATTGTTAAATAGATTTTGAAAATGTGTGTCGCCAAAAAAGACCCAGTGCCCATCTTCAACCCCCCCTGCAACTAGTTTATCAAGAATGGGCAAATATTCAGGCATTAGAAGATCCTGGCACTCATCTAAAACGAGAACGTCAAATGGCTTTTCCTTTTCTTCTTTCAGTGCTCTAAGAGCATTACGGGGAAAAACTTTCGTAAATCTTGTATCGTCATCCACTTTTATGTTTTCCGCTATGAAAGTGTCTTTCAATGACGATCTCAAAATAAGTTCAGCGACATAATTATGAAATGTCTCAGCAGTTATTCGGTTCTCATGTTCTGAGAGTTGAGCTTTTAATCGTTGGCACAATAGCTTATTATAGCAGAGGAATAGAACTCTTTTGCCCTTGGCCGCTTCCCTCTTAGCGAATTCTACCGCCAACACGGTCTTGCCCGTGCCTGCGGCCCCAGTTATAAAAATTCTGGGGTTGTCACGCAGATTTTCCAGTAAATCCGTTTGCTCTTCAGTCAGCCTGATGATATCTTCATGCAACTCTGTAAAGTGAATGCTCTTGTTAATTGGTAAGACTAAATCCCCTCTAAGAAATTTTCTAAGTCTCTTGACATCTGTAGGAGTTGGTCGAGACTCCTTTTCATTATACCACGCAGTATGAAGGTTGCCGGTTTTTTGGTGGCAGTGCCTGGATAGTCTCTTTATATATTGATTTATGGGATGCTGTCTCGATTTGACATCATATACCCGCCATGACTCGAATTCTCGTTCAGTATCCTTGAACTCAACATCGGGCAAGACTACTCCCCAACCGTATATAAGGTTATTAAGTCGAAATTCTGGATCCAATCTGTCAGTGAAGGTCTTTTGTATCCGGTCCAACAAGGAAAACATGGCATTTTGTGACTGGTCAAACGGCCCTTCAGAATTGGTGCGGACGTTGCCGTGCCAATCCTCATACAGCCATTCTCCATTGATTCTGTAAACACCCCCCGATTTGACTTCAAGACAAAAGACTCCTTCTCCGGGAACCATAACGACAAAGTCTATTTCGCTGCAAACCTTGTAGGTATGCCTGGATAGTTCCAGTGAGTGTAAACAAACCCATTTGTCACTGTCAGGGGCATCCCTTAATTGTTCAAATATGAAGCGCTCCCCCGAACTGGATGCATTCTTTGAGAAATCCATGGGAATCATACAGGCCATCAATAACCTCCCGAATCATCTCAACAAGGTTTCAACTAAAGATCCAAG
>CAZGVM010000344.1:0-2224 GCA_964528855.1 uncultured Desulfomonile sp. | reverse complement strand
TTTTCTTGATCTTTTTCGTCTCCTTTTCGACTTCTTTCACCGCCCCGTCATTCGTCAGTAGCCACCTGATCAACAGTGCGCTCTTGTCATAGCCAAGGCGGGTGAAGATATTCCACAAGCGGTCCATCTTTATGCTTGGTTGCGGCTCCTGCATCCATTCCATCCATTCATGTGCGGATATCTCGAGTCTCTCCAGGAAGTCGCCGCAAGACTCATTCTTGCCTTTGAGAAAAAACAGTCTCCTACAGAAATAGGTGTAGGGGAGGTCGGTCTGGTCAAGTCCGCCCTTCTCGACATGTGCGTACTGGTAAGTATTCTCCGTCGGCTCTATGTTGTGACAAAGCCTGGCCAGCGCCTTATAATCTTCATAAGACATGTTGAGATTATCCTTGATCTTGTTCAGGCTTTTTATGGAAGGCCTTTCTCCTTTTTCCCATGATTGGAAAATGTGGTGGTTAAGTCCCATTCGTGAACAAAAACTTCTGACTGACTCATTTTCCTGTCTGTATTTACTGATAATTACAGCCCACGGCAATTGAGTGATATCACATGAATTTTTCACTTGACACCTCCGTCTTTATAAGGTAAACATTACACCATTCAAATCTACAAAAGGGTATGGGGAGTCTGTCATGTAAGTTATGCCTGGCAATATCCAACACCGTATTTCCATTGTCAAGATATTTTATCAACTGGGGAAGAAGTGTCTTTCTACAAGCGCCTGGAAAAATTCAGGAGGCCTTCGGAAAGCGACCGGCAGTTCGCCGCGCGAATCGGATGCAAGCATCAGCAAATATCCATGTGGCGGGCGGCGGAGAATAGCCGGGACCTTAATTCGGGGCCGTCGCCCAGTCCGGTGACACTGACCAGAATCGCCCATGCGCTTAGTGTGGAGCCTGAGTGGCTCATGTGGGGGTAATTCAATGCTAAGAACTTCCGAAGTCGCCAGAAAGCTCGGAGTGTCCGTCCGTACGGTCTATAAACTGATCCACGACGGCAAACTGCAGGCTATCAATGTCTGCGCCACAAGTGGAAGGAGAACATTACGTATCACCGATGACTTCATAGATCTCTTTCTCTATTCCAACAACAACGAGCGGGACAGAAACATCATCTTTCCACAAAGGACCGTTCGCTCCCCTGAACGGCCCTTTGAAGTAAGAAATCGCCGGCGGGCTCCCAAAACAAAATCGGCCTAGACTCCTCTCCCGGTCGCGTATCCCTGCGTCGGACAGGCGAGGCTCCACGGAGAATCCGACTCCTAACCTTAATTCAAAACAACATGGGAGACATCATGACCCCATCGGAATGGCTGGAACGCAATCGGCATTCGCTCGTCGAGGACTGCCCTATCGCCAGGATCACTCGTCTGGCATGCAAGGCTCGATCCAGGGCCATACTGTTTACACGTCCGGCGGAATCGCAACTGAACCCTTACGGGTGTGTGGGATGCAAGCATGGCATCAGCAGGGACTTTTACAACAGGATAGCTCTGGAGCGCCTGGATATCGAAGATCAGGAGGACTTACATGGAATTGCAGAAAATTGATCCGGAATGGTCTGTCTCTATTCCACGGGAACTGAAAGACATATTCATGAAGACCGTGTTTTCGGGACTCACGGAGGAAGAAGCCATCGTAGCCTATCGTTTGGCTCGCAGACGCAATCTTGACATTGAATCCAAACAGATATTCTTCATTCCCTACACCGACAAACAGGGTCGCAGGACAGTGGTAAGCCAGACCTCGATCGACGGACTCAGACTGATAGCATCCAAAAGCGGCAAATACGGCGGCTCAGTAAATCCAAAACTGACCATCAAGGACAAACAGGGCGCCAAGCATGTCATTGCTCATGAAGAATATGACCCTGCCGAAGCGGATAAAATCGTTTCAGCCACAATATCGGTCATAAATATTGACTTTCCTCAGCCCCAAAGCGCCACAGCCCTCTATTCCTCGTACGTCAAAACCTATGACGGCAGACCAACGGGCCTCTGGGGATCGATGCCGGATGTCATGCTCCTCAAGTGCGCTGAATCCATGGCTCTCAGGAAAGCCTTTCCACAGGACTTGAGCGGAATATACACCTCTGAGGAGATGGAGCAGGCAAGAAGGGACGGTTTTGCCGCCAAAACGGTCGCCATCAAGCCCTCATTGAAGGATTTCAGACCGAAGAACCCAACAGTTGACAGGAATGAGCCATCCCAAAACCGGAATGTGGC
>CAZGVM010000343.1:0-2225 GCA_964528855.1 uncultured Desulfomonile sp. | reverse complement strand
AACGGGCGGCGTCAGTAAAGAATGATGAAGCGCCCAAAGCGGAAAAATCCGAAGATAAAAAGTCCGATAAAGAACTGGTCAAACCCTCAATCGATCAAGATAAGCCAAAGGACTAGGACAAAAAACAGGAGACTGCAAAGACCACTGAAGATACCCTGAAAAAATCGAACAAGAGCAAGACTGCCCAGGGTCCAGTAAAAAACCCAAAACAGAAGGACCGAAAGTCCAGGGACTCGGAAGAATCGGAAGACACCCAGATCATACCGATCATCAAAGAATTGGCCAGAACTTTGGGCGGCGTCACTCTGGCCAAATTGTGTTACGTCAGGGAAGATGACGAGTGGTGGATTCTGCTGTATCGAGAATCCGGTGGAAAAGTGGACCTGAAGCAGTTTATATGGAACAGGCATCTTGAAAAACCGGAGCCTTTTCTTGTGATTCGTGAATTCTCACGCGGCAGAATGAATCAGGAAATGAAAAAGAATGAGGAAGGCAAGGAGTGCTCGGTAATCAAGCTTGAGGAGGAGAAACAGAAGTAGGAAGTCATTAAACAGCCTCGAAGTTGGGAGTTGGGAGTTGGGAGTTAGGGAAGACCGAAACAGCCTCGAAGTTGGGAGATTCCCGTTTTCACGGGAATGACAGTCAAACAGTCCTGATACTTGCCCCTGGTTTCCACTAACTAATGTCCACGCTAATATTTTCGAGTCAACCAAAGCGTAGTCATTGCCTGCGCTGTTTTTTCTTGTTGTCCTGCTTGGGAGGCTCAGAACACCGCTGACGTAACTGCTGTTTGATATCGTCCAGAGCTTGCCTGGTCTGCGACAATTCTTCCCTGTCCTTTTGGGTGAATTCGGCAAACAGTCCTTTTTCTCTGCGTTTGAGTTCGTTAAATTTCCGGATGAGCGGAACCAATGATTTTTTCAGTTCCGGGCAGGTCTTCGAGATATATGGATTGTCATCCATTCTGTTTGGCGCCATTCCCTGCGGAGGAGCGTGTTGTTCAGGAAGGGCAGGCGTGGGGTTTTTAACAGGGCCTTCCTGCACGGGGCGCGCAGGTTCGGGTTTTCTGGCGGGCTGCTGCGCCATAGTGTAAGTAATGGCCATTGACAGGATCAATAGACAGGCAGTTAGTCTGAAGATTGACAGGGCCACGGAATTTTTTTGCGTCAGACGCATTTGTTTACCGACTTATCATTGTGGCTACAGGGCCGTGGTGAAACCGATCTTATTCAACTGAATCAGCTCACGTCATATCAAATGATCAGAACATTCTCCACCACTTTCGAGGATTGGTCGGCTCGGACCATTCCGGAAATTCCGCATTGCCCAGAATTGCATTGGGAACATCCGTGACCATTTGACGCGCCTTTTGCGATCCTACAATGGTCTCTGCAGCCTCAAGTCCCTTTGAAAGAACAGGCGGCCTCACTCTATCGTCATGGGCGTCGGTGGCTATCACATGAGCGAGATTATTTTCAAGCAACAGTCTTGCGGTCCTCTTCTCACGCCTGCCATGTTCCCCGGTGATGCTGGCTGCCGTCAACTGAGTCATGATTTTCCAGGGCTCGAACATTCGAAGGAGACTAAAGAGAAGCTCGGGCCGATCCTGGATCTGAAGGTTTTTTTCAGGATGGGCAAGTAGAATGGAATATCCTTTTTCTACAAGCCTTTTAGCCATATTGACGAAACCGGCGGGAACTCCGGAAGGATGAAATTCGATCAACAGGGTTCCGGAATTACCAAGGCCAATTACGGTGGAAGAATCGACCAGGCTTTCCAGCTCGGCCGAGACCCTGATTTCCATACCTGTTACAATCCACGGAAGGCCGCCATGAGCAGCCAGGGCTGAGTTCAGTTCCGCTGCCAGACGACAAACACTGTCAGGGTCTACCAGTGGCCAGAATCCGTTATGGTGGGGGGTGGCGCAAATGGTTCGGATACCATCGTCGGCGGCTATCCTGCACATGTTGAAACACACTCGCAGATCAACTGCCCCATCGTCTATTCGAGGGAGTATATGGCAGTGCGTGTCAATCAATTTTGAGACAAGCCCTGTTGGATGGTAGATTAATAATAATAGGCCAGTTCAGCGAAGATTCCGGCGAATGTGATGTCCACAAGGGTGGCCTGGATTGTGTTTGTCGGGTTATAATACTGTTTGTCGGAGTATTGAATGTTTGTGTGCCTGTAACCTGTTTTCAGAGCTAATGTGCCCAGAATAGTGG
>CAZGVM010000342.1:0-2228 GCA_964528855.1 uncultured Desulfomonile sp. | reverse complement strand
TCTGGGATTGAGTTCGACTACATCTGCCCCCACCAGATTCATGGAAGTCAGCATCCGGAAAAATCGTTCCATGTCATGGTAAAGCCATCCGCCCGACTCAGGATTGCCCGTTCCCGGCAGACATGCAGGATCCATGACATCAAGGTCGAGAGTGACATAAATTTTTTTATCGCCGACAAGTTTCCGGATGGACTTTTCCGATCCTTCCTCCCACTGGTACAAGGTTTTGTTGTTCTGCATCCATTCAAATTCCTGCCTTGTGCCTGATCTGATCCCGAGTTGTATCAGCCGATCCGGACCAATCAATTCTGTGACCCTACGGATAACCGTGGCATGGTTGAGCAGAGCGCCTTCATAATCCTGTCGTAAATCCGTATGTGCGTCTAAATGTATTACAATGAAATCGTCAAAGAAATTGGTCAAAGCCCGAACGATGGGTAATGTCACCGTATGTTCCCCTCCCAGAGCCAACGGCTTTGATCCAGAATTCAAAACATTGCGGGTAAACAGTTCTATCTCGTTGAGTGCGCCTTCCAGATTTTCGCCAGAGAAAACAGCATCTCCAAGATCAGCAAATTTCAGGTCGGCCAGGTCTCTATCAAGAAAAGGCGAATATGTCTCAATTGAGTCTGAAGCCTCACGAATGGCATTTGGGGCCAAGTATGAACCGGAGCGAAAAGTTGACGAGTGATCGAGAGGGCATCCAAAAATGGCCGGTCTATCCTTGACAGGTGATGAACAATGACTTTCCAGAAACTTTAGCGCATCCATGAATAAAACTCCCATCACTTAGTTTGGAAATAATCAGGCGGATTTGACTTTGTCCGGTTCCCATGACGACAGGTCAAATCCGCCTTCTATTGTCGGCAAATGCAGGTCGGGCCAGCCAACCTTTTAAATTCCCGCCAGTTCCTTTACAAATTGGGGGAGCCCAAAAGCAGCAGAGTGAACATTGGCGTTGTAATATTTCAGAGTATCAAGAATATCACCCGAAATGGAGCACTGTCCCGGGTTCAATGGCTGAGAACCATTCATGCACATTGTGAAGGACCACATGGCTCCAGGATAACTGGGGATTACGGCCAGGTATGGCACAGCGTTGGCTGGTCCGAACACACTCCTTAGTTTTGCGACTGTTTCCGAGAAAACATCAGCCATGAAAATAGGGCTTTCAGTTTGAAATACCGCAATTCCGCCGGTTTTAAGACTGTTTTTTATGGACTGATAAAACGAAACTTCATACAGGGCTTTTCCCGGACCAACAGGGTCTGTGGAATCGACAAAAATTCCGTCGAAGTGGTCCGAATGTCCGGCCACGAATGCGGCGCCGTCCTCAAAGGCTAATATCGACCGGGGATCGTCGAGGCCCGATGAAACCTCAGGAAAAAACTCACGGCATGAGGTTGTAACCATCTCGTCAATTTCACACAGTGTTATTTCTTCCAGAGATTTGTGTTTTACCAGTTCGGTGACAGCGCCACCATCTCCCCCACCTATGACGAGAGCCTTTCTGGGCGCCCGTAGAAGGCTCATGGCGGGATGGACAAGCATTTCATGGTATATGAACGTGTCCTTCTGAGTTACCATGAAGCACCCATCCAGGATCAGTATGTGTCCCATAGCCTGAGTGTCAAAAATTTCTATTCTTTGAAATGGACTTTGCGCTTCGTAAAGTTTCTCGGAACATTTGAGGCCAAAAGCCGAGATACCATCGTAAGTCTCTATAAACCATCCCTCATGTTTTACTGACATAGCACCACCGCTGCAAAAACGGCGCCGATTCTTTCAACCCGAATAGTCGCCGAAATGCTCTTAATATCTTTTATCTTTCTCTTTCTGATTCTTTCCATTCCCTCGATTACCATATCCCTGGCGGCTTTTTCGCATTCCTCCGGTCCTCCAATTCGAGAGCACTCCATAATGAGTCCGGATTCCAGCGGATCTTCGGGCACTCCGACTGCAACCGCTGCTGATATGATCTGATCGCTGATATCAGAAGAGCGATCACCGTAGGCCAAAGGCACGAATGAGCCCCTGACCAGGGGATGTTTCTCGACCAAAGTAGCCCCCGGCGGTAAAATGCTGCTCATCTTAATTAAATTCGTATCACCGACACCGGCGTCCAGTAAAGCTGCGTCAAATGCGTTCAACTCGGTAGACGCTTCACCGCATCCCGCCGTAAGAAAATATCTTGATGGAAGAGGACCGAACATAAATTACTCCACGTA
>CAZGVM010000341.1:0-2231 GCA_964528855.1 uncultured Desulfomonile sp. | reverse complement strand
GCAAATTTTTTTCTCGCGATTTGTAGAATGATCGATTATTAATTGGAGCCACTCTAAATCGCCTCCAGGCTTGGGTGGTTCGTATCATGGTTCTGAATAATTGTTCCATATGCTTGAACAAACAACGTAGGATAGACCAACTCGAAGACGAGGTTAAATCGCTTCGGGCTGCTCTTGGCAGAGAGCAGCGTAAATTGGAAGATGGATTTTTCGGCTCATCTACTCCTTCCTCTAAACAGCCCTTCAAGAAAAATCTGCAGCCGGAAGCTCCCAAGCCCAAAGGCGCGCGTCCGGGTCATGAAGGATATGGCAGAAAGGGACACGAACAGGGGAGTGAAGATCGCATTGAAGAGGTTCTTCCTGAATCAGAAACCTGTCCCGAATGTGGCGAGCCCTTGTCAAAAAAAGGGGTAGAACAAAGAAGTGTTGTTGATATCCCTTTGGTGAAACCGGAAAAGATTGTGTTCAATCTTCATAGGCGATATTGCTCCAAGTGTCGCAAGGGCTTTACCCCACAACCTCCCGGGGTGCTGCCCAAAAGTCTGTTCGGGAATCGACTCATAGCCAAGGCCATCAACATGCATTACGTTCATGGCATTCCAGTGGAGAGAGTTTGCGAACTTCTCGGCATAGGAAGTGGTAGTATATCCGGAATATTCCAACGAGTAGCAGGTTTGTTTTCTGATATTCCAAACAAACTGATTGAGGAGTACCGCAACTCTCCGGTAAAGCATGCTGACGAGACCGGCTGGCGCACTAATGGCAAGAATGGTTATGTTTGGCTCTTTGCTACTGACAAATTAAGCATTTTTCAATTCGGCAAGAACAGATCGGCTCAGGTTCCACTATCCATCTTTGGGAAGGATTCTCTGCCGGGAACGCTGGTTGTTGACAGGTATAACGCCTACAACAAGGTTCCGTGCTCTATTCAATACTGTTACGCCCATCTGCTCAGAGACGTGGAGGATCTGGAGAAAGAGTTTCCAGACAACTCTGAAGTTTCTACATTTACAGCCGTGGTAATACCCTTGCTAAGCAGCGCCATGAAACTTCGTCAACAACCCATATCAGACGGGGAGTTCTATTCTGAATCATCCCGAGTCAGAAACGAAATACAAGCAGCCATGAATCACCCGGCGCATCACCTGGGTATTCGTAGGATTCAGGATATTTTCCTTAAAAACCATGACAGGCTTTATCACTGGTCTTTAAACCGAACAATCCCCGCTGAGAACAACTTGGCGGAACGCGACTTACGGCCTTCTGTAGTAGCCCGAAAAGTCAGCTTCGGTTCTGTCAGTGACGCTGGGGCACAGACGCGAAGCACACTTCAAACAGTAGCATGCACGCTCAAAAAAAGAGGAATGGATGTTGAGCGGCAGATATCCTCGACTCTGGACCTGCTGGCTCGTGATTCTACTATGGACATAGTGACTGTTCTGTTCAAACCCTCTTGAAAAAGATAACCCGATTCACAAATTAATGAGACAAGTCTGTTAGCCTACCTTGGAGCGGTGGAGCGTCCTTATCCCTCATGCTTGCTCAGCCGCGAATAACTGAGGGGTTACTCATTTTCGATCATTATTTCGAGAGAAGAGTGGATCCCCGATCAAGTCGGGGATGACAGGGCCTGAGTTGGGGAAAATCAAAAGACATGGATTCCCTCTTTCGAGGGAATGACAGAGCAAAGTCCGGGATGACAAGGCAAAGACTCCTGCGCAGAGGCCGGAGCTAGTTCCTGATTGTCACTCCTTCAACATTCGGTTCACCTTTTGGCGGAGGTTTTCCGGCAGGATCATGACCAGTTTCAGTTGGGCTCTGGACATTGCTACGTACAGGAGATCCCTTGATCTGTCGGAATCGAGTTCCTGGATGTCCGAAACGATGATGGCGGGGCTTTCGAGGCCCTTGAACCCGGCGATAGTGCAGAAATTTATTGAATCCCTGTCGGGGGCCGCTGTTTCTTTTGAGCTTATGTCGCAAATTTTAAATTTGATTTTGGCGATGGAGTCACCAAGCGGTGACTTTTTCAGGGTGTAACGTGACAGGATGGTGACACCCGATCTCTGGATGCCGTCAGAGGCGAGTTCTCCGACAATCTTCCGCAATAATTCATGGTGGTTTTTGGGGTCTGAATAATATTCATACTGGACAGGTGGGCCGGAGACTCGTGAATCCATGGTTTGCAACCCCACAGGATAACAACATTCAAGCTTTCCAAAGACAAAAAC
>CAZGVM010000340.1:0-2239 GCA_964528855.1 uncultured Desulfomonile sp. | reverse complement strand
GCAACGCTGTCGGCTATGCTGGCATTCTGGCTACCCGGCTGGTTTACCAGAACATATCAATTGTTGCTGTATCTCGATGGTTTTGGATGCGCCCTCTTTGCCATTCAATCCGCAAATAAGGTAATAGCTCTGAAATTCGGACTTCCTGTCCTGCCGGTGATGCTGGCTGTTGTAACCGCCATCGGAGGAGGGCTTTTGAGGGATGTGCTCGCTGGTCGAACCAATCTGTTAATGACCAGGCAACTTTATGCCACACCCATACTACTCGGAACAATATTTTACATTTTGTTCATCAAGGTATTACCAGGCTCGCGAGTTCCGGAACTTGTGTCGATAGGACTGATTTTTTTCCTACGTTCAGCCGCAATCAGGTGGGAACTGGAGATGCCGGATGTTCTCTTTCTGAAAAAGACCTGAAAATATTTTTCAGAACGTCAATGACTGAGACTACCTAAGCCCACATGTAATCTCCCGTAAATCAGGTTGCCTGCTCCAATGGTCGGCGGAACCTATGTCGCCATCCCCTCAGAGGGAGTGGCGACATAGAGTTTAAACATGCAGTCATATCAAGTGCTTGAGTGAACTCAGGCTTTTTTTGTATGCTTTTCCATCTCCATTCTCTTGAGTTCTCTCTTCAATATCTTGCCGGTGGCTGTCTTGGGCAATTCATCCATGGTGGTAAACTCAAATATTCTCGGAGCCTTGTAGGCGGCCATATTATCCTTTGCCCATAGGATCATCTCCTCTTCCGTTGCGCTCTGCCCCGGCGCCAAAACAACAAATGCTTTTGGAATTTCTCCTTTCACGGCGTCGGGAACACCTATCACCACAGATTGGAGAATCTTTGAATTCTGTGCCAGGTAGCTCTCAACTTCGCTTGGATAAATGTTATATCCGCCACAGACAAGCATGTCGTCTTTTCTATCGACCAGATAAAGGAAGCAATCGGTGTTGGAGTCACCCCTAACATAAGCAAGATCGCCGGATTTCCACCAACCGTCCTTAATCTTGGTTGCCGTGTTTTGAGGATCATTCCAGTATTTTCTGAGGACACCCGGACCATTGATCCACAACTCCCCAATCTCTCCGTTGTCAACCTCATTGCCGTCGAAATCAACAATCTTTATTGACCAGCCCTGCGCAGGCCACCCCGACGTCCCAGGAACAAAATGACCGTATCTCGTGTGGGTCACTGTGCTCGATGATTCAGTCGATCCATAACACTCAACCAGATTAATTTTGAAAACGTTTTCTACCTGTTTCCCAAGTTCGGCAGGAAAAGATGAGCCGGCAGCCTGTCCCAGGCGTAGGGCAGAGATGTCATACTTGTCCTTATTCTTGAGATACTCCTCTACCATGTACGCCCACATTGTAGGGGTGCCCATAAAATGGGTCACCCTGTAATTGGTTATCAGTTCCAATGCCTTGGCTGGAAAAAATCTTTCCAGTGTCACAAAGCAGGCCCCGGTCCACAGGGTCGGCAGGGCGGTCAACACTACATAGACATGAAATAGAGGCGCTCCAGTGATTATTAAGTCCTCTTCAGTCATGGGAACAACCTGTCCGGCGTTCAATATCGCCTGGGATAACCAGCTCTGGTGGGTCGCAAGCGCACCCTTGGGTCTGCCTGTGGTTCCTGAAGTATAAAGAATCGACAAACCGTCCTCAGGATCAAGATCCAAGGCCTTGAACTGATTGTCATATTCGAGAAGCTTCTCAAAAGGTGTTTCTATGGGATGTGAGGACTCCGTTTTCTGCCCTCTCACCACTATGACCTTTTCAAGTTTTGGAAGTTTATCGAGAATGGGTGTGACGTTTTCAGCCGTTTCTTCGGCCATCCCGAACAGTACACGGGACTCACTGTGGTTCAAAATGAATTCAATCTCGATCTTTTTTAACATTATGTTGAACGGAACCGCTATCGCCCCTATTTTCGCAATCGCCATGAACGCCGTGAGAAATTCCGGAACGTTCCGCAAATAAATGGCTACCCGGTCATTCTTTTCGACCCCCATAGCCAACAATCCGTTAGCGATTGAATTGACCTGAGAATTCATCTGTGAATAGGTCATGGTGGCCCCGTTGGCCCCATCTACTATCGCCGGCCTGTTTGGTATTCGTTCAGCATTTCTCTCAACGCATTCATAGCTCAAGTTCATGGTTTCACCCCTGGGATGCTCTGATTGGTTTGATAAACGCTAATTTTTTTGCATAAAATATGCCGTAGTGAAACATGGAC
>CAZGVM010000339.1:0-2241 GCA_964528855.1 uncultured Desulfomonile sp. | reverse complement strand
CAAGCGACTCCTTCACGACCTTGACAGCCTGCTCTCGATCAAAGAGTGTTGCAAGAAGATTGACCAGAGCAACAAGCAGATCGTCGAAACCCTTGCCAAAGGCCAGCTCTCGCTCCAGTTCACCTTCAAGTATCTGGAGAAATTCCTAGCCGACGGCACCCTCACCAAGGAAGACCTCTTTGCCTTCTACGCCGGTGATGAGATCAAAACTGAGTTCGCGAGTTTGGATGTTAAAACAATGCTGGCGTAGCGGCTTTCGATTTCAACAAGAGGAATATGTCAATGACTAAAGATTTTTTTACCAATGCGGGACTATTTTCAACAGAGTTTTTTGATAAGGTATTAAGTCGCCCCGAAGGTATTCCAGGTGGGCAGATGCATCTGATTTCCGATGGCGAAGCCGATGCCGGTATTCACCAACTACTCGAAACATGGAAGACTCTGCGCGATGTAACGATTACGCATGTTCCAATTGGAAGAACCAGCGCAAAAACTCGGGTGGATCTCCCTTTTCAAGTCGAGGGATTTTCCAATTCCGAAAGCGATATTGAAAATGGTTGGATCAAGTCTGTCCTCGAGAGAGTCTTGGGTTTTGTACTGCGCCAGAATCGTTACTTGGCAATTCCTGCTGATCGCATGGCCCAACTACAGCGAGGGTGTTTGGGGTCAAAGTGGCGCCCAGACTTTATCGTGTTCGGTTCTCAGAACGCTGCTGTATTAGCCGTTCAAGAGGCACAGGAGACCTATGGCAAGAAAAAACCAGATGGTGTCGAATTCTGCCGCGACGCTTTCTTTATCCTAGACGCAAAGAAATTTTCGGAGTCTACTGAAATTCACGCATCCGTCATTCAAGTACTCGGATACTTAGACGCGTATGATAAAGATTGGGGCATTCTCTCGAATGGCGCTGCGTGGCGTCTCATGTACCGTCGCCATAAACAAAGGGAAGATGCGTATTTACGTTTCGACCTGGTCCGGTTCCTCGAGAGTATTCTTTCTCGCGGGGAACAGATCACGTCGGATGATCGCGATGTGTACCGTTTATTCTATAATCTGTTTGGTAAACCGGCTGTGGGGATCGAGGGCGTTCTCGATTGGATTCGCAACGAGAGCGAAGCGCAAACGCTTGATGTGCGTGGCATTCTGAGAGAGCAGGCGCATCAAGCCGTTTTGCAGATTGCTCGCGGATTCCTCGGTTATTCGAGTAACAAATTTCCGACGCATCCCGAACAGGAGGAGTTGGACGGAATACGTGAACTTGCCTTAATCTATCTCTATCGGCTTCTTTTCGTCCTCAAGGCAGAAGCACGGCGACTTCTGCCGCTCCGTGCAGATGACGGTGGACCCACTGCGTATGGCGAACAGTTTTCCATGGACGCAATTTATCGGATGATATGCGCTTCAAATTGGCGTCAAAAAGCCGGCACAGGCCATGAGAAGATGGCGCGGCTGTTCCGTGCTATTGACCAGGGCGACCCAGACTATAGCATCCCCGCCTACAACGGCGGGTTGTTCAGCGACAGAAAAAACCCTCGGTTCGCGGAACTACAACTCCCAGACGAAACCATTAAGACCGTACTTGAGATGCTCATATTCTTGAAAGGTGATCAGACACGTAAGGTCCCCTATGCCGATTTGGACATTCGCGACCTTGGCGACATCTACGAAGGTTTACTTGAGCTGCGCCTTTGGCTCGACACCAGCGTGAATCCGCCAGTTCTCGAGCTTTCAAATCAAAGCGGTCAGCGTAAAGCCAGCGGGTCATACTATACGCCCGAAGCCCTCGTGAACCATCTCGTCGATGAAGCGGTCTACCCGCTCCTGCAAACTTGCGGAAAAGATGCCGACAAGATTCTCCAGTTGAAAGTACTCGATCCTGCCATGGGAAGTGGACATTTTCTTGTCAGAGTCGTGGATGTCATAGCCTCGTATCTCACTCAAAATGCGTCCCCTTCTCAAGACGGAGTTCCTGATGATAACGGACCCGGTGAGTTGGCCCACTGGAGGCGCAAGGTCGCCGAGAACTGTATCTATGGCGTGGATTATAACCCGATGGCAGTCGAGTTGGCAAAGGTCGCCTTATGGTTGCATACGGCTCAAAGAGACAGGCCTCTTTCCTTTCTTGACCACCATCTGAAATGCGGAAACAGCCTCTTAGGTGTGACCTTGGACCGACTTGCACAGCCTGGCCTTGCACTGAAAGTTGGGCGTAGCCGAACTCAATGGATTGCTCTCTCGGAG
>CAZGVM010000338.1:1887-2269 GCA_964528855.1 uncultured Desulfomonile sp. | reverse complement strand
CATGGCCCGCACGTAAACGATACGGGCCGGTCTGACCATATCCCGAAATTGAAACCTGTATTAGTCGCGGATTGGCAACGGACGTCACATCAAAACCAACACCAAGACGTTCCATTGTTCCGGGTCTGAATCCTTCTACAAGCACGTCATAATGGTCCAGAAGTTTGAGAAGCAGGCGTTTCCCCTCAGGATGTTTCAGGTTCAGGCTGACACTCTTCTTGTTGCGGTTAACTGCGGCAAAAAACGGGGAACCCTGACCACCGGCCATAAGCGCTCGACCATAATCACCGCCGGCAGGGTTTTCAATTTTGATTACTTCCGCGCCCAGAAGCGCCAGTATCCAGGTCATGTAAGGACCTGGCAAGTTCATGGTTAGATCAAG
>CAZGVM010000338.1:0-1877 GCA_964528855.1 uncultured Desulfomonile sp. | reverse complement strand
ACAGATGGGACTCCTTTTTTATGATTATGGCAAAGATAACTTTAGAGCGCCCTCTATATAGCGTATCTGATAAACACCTCTACTGCGAGCGACTACATGACCGGCCGTATCCTTAATCTCTCCTGAAAGTATGAAATCAGCCTTGCCCTTCTCTTCCGCTTCCGCTGTGATACGGATGATTTCCGCCTCGGAAAGTGAAATCTCAATAGACACGTCAGTTCTTGCGGGTCGCAAGAAAGTGATCAGCATTTCTTTGACTACCGGAAAATACCTGGTTTCGTCAAAGCTCGTGTAGAACAGTGCGCCGCCGGGGATCTCTGCAAGCGTAAATAGCGCCCCGGCGTACACACCGCCAATGTGGTTTTCATTGCCTAATAGAGGAGCAAACAGCTTCACATAACCGGGCCGCAACTCTAGCGCCTGGAGTTTCATGCGTTCCAGGAATGCCACTTTATTCTCAATCAACTCCTTCACGACACCGATAGGCAGACTCATGAAGCAACTCCTCTGCTTTCTAAACTACTTCGCTGATTTCGTTTTGTCTGCGATATCCTTTCGCAGTTCAGCCTTCAGGATTTTACCCACCGAGTTTCTTGGAATCGCGTCTACGACTTCTAAACGTTCCGGAAGTTTATAAATAGCCATGCCCGCTTGCTTTAGGAAATCCACCATGTTTTCTAGGGTAAGGGCTTGCCCCTCCTTCGGGACTGCATATACACAGGTTCGTTCACCAAGATCAGGGTCGGCCATTCCCACAGCCGCCACATCCTGCACCGCCGGATGGGCAAGCAGTGCGTTCTCCACATCCAATGCGCTCACATTGAAGCCGCCTCGAATGATGATATCTTTGGCCCGATCAAAAAATTTCAGGTAGCGATCACCCTTGATCTGGAATAGATCGCCAGTGCGGAAAAAACCCTCTGAGTCAAAAGATTTCTCTGATAAATCCGGCCTCTTGAAGTATCCTGGAATAACATTTGGGCCACGATATAGCAATTCACCCACTGCATCCTGCTCTTTCATTTGCGTGCCGGACGAATCAACAATCTTGGTCTGGATAAACTCTGTCACAGGAACCGACCACGAGCAACCCGCAGCCCCATAATTCGGAAACTGGTCAACTCTTATGTTGACATCAGGAATGTCCTGGACGCTGGAGACAAAAGCCGTGCCTTCATTTTGGCCCCAGATGTTACCAATATTTATGTTCCACTTTTTCTTGAACTCCTCCATAGCCCAAATTGATGGTGGAGCTGAACCCACCGTGATCGCTCTTACAGAGCTTAAATCGAATTGCGCCGCAGCCGGGTGCTTCAAGATCAGGTTAACCACAGCGGGCACCAGGAGCGTGTAATTTATTTTTTCAGCTACCATCTGTTTGAGCAGCAAAATAGGATCAAACGGATGATGAAGAACCATGGTCCCGCCCAGCAAAAGCCACGGCACAAATACCGTCCCTACTGACGCCATGTTCACCAGTGGACCGGCCGTTAGTTGCACATCCCCCGGTTCAATGCAGGGACCACAGGCCAAAGATGACTGACAACGCCAATTATTGTGGCTGAGCGGACAGCCTTTAGGCTGAGCTTCCGTGCCTGATGTCCAGCAAATTGTAAAAATATCGTTACCGTCGATCGGTATTTCAGACACCTTGGGATCAGGTGTTTCACGCATCATACGTAGCACGTCCTGATATGTGAAAATGTTTTTGATCGAATGGTTCTTCTGCTGAACTTCTTTTGCCAGAGACAGATGATCGAAGCCATGAAATGATTCAACGGTGATAAGGGCTTTAGCCTCTGTTAGGCCGGCGACATAGCTAAGGTCCTTAGACCTCCACTGCATGGCGGCCGGAGATATGATTGCTCCTGCTTTGC
>CAZGVM010000337.1:0-2296 GCA_964528855.1 uncultured Desulfomonile sp. | reverse complement strand
CAATTAGAGCCTCGACAAATTCGGGAGCGTCAGGCTAAGTCCGACAGGCTCCTAGACAGGATAACGTGACAGGAATTCCCTTGCTTGACTCGTGACGGCTTCTTCCAGGCCCCAGTGAAAGTGGTCATGCCCCTTGAGGATAACGGACATTTTTGGATCTGCCACACCTTCGGAGAACTCTTCAAAACGTTTTACCGAGCAAACAAAGTCTCCATCCCCCCCCACCATTAGCTTGGGGCGTTTTTCTGAAGCAAGGAAGCTAAAGTCATACATATCAAGAGGGGGTGAAATCATCATAAGCCTTGACGGTCTTTGGTCGGTTTGGGCCGTTTTCATAGCCACCCAACTGCCGAATGAATAACCGCCAAGGAGTATTTTTGAGGAATCCAGGCGTTCATTCCGGCTTAGATGATCAATGCAAGCGGTAACATCGAGCATTTCGGAAATGCCTTCTCCATACGAACCACTACTTTTACCGACTCCACGAAAATTGAATCTGAGAGTCGCAATTCCGGCGTCAATCATTGAGTGGGACAATGCGCCTACAACGTTATTGTTCATGTCGCCGCCGTACAAGGGGTGGGGGTGACAAATCAGGCAGGAAACCATAGGCTCAGAGGGGGACGCCGGATATTCCAGCACGGCCTGCAAGGTAACAGAGTCAGCGCATTTTATTTTTAGGTCTAGTTTCATCCATCTCATCTTTTCGGGAAGGTTACGGCATCAAGCGCCGTAGATAAATTCAAAAGGTTCATTCCTGGGTCACGGGTAGCTTTACGCAGAAAGTAGAGCCCTTTCCGGGGTTGGAGCTTACTGTCACGTCCCCTCCGTGGTTTTTGACAATTCCGTAAGTAATGGCAAGCCCGAGTCCCATGACGGATCCCTCGGATGCCTGTTTAGTAGTGAAAAAAGGATCAAAAATATTTTCTATCGTTTCTTCGGGTATTCCCGGACCCGTGTCCTCAAATTCCAGTTCGGCGTAGGGCGCCACGAAATTAGTTCGAATGGTCAGGTTTCCCTTGCCTTTCATGGCTTCAGCGGCATTGATGACAATATTCATCACTACCTGCAGTATCTGGTTGGCGTCAACGGAAACATCCGGGACCTGAGTGCTAAATTCCGTCTTGAAGATGATCCCTGCGAATCTGGTCTGGGGTGTCATGATCTCCAGGGCGCGCCGAATTATATCCTCAATTCTGGACAATGATTTGGTCGGAGGATTTTCCTGGGAAAAATCCATTACATTTTTGACTATTCCTTTTACCTTGTTAGTTTCTTCTATGATTTGATCAAGAGATCCTGCCGTTCCAGGATCGTTTGAAAATTTTTGCATCAATGTGTGAGCGGATGCGAGTATTTTCGACAGGGGCCGGTCTATCTCGTGGGCTATCCCACCCGCCAGTTTTCCTAGTGAAGAAAATTTTGAAGACCTTAAAAGTTGTTTCTCCATCTTCTTTCGTTTGGTCAGGTCTGTGAATATTCCTACCGAACCTGTTTCCTGTCCCCCTTCGTAGAGCAAAGCGGCGGATATATAAACTGAAATGGGTTCTCCTGACTTGTGTAGAATCTGCATCTCCCTTTTCTGTAACAGGCCTTTGCCTCCAAACTCTTCGGACCTCAGATACTTCATGATCTGATGCGCCACTCCTGGTGGATACAAGTCCACAATGTTCATTTTTCCTAAAACATCTCTCTTGGAGTAACCCAGCAGCTTTTTGGCGGCAGAGTTGAATAGTATTATTTCACCGCCTTTACGGATGCAAATAAGAGCGTCCGGACAGTTTTCGATAATATTTTCCCTAAAGGTGTAAGCCCTCTCCAGTTCAATGTTTGCCTCTCTTACCAGGGTTTCCAGATTGTGAGTGTATTGTCTGAGTCTCTTTTTGAGGTTCAGTTTCTCCAGGCATCTTTTCAATGAGAGGGACAGCAATTCCTCACTTACCGGCTTAATGAGAAAGTTTGAAGCTTCACGCCGGAGACATTCAATTGCCATCTCCATGTCCCCATGGCCCGTTATCATGATCACCTCAACATCCGAATTGATTTTCCGAAGTCGTTCCAGCACTTCAATCCCACTCATCCTAGGAAGTTTAACATCAAGCAGCGCCACTTCGGGCGTTTCTCTCTGGAAAGTTTCAATAGCTTCAGGGCCGTCAGTAGCTTCACAAACCTGAAAACCGTCCATTTCAAGGGTCAAGCGCAATAACTGTCGAATTCCTGCCTCATCGTCAACCAATAGTATCTTTGTCATGCCCAATCTCCAGAGTTTAGAAAGGGAAAAGTCAATCTGAACCTG
>CAZGVM010000336.1:704-2326 GCA_964528855.1 uncultured Desulfomonile sp. | reverse complement strand
TTTGATGCGCCGTTCATGACAAGTATGGGACCGTTAACCAGCCTGGATGCAATCTGTTTTGGAATGCCCCTGGCGCTGAGTTCAGGCCGTAGCAAAGACCTGTCAGGCGACCTCCAATAATTACGACATCAGGACTTGGCATATCAAAAACCTCTTTTTTTCAGGCAAGCTTAATGTACAGGCAGGGCGGCTTCACGGACCTTTTAGGCAATGTTGAAAGCTGACTGGTAATTGAAACTGCATGCCCCTGTATTGTCAAATTCAGATATTGTGCTATGTCTAATAAGGAAACGATGCTCTTTATGCAATCTTTCCCACTAAATGACAATAATAGAGTAGACCGATGAATACAAATAAAAACGGTTTTCCTCCGCTTATTGATTCTCACGCCCACCTGGAACTGGAACCGCTTGTAAACAATTACAGAGATGTGATGGGCCGAGCCCGAAGCGTCGGTCTGGTAGCGGTAGTAACCGTTGGGATTGACATTGATGACGCCAGAAAGGCTTTGGAAATCGCCCATCAGTTTGATGACGTATTCGTATCACTGGGTTTTCATCCTCATAATGCGAAACAGGCCAAAGACGCTGACCTTCAGGTCATGGAACGAATGGCTGATGACCCAAAAGTGGTAGGTTATGGAGAAATAGGGCTGGATTTCTTCAGGAATCGTTCTCCGCGTGACACCCAGATTTCGGTTTTTGAGCAACAAATCGGTATTGCAAAGACTCTTGAAAAACCCTTGGTAATTCATCTACGAGACGCCTACGACGAGGGTTTGAGCATATTGGAGAAGGCGGCGCCGTTTCCATCCGCCGGGGTCATTCATTGCTTTTCGGGTAATTACGAGGACGCAAGGCGCGCCTTGGATCTTGGATTTTATGTTTCAGTTCCAGGCACGGTTACTTATAAGAAGAATGATCAACTCAGATCCATTGTGGAAAAACTACCGGAGGATCGAATTCTTCTTGAGACGGACTGTCCTTTCCTATCCCCCGAGCCCCTACGTGGAAAGGACAATGAGCCCGCTTACATCGTCCATACCGCCGGAAAAGTGGCTGAAGTCAGGGGAATCTCCCTGGATCAACTAGGCAGGCAGACGACCATGAACGCAATAAAGCTTTTCAGATTGCCGCTGCGCATCCCGGGTGATTCTCAAAATTCTTGACAATCGTTTAATTGTCTTGTTATTAGTAATTGGATTGGTCCCATCGTCTAGCGGCCTAGGACATCGCCCTCTCACGGCGGAGACAGGGGTTCGATTCCCCTTGGGACTACCAAAAAACAGTCGTAAAACCAGCCTGTTGCGATTTTCATTTTTTCCCTTCAATTCATCGCCTCAGAATTTGCCCCCGCTTTGCCCCCGTTTTCTCAAATTGTTATTTTAGTAATGTTTCAGGAGTCAGGATTTTTGGAGTAGACTGCGAAACGTTTTTATTAACCCGGGGCTAATTTTGAATCGATGGCGCCGCACTTTGGAAACGCAACACACCGCAATTTTTGTCCGCCCTCCGAATTTAGGTCACAAGTCTTTGGGTCATGAAATAGAATCCTTCAGGAGCGCATTATCTCGTACTCAATAACATTAGTTTAGGAGATCATCCCGTGAAAACAGTGTTGAT
>CAZGVM010000336.1:0-694 GCA_964528855.1 uncultured Desulfomonile sp. | reverse complement strand
ATAACCAACGCGACCCAGTATACTGGTCCAGGAGCTGTTAAGACACTTCATGACCAAGGCGCAAGAGTGATTTGTCATGACAGGAGCTTTGCAGACAAACGGGCTGTAAGTGAATTCATGAAGGCGTATCCTAATACAATCTGCCTACGTGAGTTGGATCCGGTGGGTATAGTGTCGGAACTGACTCAGGTGGTCGGAACAGTTGACGCCTTCGTGTCAAACGATGCATACCCCATAACACGTGCGCTCATAGAGGATGTGTCGTTGGAGGATCTGCGAATGACATTTGAATCTGTTCTTGCTTTTCCGTTCCGTCTTGTTCAATTGCTTCTCCCGGGAATGGAGCAGAATTCTCAGTGTACCTGCCGGCTGCAAAAACTACCCAGAAACAGCCTCCACCAACTGAGGATTCTCAACATCGGGGTTCGACAAAGACCATACTGGTTGTAGATGAAAACTTTACGGTGAGGCAACTTGAGAAAGCCGCTCTGGAAGCATCCGGATACACAGTGATCTTGGCGAGAAACGCTGCGACAGCCTCGAAATTTTTGCATCGAAAAAACAAGAAATTTCCCTGGTGGTTCTGGACCTCTTGATGAGCGGAACTGATGTTAGAGAATGTTTGACAAGGCTGAAGACCATCAATCCCTCAGTAGGGATTCTTGCTACAGGTAATTATTCGAAGGATGAAGAA
>CAZGVM010000335.1:675-2368 GCA_964528855.1 uncultured Desulfomonile sp. | reverse complement strand
CCCCCCGACTACTAGTATCTTTCGGTTCTCATCGCCCATTTAATACCTCCACTAAGGGTTGAGGGGTGTCTTTGTTGCAACCAACAAACAACGCTCTCAAATCTACGAAGTTTGACTTTTGCCTGTCATGCGACACGAGAAAAGAAATTCATCCAACACCGGGAAGCCTCTACTGAAGAAAAGCCAGGCTATCCTGCGCGTGGATTATGTTTCCTCGTGTTGTTTCATTGTGAATTTGAGCTATTTCAAGAAAATTTCTTATCAGGATTCCTCCGTCCGGACGGCTGGACAGGAAATGTTCAGGATGTCCCTGGATACCATAAACCGGCCTGCTTGGATGTCGAATTATCTGATTAGGACTGAGTTTATCGGACGCCAGCAGCACAAATCCGGGGGGCAAAATCTTTACCTCATCATAATGGCTTTCGACCATGTTTACGTCACCTTCGAGCCCCATGAAAATCGGGTCTGGGTTCATCTGTGTCAACTTGATCACTCCGCCCTGACGTTCCTTGTTGTAGGGCATACAGTCCAGGTAGCCGGCTCTGATCGGCCCCACCCTGCCCCCAAATGCCAGAGCAAGCGCCTGATGTCCACCACAAATCCCTAAAATTGGAATATTGAGATCTTCCGCGATGGTCGGCAGCATCCAGAGGAAATTCTGTAACGCAACCCCTGTCTTACCTGTGTATCGGCACCACGGTGTTCCCTGGGGACTCAGCACAATGAAATCCGGCGCCAGTTCTTCCAGTTTCTCAAGGGTCACATCCTTGAAATGCATTGAAATCCAACGTTTCTCACCAGTTATGTTCTCAATCACGGATTGAACGTTTCTTGCGCCTCGAGAGTGCCCATCAGGATTAAGGCTTATCATCAACCACGGCTTGGCCCCCGAGTCTTTCAAATTGCGCCCACGCTCGGCAAAAGCAACCTGAGCCCCGCCTACTGACAACAGAACTATCAGTAAAATAAGGAAACCCCACCAACGACCATCCCGCATAAATGAGTCCATTGATCATCCCGTAACTGAGGACTATGATGGCCGCACTATACAATAGTTCAACTGCAAACGGCAATACGCATATTTGCCTAAAACCAAATTTAGGGCTCAACAGCTACAGAATCATATTATCTTGAGCGCACGTTCTTTCTCGCTATAAACACAGCCACAATATTTCTGGCGGTAAAGTCCGAGTTTTCGGTATCGCTTTACCCCCTCATTCCAGCCCGTACGCCAATCACTGTATATAAAAGGAATCTCATATTTCGTAGATACTGCATCACAGGTCGATTTTAGCAATTCATGCTTCTGGAAACGACTGAAAAGCAGCGTTGTGGAAAAGGCGTCAAACCCTTTAGACTCAGCCAACCGGCCGATAACATCCATTCTGAAATTGAAACATATCCAGCATTTCTGTGACTCTCGGAAAGCTACTTCACGAAACCAGTCTTCCATATCTTTGCCGGTATTGTCTTCCAGAACTTTTATGCCGCTCTGAGCCGTGTAAGTGTTGAATGCGTCGAGTCGTCTCAAACACTCGGTGTAGGGGTGTATGTTGGGATTAAAAAATATTGCCGTCACATCATGCCCTTGAGAAGTGAGATCGTCATACGGAATTACCAGACAGGGTGCGCAGCAGGCATGTAAAAGAATTTTCATGAAATCAGTTGTCTCCTTTTCTAGTCCATGATA
>CAZGVM010000335.1:0-665 GCA_964528855.1 uncultured Desulfomonile sp. | reverse complement strand
CTTAGATGCCACTAAAATCCGGGAAATACCATGAAGAGTTTGCAAGTCCCTGTTGTCCTGATCATTTTATTTTTTACATCAACTTGTTATGCAGCGAACCAAGGGGCCCTAATAAACGCCTTCGGCGAAACTGCTACCGCATATTTGAACGATTCCTTCCTGCTGCTGGGCGCCACGGCGGATGGATTCGTTTCAGACGTAATTCCCGGTGACACTGCCTTGGAGATAAGCAAAAACGTCCAGCGGAGAATAAGAATCATCAGGGCCAAAATAAAAATGATTGACTCACCTTCCATGTCTTTGGTGGACAAAAAACTGCTGAAATTCCTCGATGACGCTTTTCTTTGCATGGACCACCAGGCGTGGGCGCTGATGCGCTATGTCAAAGACAAGTTGCCGGAAAACGCCAAGAAATTTGAATCATACAGGGCTGACTGTCTCGAACGGATACGTAAACTGGCTGATTTCTATTCGGAATTTCCTGCTCCGCCCGAGTTGCCGGCGCCTCTGAGCACCCGTTGATCGCCGACTCGAAGAGTTACCCTCTCCTTATCAAAATATTCAAGTAGGGGAATGTTGTATTTCCTGGATGAGCCTGTAAGTTCCTGAAATTTTGATGGTGTTATTCCGCCGGTAGAACGGATCAGGTCAATAAGCTTGTTCTT
>CAZGVM010000334.1:0-2378 GCA_964528855.1 uncultured Desulfomonile sp. | reverse complement strand
AAATCCAGTTCGTGATATTCCCTGAATATTAAATTGCTGATGCTATCCGGCGCGGCCAATAACCTGATTCGAACCCTGTTTTTAATTCTTGGGGGTTCATAATTTGCGCTCAGCTTTTCCAGCAGCTTGTCCGCCTGTAACAGACGGATTCTGTCCCTGCGATCCACTATCAGATCCTGGACAAGTGTGTTCAACGCCTTTGATACGGTAGAAAGGCTCATATCCTTTTTATTACGGTAATTCACAAGCATGTTGCGCCGGTTTACCTCTGAACGAATGTCCTGAACCGTCTCGTAAACGGGAGACGCCAGAAATACCCTCGCAACCATCGAACTGTTCCGGCGATAAATATTTTTAATGGGTGCTGAAGAGGAAAATGGATTCTTTGCCCCGGTCCTGAATACAATCATTTCATCACTGATTACAACCCCATTACCAACCATATCTATACCGCTTACACCAGCCCCCTCCAGTTCCCGCAACTGCTGATCACTCAGGAACGGCATGAATAGCATCGGTTTATAACCAGTTGGATTAGATAGGGATTTTAAAAAACCTACAGCCTCCTGGAACACCTTGGGAGTCGAGATTGACTTGAGCTCAACCGCGAACTTGACTACCCTGTCACGCAATGAAGCCTCGATCAATCCGTCAAGACGGATTTTACCATTTATTACTGGCTGATCCCCAATGAAGCGAAACGATATGGGCGGCAGACCAATCTTGCCGCTCCGAAGTTGTTCCATCATGTCCAGCACTGTAGGTGTTTTTCTGTTTATCATGGTTTTCCTGTTCAGGAAAATAGTCTATTTCAGGAAAATTGTCAACGCATGGCCCGGTGGCCCAAGCAAATATACACCAGTGGACTGCTCCACGTTCTTGTCGATGGCAGAATTAAGAAAATTTTGTTGATGTACCATCACTATCGCTTCCGAGCGCCGGATCATGACATTCCGTATGTGCATGAAGCGGCCTCTGTCATTCCCTCGAAAGAGGGAATCCACGCCTATCTCTCTCCCCCAATCTCCCATCTCCAATCTCCCATCTCCAATCTCCCATCTCCAATCTCCCATCTCCAATCTCCCAACTCCCGGCCGCTTATACCCTGTCATTCCCACGCCCCCTGCATACTTGCTAAAGGCCCTTGAGCCTCTCCGTCAGGTGGGTATACCTCTTCACCGTCCTGTTATTCTTGACGGCGATGGCCAGGGCCTTCTTGCTTCCTACAATGACCACAAGTTTCTTGCCTCTGGTTATTGCTGTATAGAGCAGGTTTCTCTGCAACAGGACATAATGCTGAGTCATTATCGGAATGACAACGCATGGATATTCCGACCCTTGCGACTTGTGAACAGACACGGCATAGGCCAGGACCACCTCATCAAGCTCGCTGTAGTCATATACAACATCCCTGCCGTCAAATATGATGACTACCTCCTGGTTTTCGCTGTCAAACCGCTTTATTCTGCCGATGTCTCCGTTGAACACATCCTTGTCATAATTGTTGCGGATCTGCATGACCTTGTCATCCACCCGATAGCTCCTGCCTCCCCGGACAAGCCCGTCTTCCCCCGGATTCATGGCCTTCTGTAATTAAATGTTCAGGTTGTTTGTCCCGACCTGTCCCCTGTTCATGGGAGTGAGTATCTGCACGTCTTCAACAGGATCAAAACCGAAAGCTCGCTGAATCCTGCCGCATGCAAGTTCGACTATGATCCTCAGCGTATCATCCGGCTCATCTCGTAGCCTCCTCGGGCATCGCCCTGAGAAGGTGATACATCAAAACCGTATCCACCATTGAGGCTTCATCGACAATCAGAAGCTCACAATTCAGAGGATTCTCATCATTCTTCTGAAAACCTCCCGAGCCCGGGCTGAACTCAAGCAGCCTGTGGATCGTTTTAGCCTCCCGTCCCGTAGCCTCGCTCATCCGCTTGGCTGCTCTGCCGGTGGGGGCGGCAAGCAGAATCCTGATTCCCATCCTTTCAAAAATTGCCAGTATCGCCTTGATTATCGTAGTCTTGCCAGTGCCTGGACCACCCGTTATGACCATCACCTTGCTCTGGAGCGCCGACCGGACCGCTTCGGCCTGCTTGTCGGCAAGCGATAGTGAAAGCTTTTTCTGGACCCATTCTATCGCCTTGTCGACATACACCTTTCTCCTGGCGTGTGGAGTCCTGACAAGCTTCTTCATCCTCGACGCTACACCACTTTCGCTCACGTGATATTTGAACAGATAGACAGCCTTTTTTTCTGCTTCCTCCGGACTCGCCGCAGGCATTCGCTCGATGACTATTCTCCTCTGGGATTCGAGGGTCTCAAGCGCTTTCACAATAATTTCAGCGCCAATTCCGGCAGGGTCGCCCATTGGGATGGCA
>CAZGVM010000333.1:0-2380 GCA_964528855.1 uncultured Desulfomonile sp. | reverse complement strand
ACCACGGTGAAACCACTGCCAATGACCTTGTTTCTGCTGGAGCCAAAGCAGCAATCTACAAGCCTTTCAGACCTCATGAGGTTTTGGAAGTTGTAAGGGATGTTCTCGGACAAGAGTAGGCAATGGGCCCTTTGTTTCATCAAGCGGGCGATTGAATGTTCCGGAGAAATGTAGCCTGCTTCATTAATGAAAGATTACGGAGATGTGACTCGGGAGAAATCAATTCGCAGCTGATAACGTTTCTAAATTTGTTGTTCTGGCTGGAAACATCTACTGCTTTGTTTATCATTATTAAATGTGCCATTTGATGAGGACCTGTATGGATAAGTCAAACATAGAATTTGCCCAAATGATCGATCACGGGAGGAGTGAGCTTACTCATTCAATGATGTCGGCTCAGGATGTTCAGTCTTTTGATTGGTGGACTGAGAAAATAGGTCAAGGCATTGAGCGTAAATATTGGAGTTCCACTAATCATTTCATGTATCTTGTTGAAGCCCTTAAAGAATCTGACCCTGGCCTCTTTGCAGATTATGTTCGCTGGCTGGATCAACTTATGAGCGGGTTGAACTTTCCTTCCGAAACATTGCCATCCATGCTTGAATATACGAGGAAACTTCTACTGAAAAACTATCCGCCTGAAATGAAATCAGTTATTGACACGTATATGAATCTTGCGATTTCTGGTCTCAGAACAGTTGAGCGCGACAGTAATTCTTGCATTATAAAAGAGAATCCTTTTAGTGAGTTAGCCAATGATTATCTTGAAGCGCTTTTGGGAGGAGATAGACTGAGCGCCAATAAAATGGTGTTAGACGCCGCTAGGTCGGGTGTTAGTGTCAGGAACATTTACCTTGACGTGTTCCAACCGTGTCAGTACGAGGTTGGACGATTGTGGCATCTAAACAGGGTAAACGTGGCGCAGGAGCACTATTGCTCGGCGGCGACCCAGTTAATAATGTCGCAACTATATCCATACATTTTCTCGAATGAGAAGGTCGGTCGGACCTTTATAGGGACGTGCGTAGGCGGTGAGATGCACGAGATGGGCGTCAGGATGGTAGCAGACTTTTTCGAAATGGCCGGTTGGGACACCTATTACCTGGGATCCAACACTCCTTCAGACAGCATAATTGAATCCATCAAGACATATAATCCCGATGTGATAGGTCTCTCTGTTGCGATGTTCTATCACCGTAGCACAGCCAGGGATCTGATTTCCAGTATCAGAAAAGAATGTCAGGATCATAAGCTGAAGATCATGGTTGGTGGTCATGCCATGAATGGCGTTCCAGACTTGTGGAAAAAGGTTGGGGCGGATGCGTTCGCCCGGGATGCTAAACACGCCATAGAAATTGCCAACAATCTGCTGGCAGAAGTTTCAACAACATCATGAAACAGACCAGAGAAGTTGGCATAGTGCTCGTTTGTGACGCCGATGGCATGATAACTGAGGTTTTGCTTGACGATCATGAAATACTTGGAGAGAACGTCCTTTGTCGATCTCTAGCAGCAATCTTTGATAGGGGAAGTTTGGGCAAGGCATTAAATTTTATAGCTGAAATAAAATCCAGAGGAGCGGCCTTTGACTGGCAATTGAACATCGTGCTGGGCGATGGTCCCACCGTAATGAATTTTACCGGAATATTGCGGAACCAGAGGATTCTGATTGTTGGCGCCAAGACCTCAGGCAAGATCGAAGTTCTGATGGATGAACTGATTCAAATCGGAAATGAGCAGATCAACCAGCTTAGGGCGGCCATCGAGGAAAACACAATTCAAGGCAAGGCCAGCGTTAAATTGGAAGCCGAACTCTATGACGAACTAGGTAAACTCAATAATGAATTAGCCAATCTACAGCGGGAACTCTCCAAAAAAAATGTTGAACTCGAAAAACTGAATGAAGAGAAAAACAGATTTTTGGGAATGGCCGCTCATGATTTGAGGAATCCACTTTATGCCATTCAGATGTACAGCGAATTTCTGATGTCCGAGGCATCTTCTCAATTGAGCCAGGAGCATTGCCAGTTTGTAGAGACAATTCATTCGTCCAGTCAGTTTATGCTGCAACTGGTAAATGATCTGCTGGATGTAGCCAAAATAGAATCCGGTAAACTCGAGTTAAATTTTGCTCCAGCCGATCTGGTAGTCCTTGTGGAGAGAAATGTCTCGATAAACAACCTGCTGTCATCCAGAAAAAGCATAACTGTGGTGGCACAGATTGACGGAAACATTCCAGTCGTTTCTCTGGATTCAGCAAAAGTCGAGCAGACACTTAACAATTTGATTTCGAACGCTGTAAAGTTCTCGACCCCCGGGAGTTGTGTTTACGTGGAACTTTCCTATGGTGAGACCGAAGTCGTAATATCGGAACGAGATG
>CAZGVM010000332.1:0-2414 GCA_964528855.1 uncultured Desulfomonile sp. | reverse complement strand
GGTGGCGGTCCCAATCTCGGGACGCCCTTAACGGAGTTTTGATTATGAAGTCTTTCACCTTTGCAGGTATGGTTTGCCTGGTGGCGGTTTCATTCTTCATCGGGCTGTCGCAACCGTTCTCCGGACTATCGTCACAGGGACACTACGTTCTTGGAATTATAATTATTTCCCTTGGGCTATGGATTTTTAGGCCGGCGACACTCCCCTTCCTGGCTGGGGGCGCATTCTTGATGGGGGGATGCCTGGCCTTCAACGCGCCTCTGAGCGCTGTAGCCGCAGGATACGCAAGTTCGGCCATGTGGGTTCTTATTCCGGCCCTCTTCTTTGGTTTTGCTTTGGTCAAGTCAGGTCTGGGAAGAAGAATAGCTTATTTCGTGCTCAAACTCTTCAAACCCACCTATCTTACAATATCGTTGAGCTGGTTTATCATCGGACTGATTCTATCAGCCCTTACTCCGTCCATAACTGTGAGACTATCGATCGTGATGCCGATAGCGATGAGTGTCGTGGAGGCCTGCAACATACCGGAACGCTCGCGTGGCTCTGCTCTGATAGGTCTGGTTGCATGGGGAACTGCCCTTCTACCGGGAACGGCGTGGCTGACCGGATCACTTTGGGGCATATTCATGATGGGGTTTTATCCCGCCGAGATCAAACCCATCGTAACGTTTGATTCATGGATCCTATACATGGCATTCCCCTGGTTCCTCATTACAATCATGTTCCTGGTATTAACTTACCTTGCGCTCAAACCAAAGGAACCTCTGAAAATTTCGAGCCAGACTTTCAAGAAACACTATGCGGAGCTTGGTCCGCTTTCTCTCCAGGAAATACTGGTAGCAATCATACTTGTTCTCACCCTGGTTCTTTTTACGACGGAGAGGCTCCATGGAATATCTACACCTGCTGTAGCTCTTCTGGCCTTTGTGGCTCTCATGCTGACCGGAACAGTCACATTTCAGGACATATCCGCCGGTGTGAACTGGGACATTATCAACTTTTTCGGAGTTGCCCTGGGGCTGTCCGCCATATTCGTCCATACCGGCATTTCCGCATGGCTGCGTCCTGTAATAGAACCGGCCATCCTGACCTATGCGTCCCAGCCTGTAGTATTCCTGCTGGTATTGACTGTTGGGTTCTGGATAGTGCGCTTTATTGACGTGCCTTGGGGATTCTCAACAATCGCCATCGCAGCCCCCGTCTTCATTCCGCTTTACAAGGAATTCGGGCTGCATCCAGCCCTGGTAAGCGTTGCGGTAATAGCAGCGGGCAACAGCTTCTTCCTGCCTTACCAGCAGCCATTTATAATGATAGGGGACGCCATGTCCAAATCCAGGGGCTGGAATTCTTCACATGTAAGTATGGCTGGTTGTATTTATGCAGTTTCTGTAATCGCTTCGATACTCATCAGTTCATTTTACTGGAGAGCTATGGGGCTCATGCCGTGAAGGCTGCTTTTTGTCTTAGGTATCACTAGCCGTACTGTTCTGCTATCGATGTTCTCCATGGAGGACAATCCTCATAGAAAGCCTGGCTTGAGACGCAGTATTCAAACAGCGCTCAATATTCCAGGTCATTATCTTTACATCAGATTCAACCTTACCAGGCTCCTCGTGGCGCTCTGAGCCTCTAACATGATTCGTTCCAGCAATTCTCGCATGGTAGGGATGTCATTGCATCTTCCCACACATTGGCCACATGAAATGACACCGCTATCCACCTCACCGTCCGTATACATCTTTCTTGCTTTCTCTCCCCCGACAACGCTAATCAATTCCTGCAAAGAACAATTTTGCGACTCCATATCCGAGCACTTTTTTGCGGCTGAGTTTGTCCATACCCTGTGAGTCGATCCTACCGATCTCATGACCAGCATGGTCTCCATTTCCTCGGCCTGAATAAGCGCCTGTTTGAGTTTTTGGTGAATAGGAGCCTCTTGCGTGGCAAGCAGACGAGTTCCCATGATGACCCCTTCGGCGCCCAAAGCCAGCATGGCCAGAAGGCTTTTCCCGTCACAGACGCCTCCTCCCCCGATTACGGGGACTCTTAGGCTCTCCACCACTTTGGGAATCAAAACCAGGGATCCAATGTCGAGCTTACCCGTGGCGCCTCCGTTCTCATAGCCAACGACGGTTATGATGTCCGCGCCCAGGTCCTGGACTTTAAGAGCATACCGAACCCCAACACACTTGTGAATCCAGATCATACCGGACTCTCTGAAACGTCCGCACAGGTCTACCGGCGCTGCATGTCCGGACGTCTCAACAATCCTCACACCTTTTTTGAGCATTACATCGAGATAATCATTGTTGTCTATGGACCGCATCGACGGAAAGAGATTGAGGTTAACGGCGAACGGTTTGTCGGTCATGTCCTTTAACCGGTTTAGGGCATCTTCAAATTCTTCACGGGTT
>CAZGVM010000331.1:0-2419 GCA_964528855.1 uncultured Desulfomonile sp. | reverse complement strand
CGGCTTTAATGTAGTCAATCCAGCCTTTCATCACTGAATCTCCGCAATTTCTACCCTGACGCCCATAAGTGTCGGATATCAGACGTGGCGCCGCATTGACTATCGACTGAAATGACACCTGTTCGACAATGCAGTGTCTGAATGCTCTCCTTATGTTGTGACGTCTGTCACAACTAGCTATATTAGGGAAATCATAGTCCTTGTCATCTATTATGAAGGCGTAACTCCCAAATCCCTGCTCTGAATCCGGGACTATGCGCTGAAGAAATAAAGCTCCCTGGCGCCACATAGATTCAAGGTGGTCATCTGTGAGTGAGATGGGAAAACAATTGGGGGTCGGGACAAAAAAACGCAGCCCCATGGATTGCCACAAACAACCTGATCCAAAAAAATACCGCATTCCTATTTTTTCACAGAATTCGGCAAGGTAGGCGTCCTCATCATCCCGTCGGGTATTAAAGGTTTGTGACATCATCGGATCTCATCCTTCATCCATGATGATTATCAGGTTGTCCTTGCCGATTGAAGAGAAAATTCTCCATTCGCCAAAATATTTTTCATGGGTTGATGGAATTCAATCTTTGAATTTCGGTTGAACAAGACAGCATTCATTTTTTCAGGCGATTTCCCCGTCTACCCGGCTGTTATAGCCGGTAATTTCATCAAGAGCGCGGTCTTCGCCTTTTCAGGCGTGTCGCCAGAAGATTTCTGACCAGTTCAGCGTAATCGTCTCCAATCCTGCTCCACGCGAAGTTCTGTTCCGCCATTGTCCTGGCATTACGTCCCATCTGAACCAGGGTTTCCATAGGAGTTTCGACGGCTCTATCCATTGCATCTGCCAGATCCTGAGAAGTCGCTTTGCAAACAAAGCCGCAATTGTATCTTTTTACAAATTCGGCCGTTTCATCCACGTCAGTTACCAGAATGGGACGCCCCATCGAGGCGTATTCAGCGAATTTGGTAGGAAAAGCGGCTCTCGAGGCGATGTGAGGTGGGCGTGGAGACATAAAAACGGAAACTGACCTCATTCTTTCAGACAGTTGAGCCCGGTCCATTTTGCTCAGGACCTCCACTCGATGACCATAGGTCTCTTTGAAAGCTTTTTTCCAGTCATCTTCATATTCATCAAAACCAATGAGCAGTATTCGGGCGTCCTTGTTCTTCATCAGGCCTATGGCCTCTAAGAGGTATTCCGTCCCTTGCCAGGTTTGGAACGCCCCAATGTAGCCTAGCGAAAACTCCGGGCAAGGTGGAATCTCAACTAATGGGAACGTATCCAGATCGACACCGTTGCGGATAACACCGACGTTGTCCTTGCCGACCCCCTCTTTTATCAAATCTTCTTTCTGGTATTCGGATTGGGTAATGAAATAATCGCATATCATCATGGACATTTTGTAAAGCAGCCAAACCCTGAATGAGGGCCTGTTTTTCTTGCCCCCCGAAAGGATGAAATTTGTCTGCATCGACTGTGAGATCACATCTCCGTGCATGTCCATCATGATCACGCCCGGCATGAGCATTCTCGCAAAAAACAGCGCCTGGGCCGCCTCCGCCGCTCCGCAATAAATGAGGTCGTATTGCCTGAGCTTATTGATCCACAGAGGCGCAAAAAGAGCGCGCGTGGTTTCAGTATCCAGTGGAGGATGATCTTCCATAAAAAAATAATCGCACTTGAAACCTCTTTCCTCCAGCAGGGCGGCAAGGCTTTTGAGACGATAAGTGTACGCTGATCCCGATTTTTCTCTCTGGGCCGAGATAATCAATATGCGTGACTGCAATGGCTCGCTCCTGTAAAATAATGAAGAGCCTCTTTTATGTAGATGGCTGCTTTTGCAGAGTCTGTCCCGAACCTGGAGTCTATTTCGGGTTCGTGGTCAGGTTTTGGAAAACAGCAGATTTTTACCGCGCCAGGACGTGGCGCCTAGACTATAATACTATAAACAATCAGCTGTTGGATACTTTGTTAACAAATGTGTGTTAACAAATGTGTTACTAAATGTCACAAGTCTTGAGAAAATAAATGGCATCATGCGTCGTACAATTCACCGGAGACATTGCCTTGGACGGACTGCTTTCCCGTCCGGAATCGCAAGATAAGATCAGGCAAACCTCTGAATGGCTTTCAGAGCAAATTCCTAAGGCCGACCTTCGAATAGTCAATTGGGAAGCTCCTCTGGAAGGCAACCAAGGCCAACATGCAATGGACAAACCCATAGTTGGCACAACGGTAGGAGCCGCCCAAAATCTACTCAATTTCAAGATAGATGTGGCCACCATTGCAAATAATCATATTTTCGATTTTATGGCCTCAGGTATTAGTAACACCATAGAGTTCCTGGAGGCTAACTCTATCAGGACAGTGGGCGCCGGAAATACTCCTTTAAAGGCGTACCAGCCGATTCATCTTGATATTAAA
>CAZGVM010000330.1:2155-2420 GCA_964528855.1 uncultured Desulfomonile sp. | reverse complement strand
ATTCATGATTCCGGCTTTGATAGAGAAAGGTTATCCCAAAGACTACACAGTAGGATTAATGACCACCTCCGGTAATCTTGGGGTAATAATCCCTCCGAGTATCTCCATGATACTTTACTGCATGATCAGCAACGTTTCTCTGGAGGGTCTTTTCCTGACTGGTTACGTGCCTGGAATACTTATCACTTTCCTTATATGCGTTTACACATACTTCCTGTTCCGAAATGACAAAAACATAGTGGTAACCCCAGTAAAAAGCTTTAAA
>CAZGVM010000330.1:0-2145 GCA_964528855.1 uncultured Desulfomonile sp. | reverse complement strand
GCTACCGGTCATCATATTCGTAGGAATTTTTTCGGGCATGTTTACGGCCAATGAAGCCGCAGTTGTCGCCTGTGTTTATGCGGCAATAGTTGAGCTATTCATTCATAAATCCATGAATTTCAGCCAACTAAAGAAGGTCACAATTTCCTCGGCCGTCACGTCGGCGACTCTGTTGATCATTGTGGCCGGAGCAAGCTGTTTCGGGCGTTTACTTACACTGGAGAACATTCCGCCAAAGATAACCGAGGCCGTGTTATCAACGATACAGTCTCCTGTCGTGTTCTTGTTAGCGATGAACGTCCTTCTGCTGCTGGTGGGTATGTTCATGGACATTATATCGGCAACCCTGATTCTAGGACCGGTTTTTCTGCCCATGCTGCCTGCTTTCAACATAGATCCATTGCATTTCGGATTATTGATGACAGTCAACCTGGCCATTGGTTATTGCACTCCACCTGTGGGAGTCAGTTTATATATTACAGGAGCCATGGTTAACAAGGACCTGATCTGGGTGACCAAGGCATGCATGCCTTTCATGATCATACAGATCGGGGTGCTGTTTTTAATGACCTACATGCCTGACTTAGTGCTTTGGCTTCCCAGAATGATGGGATATGCTCAGTAACCTGAAAAGAATTGGTGGATCAAGTTAATTAAGTCAATCGTAGCCTTTCCCTCGGAAACCTGGGGTGAGGCTACTTGGGTTTTATACCGAACCGTAAGTGTCTGAACTTCATGTGGTCCTCTTTCAATACCCTGGAACCGAGCCGAATCATCATAATATTCTCGGTTCTTAGCGCTATATTGGGTTCATTGGTGTAAACTTCACGAAAACCGAACCTTCCATAGAGTTGCTTCATCATGTTGCGGTATTGTCCTGCCGTCAGGTTCTTGCCCTCAAGGTCCCAATGCCATGAGTAGCCACACATGTAAGTTATTTTATCCTCGAAAAGATCATCATTCATGGTCTGTTGGATCAGTAAATGGGCCAGGTTCAACCCACGAAAATTCCGGGATGTTTCCAGGGCCGCAAGTTCGTACATCAGTTTTCCCAGAAGAATCCATCTGTCGTTAGGCTCAGGATATGACCCTATGCAGTACCCTACAACTATGTTTGGCTCCATGATGGCGACAGACACTCTGCCGTCCTCACGAAGCGCATATTTTTCAAAGGAATCCATTTTCTTTACTATTGAGGAATAGTGAGAAAAGGTCCCCAGCCCATCGTCCATTTCCAGGTTCTGAAAGAATTCCGGGGGACATTTTGACCGTATGGCTATTCTCCCGACGTCTGACTGAACAATAAAGTCATCGGCTCCAGAATCACCACTTTGTGAATTGGACAAAGTGTCGTTCAAAAATCGCTCCAGTCGGCGGCCAGATTGCGCACCATTATGATCAGGTCGTGGTAATTGCCATTTTTGTCTTTGATGTAGCCCTTGAGGACACCCTCATGGATGAAATCCAGCTTGACAGCGGCATTGATAGCAGCGTCTTCCACTCCGGACACGAATTCCGCAAAAAGCTTCTCCAGTCCCATGTCCATGGCTGTCTTTATGCAGTCGAGGATCATCCAGCTTCCGAGCCTCTGCGAACGATAGTCCGGGTGAACCATGACGCGTAAGTGAACAACGTGGAGAATGCACGGAGCGACATGTAGGTGCAACCGAACATTTGCGATGATTTTGCCGTCGTCTTCCCTTAGCGCGATTATCGGCAATATCCTCGTATAGTCCAGTTTCTGCAACCATTTGTGTAACGTCTCGGGCTCATCCAGCTTGTCACGCAGAAACCATTGTTCATCCTTTGGTATTTCAGAGTAAAAACGGTTCAGAGCTTCCTCATCCGACGGCGTCACTGGACGAAGTAAAACAGACGTACCGTCTTTGGTGACTATGGTTTTGGGATAATCCGTCAACATTTTTTCATCTCCTTAACACATCCCCAGGTTTACTGCAGAAAGACACCATTGAGGAAAAACCGTTTTGGAGGTTTTTACGGCCCCAAAAGGTTTCTGAATGTCTTTTCACCCCGTCAACAGTTTACATCATGTCCTAGCGACTTATGTTCACCGTAAAACTCTCTGTCTTTACAGAAACATTCTCCCAACTTCTTGAATACTGGAACTCAATTTCGCAAAATCCG
>CAZGVM010000329.1:1728-2442 GCA_964528855.1 uncultured Desulfomonile sp. | reverse complement strand
TCTGGCCACCGGAGAGAACCGACCCTCCTTCACCGATTATTGTGTACATTCCCATAGGCATCGCTTCGATGTCCTTATCAAGCGAGGCCATGCGGGCAGCTTCCCAGGCTTCCTCGGCTGTCAGTTGCAGGCCGCCGGTTATAGATTCGTATATGTTGCCGGAAAGCAGCCTGCCCCCCTGGAGGACTACTCCGAGCTGACGTCTAACGGCCTGAATGTCCAGTTCAGCCAGCCTTTGGCCATCGTAAAAGATTGAACCTGATTCAGGGGTTTCAAACTGGATGAGAAGTCTCAGGATGGTTGACTTTCCTGATCCTGAAGGTCCAACCAGGGCAATAAACTCGCCAGGATCAGCCTGCAGACTCACATCCTTGAGTATTAACGGGCCATCCGATTTGTATCGAAAATTGACATGGGCCATTTCAACCGAACCGGTCAACTTGCCCGGGTCCCTTTGACCTGTCTGCGTTTCAGGCTCCTGACTGATTATGGGCTTCATCCGTTCATACATTGGCACAACGGAAAACACCGCTGTAAAATCGCTCACAGCCGCCATTACGGCGGAGATGACCGCAGTCATAGCTGCAGTAAAAGCTAGGAATTGCCCCGTTTGAATGGCTGGATCATCGGGTTTCCACGTATAGGCCAGAGCGGCAAAAATGGCCAGTGTAGCTACAAGGGGTAGAGTTGCCCTAAAAATCGATATGAGAACAC
>CAZGVM010000329.1:0-1718 GCA_964528855.1 uncultured Desulfomonile sp. | reverse complement strand
GTATTTGACATTAAGAGTCTTGTACTGCGAATAGATCTGGGACCACCTGTGGAATGCCCGCATTTCGGCGGCGTTTGCACGGAGTTTGGCTATGCTGTTCAAAATCTGAACATTGAAGTCGCTGATTTTGCCGCCCAAATCCAGTTGGGGTCTCAGATAGCGGAGCTGCATACTAAACAGGCCCAACATTGTTATTACTGCGACAAACAGGATAGCCAGCGCCAAAATTCCTAGCATCGGCCCGTAGTAAAAAAGCAGCGCAATATTGAATGCGCAGAATATCCCCGAGAGAAGTGAGGTCATAACCGCGCCTGAAATGATCTGTTGAATCTGGTAAATGGTCTCGGCCCGATTGGCCAGATCGCCGGAGGAAAAGCGTCTGAAAAAGACAGCCGGAAGATTTAGCAGACGATCCCACACCGCCGCTTCAAGGTTAGCCTCCATGCGTCCCAGGAATCTCAGTTCTGCAAGGCCCTGCACAAGCTGAAAAATACCCCCGACCAAAGATCCGACAGCGAGACCGGCTACCATTTGAAGCAGAAGCGTCCTGTTAGCGCTTGGAATTACAGAGTCATAAAGTATGCCGGTAGCCACGGGAATGATTGTTGCTATTATCCCCGAGCCTGTGGCCAACAGGAGGATCAGGCGAATGTCCTGCCGGCAACCGGACAGTCCGAAAAGGAAAAGTGACCACGGAGTGAGCGCGCCTTCAGGAAAAGGCCTGTAAAACATGAATGCGCCGGCGTTCAAACTCTTGCTGATGGTCGAGTCGACAGATTTTCTTTCCCCTGTGTCCGGATCATGGAGTTGGTATCGTCCTGAATAATCCGGTATGAGCGCGACCGGCTTCCCGGAAACATTCATGGCGCAGAGAAGAGGACCATAGTTATCTTTCCACCACTTGCCCTTGAGCATAACCCGCCTGGTCCTGAATTTGGACGCGTTTGCTATGAGGCGGAGGCCTTCTTCTATGTCATCGCCCACGGCTAACGATCGAGGGGCCAAGATCTTTATTCCCTGAGCGTGCCCAACCAATTGACAGGCACTAAGCAGTGTATCAGGAGAGGCGGTTTCATAACCCTTACCAGCCTCTCCAAGAACTGAAGCGAGATGAGTCAGGGCGCTTTGCTCAAGAATGTGATCCTGATCCGTGGAGGACAAAAGGTGAATCTGGTCACGGTTGTCCTGCTTCGCCCTTTCGACGCGTACAAGTCTGTAAACCAGGTTGTGAAACCCGGAGAGGCATTGTTGAGGGCTGATACCCTCGGTCAGAAGATCAACGAGTCGACACGAGCGTACCTGGCATTTACCGACCGATTCGAGCCAGGCGCCTGAGAGGAGCGGCACGTAATGTCCCTGGCGAAATACATCAATGTCTTCACGTCCCATGAAATGTGTCGTGCCATCAAGCTGAAGAATCCAGGCGGCATTTGCTGATTGAACGGCTTCACCAGTTTCTAACTGGAGCGTCTCTCCATCTCCAATCTGCTTGCAGTGTTCGGGAGTCAGCCGGCCAAAGGCCAGTTCAGACATCAAGCCTGTAGCCCAGGTCTCTACCGCTTCCGCCAGGGCGGCGGCAAGGGTCTGATCATCTCTGGAAGCTTCCAACTCACCGAGACTTATGCTCAGCGCTCGCGTATCCTGACCTGGAGAGGCCAGGAAACGTAATGTTGAGTCCTCGCCCGGCGGTATCAAAGGGAAAATGGAGTCCCCCTCCT
>CAZGVM010000328.1:0-2445 GCA_964528855.1 uncultured Desulfomonile sp. | reverse complement strand
GGATTCTATAACCTGCCTCTGCTCCGTGATGTCCAGTCCGATTCCCAAATAACCAGTGACATTATCATACTCATCAAATAGGGGAGCGCCCCTGGCCATCAACCACCTGATTTCGCCTGACGGGCGCTGAATACGACACTCGAAGTTTATCTCCTGCTTTTTTGCGACGGCTTCCAGGGCCGTTTTTTTTATAGTAGTCCTGTCACCAGGATGCACCGCCATTAACCACGTCTCATGTGAAGACCTGAACTCTTTGGAATCAAGCCCAGCTAATTCCCATAACTCACCAGACCAGTGTCCCTCCCTCATAGGGACATCCCATTCCCAGGTGCCGGCTCTTGCAGCTTCAAGGGCCAGCCGAAGACTTTGCTCACTTTTTCTAAGCGCCTCTTCCGATCGTTTCCTATCGGTGATGTCTGTGAGCATTACAAATGAACCACCGATTTTGCCTTGCTCATCCATGATTGGAGTTTCGCTGAGTATCGTCCAGATGGACGAGCCATCTTTCTTCCTAAAGCGTCTCTCATATGTTTGACTCACTCCCTGTCGTCTCAATTCAAGGGCTTCTCTATGACTCTGCAGGTCCTCCTCTAGCACATATGAATCCGCATGCTTACCAAGCATCTCATCTAAAGTGTAGCCCATCATGTCGGTCCAGCGTTTGTTCACAAAAGTAATCTTGAAATCTTTATCTAAAAACAATATCCCTTCATTTGCCGTCTCTATAAATTGACGATAGCGTTCTTCACCCTCTCTGATCGCCGTCGCCATTCGCAGCCACTCAGTTATTTCCTTGGAATAAACAGCCACTCGATCAACCATTCCTTGAGCATTGAAAACCGGATAAAAGGAATGTCGGAAATCACGTCCATCACGTTGATCTTTCGTCTCAAGAGGAAGACCCGATTGAAACACCTCATCGACCCAATTTCGTCTCCGCTCGGCCACATCAGACGGCAAGAAATCATATACACATTTACCCACCATGTCGGACTTGCCGGGCGCTAGGTTCTGGGGAAGGCTTCGGTTCGCGGTTATAAGAACACCGTCGGTATCGATGAGGAAAACTGGCTCACCGATCGCGTCGATAAGTGACCGGAGATTGGCTTCACTGATACGCAGTTGCTCTTCAGCCTGTATATTGACAGTCACATCTAGAAAGGAGCCCATAAAGAGGAGCGTGTTGCCGTCTTCATCGTTTATCCTGTTAGCCGTCATTTCCACGAAAAACTTTGTCCCATCAACCTTTCTGGCCCCCAGAACCCCACGGTACTGACCATTCTGTTCAAATGCGGTGTAGGCCCTGGAAAAGTCCTCCTGGTCATAATGCAGGCTTGACACATGCATCCCGATAGGGGTTCGAGAGTCATCAAAGCCCCACATTTTCACGAATGATTGATTGCAATGAGAGATAGTGCCGTCCCGGAATGCAAAGACAATAGCCGACATAGCTTTATCGACAGCGGCGTCCCTGATGCGCAACTCTTCCTCGGCTACCTTTCTTTGCGTGATGTCCGTAAACATTCCAAAGGTACCGCAGAACGCTCTATCATGGTCATGAGTCCCTGTAGCTGAAACTGTCGTCCAGAGAACCGAACCATCTTTCTTCTTGAAGCGTCTTTCATAAAATTGGTTACCGCCTTGGCGGCGCAACTCCATATTCTGCTCGTGGCTGTGAATGTCCTCCTCAAACATGAATGACTCGGCAGGTTTGCCAATTATTTCATCTACAGAATAACCCAGCATAAGCGCCATCTTTTCGTTGACATACGTTGTCCTGAGATCAGCGCCCAATGCCCAGACGCCTTCATTTGTGATCTCCATCATATGGCGATACCGTTGTTCGCTTTCGGCCAGCGCTCTATCGGCCCGTCTGCGATCCGTGACATCGGATATTGTCAATCTGAACTGCTTGAAGTCGCCATCCGGATCAATGATTGGGGTAACATTCAATTCAGCGTCAAATGAGGTCGCGTTAGACCTTGTCAGACGAACATTGCAGACCCCTGGAATTGCTTTATTTAGATAGTATTTGTCCTGGTCTTCCGGAACGACAAAACTCGAAAGAGGCTTGTTTGATAGCATTTCACTGTCTATACCCAACATTTTGGCCGCAGCGGGGTTTGCCTGAAGAATCATGCCCTTGCCGCTAACAGCGAGAAATCCCACTGGAGCTAAGTTGTAGAGATCGGCATACTCATCCCTTGACTTGGATAACTCCAATTCAGCCTCTCGTAAAACCTGATTCTGCAGTTCCAACTCTGTCTGTTGGATCCGGAGTTCATGGAACAGGCTTCGTATTTCGTCAATGGACAGTTTTGACAGGTCGTCGGACAACAAACTTTCTTGATTGACCTCGGCTTCCGCCCGATACCTCAGACCGGCCGCCCAATCTGCAGTTCGGGTATGATCATTTTCAGGCATTGTCTTTGCTCCGTGTGTTGT
>CAZGVM010000327.1:0-2477 GCA_964528855.1 uncultured Desulfomonile sp. | reverse complement strand
TTCATCTGTTCTGGTCAACCTCATTGTTATTCCTCATCTTAGCAATGATAAAGAATCGTGGATAGATTTAAGAATAGCTTAGCATTTTTGGGATTAGGTGCAAAGTTTCCTACCAAATGCAATGATACGCCGCGTTAGCCTGCCGCGAACACCCTCCGGAAAGCGAAAAAACCGTACCTATTTTGAACCAATACTGTTATATGAAGTATGATCCAACAGCAAAAGGAAAGCTGATTCCTTGAGCATCTTTGGATGGCGCAGAACTGGATTAAGGAGCTAAAGGCAGCTTTTCACCGCTATCGGTCCAACCACATATGTCTGCATGTCCTGTAAAGATGGTTCAATAGACCTCAAGAGTATTTTCGTCACTTCCAGCTCTGGCCGAATTGTATCGATGTACTGGTGTAGGAGCCACCGCCAGATGAACCGTCTCTGTGAGGAATATCAGACTCTATGGCGTCAAAGGCTCAGAGAGACCACTCAGGAAGTCCTAGACAACTTGCCACCATTTCTTTTTTTGGATAATATTTCTCCGATCGGCGTTCACTATTATTCAAGTTTTCAACTGCAAATAGTGAGCTATTTCGTAGGATGCTGTCTTTAGCAATTATTGTGCGCTTGCCCTTGATTCTGTATCTGATTGAGGTTACCGATGTCACTACTCAAAACCCTTCGAGCTTATGGCAAGTCCAGGTCCCCCATCGAATGGACTGTTTTGTTACTGATCGCCATAGTTGGAATCGTCATCTCTCTTCTGGGATATCGTGCTGATCTGCAATCAGAACAAGCGATCAACAAAATTAATTTTGAAACGGCCGCCAACAAAGAGTTTAGTGTCCTGAATGATAGAATAGGAGACATCGAATCCGTCTTGGGCTTCTTACATGACTTTTACTGCGCTTCTGACCAAGTTACTCGGAAAGAGTTCAGGATATTTGTAAAAAGAATTCTGGATCAGAATCTCGGTTTCCAGGCTTTAGAATGGATTCCAAGGGTCACGAATGAAAGTTTCTCCACATTAGTTGAGGACGCTCGCAGGGATGGCTTTACTAATTTTGAGATTTCAGAAAAAAACTTGCAGGGCAAACTTGTCAAACGATCAGAGCAGTCAGAATACTTTCCCGTCTACTACGTAGAACCACTAGCCGGCAACGACACTGCCATCGGATTTGATCTGGCCTCCGAACCTCTCAGACATCATGCCATGGAACTAGCGAGAGACTCGGGGAACATGGTTGCAACTGAACAGGTGCTGCTTGTACAAGAAAAGGGGACTCAATCCGGATTTTTGGTGTTCGTGCCACTTTACAACAAAGGAATTCCCATACATTCGGTGGAGGATAGGCGTAAAAACCTACAGGGATTTTTTCTGGCGGTTTTTAGGACAGGTGATTTTTTCTCCCGAATTTTTCAGAGACGCCAGACAGGGGGAATCAATGTATGTGTCTACGAGCAAGAGGAGACAGACCGGTCTTTATATTGTAGCTTTGAGGACAATAGAACCGTTTCCAATTCAGGTATAGGAGAGTATCTCAGCTCCGGGTGTGTGATAGAGATGAAAAAAGACTTCCAAGTTTGGGGAAGAAAATGGATTGCGGTTTGCACACCGGAACCAGGGAACCATCAGTGGCAAATAAAATCAAAGTCGCCTTTATTAGTCCTTTCCAGTTTTCTTCTCTTGACGTGCTTGGTCATAGCCTATGTTGCGTTTCTCCAGAAACACAACGCAGCAGCCGAGAAACTTGCCGAGACTCGCCTGAAGGCTCAAGCTGTGTTGGAAAATGAACTTAAGGCCCGAGTAGCGGCGCTGGATGCTCTAAGCTACAACATGGATACAGTTGACAAAGTCTTACGCTTCGCTCCAGTAGCCATTGGTTTCACCAAAGATAGGACCATCCTTTTGGCAAACGATGCTTTCAGTAAAAGCACAATGTATTCAAAGGAGGAAATCTGTGGGTTGAGCACCAGGATTCTTTATGAAACTGACAGCGAGTTTCAAAGAGTGGGAGACGTCCTTTATCGAAAAATCAGGTCTGATGGTAAGGCCCAAGCCGCTACACGTTTTGTTCGGAAAGACGGCGTTCCAATCGATGTGTTATTGAACCTGACCGCTGTTGACAAGTCGGATCTTTCGGCAGGCATAATTTTTACTTTCATGGATGTGACTCAATGTAAAGAGGCTTACAGGATCCTCCAGGAAAATTCAGTTCAGATGCAAGACGCTGCGAAGGAACGGGCTGAAATACTTCAGCGATTGGAACTTGCGTTAAAAGGGGCGGATTTAGGAGTTTGGGATTGGCACGTACAATCAGGGGACTTGTTCCAGGATGAAATCTGGCATGCCCAGCTAGGTTATTCCGTGGAGGATGTAGACAGGAATATAGCCTCGTGGGAGAGCCGCATTCATCCGGATGACAAACCGGCGGTCTTCAAGGCGTTAAATGAATGTCTTGAGGGCGTTTCCCCCTTTTATTCGG
>CAZGVM010000326.1:0-2482 GCA_964528855.1 uncultured Desulfomonile sp. | reverse complement strand
GCCGATCCTGAGTCCAAATCGACGTCAAACGCATTGGGGATGTGGCAATTCATGCCTGCAACTGCAAGGAGTTATGGCCTGAGAGTCGATAGTTATGTGGATGAAAGGCTTGATCCGGAGAAATCTACGAAAGCCGCTTTGCTCTATCTCAAGGATCTTTACGGCATGTTCGGATGCTGGAGGTTAGCCTTAAGCGCATATAACTCAGGTGAAAACAAGCTGAATAAGGTCCTTTGTCAAGAGGACGCCACGGAATATGATGACATCTGTTCCAGCAGGAAACTCCAGAAAGAAACCCGGGAATTCCTGCCACGGTTTCAAGCTTTGACGATAATCGCCAAAAATCCCGCAAAATATGGGTTCAGCAAGCTTAAAGAAAATATAGACCAGGAAACGGCAGAATATGTAACGGTTGAAGGTTCTTACCAAATAGGAGATATAGCAAAGGCGCTTGGGGAGACAGACGAAAAACTTACCGATTTCAATCCGGCGCTGGTCCGCGGGGTCACCCCGCCAGATGGCCCTTCCTTTCCATTGAGGATTCCAGCCGGTAAGAAACAACTCTTGCTGGCCAATCTGAAGCGTTTGAAGCAGGACTACCAGCCAAAGCCCGTTTATCACGTGGTGTCCAGAGGTGATACGCTGAAGGGCATTCTCAAGAAATATGGCGCAACCCAAGATAAACTGGCTGGCCTCAACCCTGATGTGAATCTAAACAGAAAACTGATCAAGGGACATAGACTGGTAATCCCGACCATGAACAAAAGAAATAACAACGTCTCGGAAGTGACTTCAATACGCAACCGTGGCCGCTTACAAGGATCATGACCTGATTTGTGCCAGACATAGATTTGCCGATTTCAGCCTATGATCTGTAGTCGGCATTAATGGTCACATATTCTTCGGACAGATCCGACGTCATTATCGTTGCCCGACCATTTCCAATTTTAAGGTCCAGAGTCACTGCAAAACTCCTGTTCTGCATCACCTGATGAGCCTTCTTCTCCCAGTCCCCTTCCACAAGCTTGCCATCCTGTACGATTGGAACTTGACCGATGAACAGGTCAACCGCCGACGGGTCAAAAAATATTCCTGAATTTCCGGCCGCGCAGATAATTCTACCCCAGTTGGGGTCTTCTCCGTGAAAGGCTGTTTTAACTAATGGGGAATCGGCTATCTTCCGGGCTATTATCCCCGCTGACCTTTCATCGGCGGCAGAAGTGACAGAGACTTCGACAAACTTAGTGGCCCCTTCGCCATCCATGACTATTTGTTCAGCCAAGCTGAGACAGGCCTGTTTAAGCAGATCAACGAAAATTTCCCTGTCCCTCGTTAATTTGGACAAGTCGCAGGAGTTGAGTCCGCCGCCAGACAGGCATAGTGCAGTGTCATTGGTGCTGGTGTCCCCATCTATTGTGATCCTGTTGAAGCTCAAGTCGCAACATTCGCTGAAGGTTTCCGTGAGAAAACCATGGTCCACTCTGATGTCGGTCATAAGCAGAGCCAGCATGGTGGCCATATTGGGAGCGATCATCCCAGCGCCCTTGCACATTCCAGCAATGGTAAAAGGACCGGTTGAGAGTTCAGCGTTTAACTGGATTATTTTCGGAACGGTGTCGGTGGTCAAAATAGCCTGGGCCACATCATGGAACCCATCCGGACCGGCAGACTCGATCAGGCTAGTGATTCGGGATTTCATCCGATCGACCGGCAATCTGGCTCCGATAACTCCGGTGGACATGGGAATGATCAGCTCAGAGTCTATCGAGATGGCGCGTGATAGGGTATTCACAAGATACTCGGCGTCCTCCAGCCCTACCGGCCCTGTGTAGGCGTTGGCGTTGCCGGAGTTTACCATCACAGCTTGGCATAAACCTCTGGAGATGACTCTACGGGTGATGGTTACGGGAGCGGCGTGAACAAGGTTCTGGGTTGTCACCCCTGCTGTCACGGCCGGCCCTTCAGTTACCACAAGGCCAAAATCCATCCGAACGTATCCAGGCTTTTTTACTTGGGCGGATACGGCGCCAAATTTAAAGCCATCAATTCTGATCGGGACATTATTATTGGTGTTTTCGGAAGTCTGTGTCAAAGTGTCACTCCATGATCAATAAGTCGCTTCATCAAGTTCTCTGAGCCCTCAAACCTAATCGTCCGAATTCCAAAAAATGCTGCGCCATCCAGATTTTCCTGAATATCGTCGATAAATAGGGAGTAGGCAGGGTCGGAGTCGAAAAGTTCGAGGGCTTTGGAGTAATATTCAGGCTCAGGTTTCATGCATCCAAGTTGATAAGACAAGGCGGCCTTCCGGTAGAAGACAACTTCGGGGAACCTCTTTATTATCCATTCGTAATGGGCCTCACTGGTATTTGACATAAGATGAACGTTATAGCGCTGAGCTAATGATTTACCGATCCCGATCACATCCGGATTTGCCCAGAAAATGTCACACCACATCTCCAGGAATTCTTCCACAGCGACA
>CAZGVM010000325.1:1511-2547 GCA_964528855.1 uncultured Desulfomonile sp. | reverse complement strand
CAGAACCGAGAGGAGCTTTGATAAACACGCCGTCTCTATCGGAAAGTTTCGTCCTGACAGAATCTATGACTATGACCTTTGCGCGTTTCCTGCCGGAAGCCATTATAATTTCATTCTTGGCAATCGGATGGGATTCGGTAAGGTCGGCCCCGATCAAAAGGATGGCTTTCGCATTCCTCAACTCACGAATTGAATTGGTGGAGGCAGGATAACCAAAAACGTCCGCCAGTCCGTCTACCAGAGCCTGATAGGAAACGCCGCCGCCATGATCGATATTTGAAGAGCCCATGCCGGATTTTACAAACCTGTTGAAGACGTAGGCTTCTTCGTTCGTCAGACGCGCTGACCCTAAAGCCCCGATTGCCTGAGGCCCGTGAGTTTTCCGGACCTTCGCCAGCCCATCGGCTGCTGCAGCCAGGGCCTCTTCCCAGGTGGATTCGGTAAGCACGCCGTTCTTCTTAACCAGCGGAGTTTCAAGGCGCCGCTCAGAAAATGCGTATGTCCATCCGTAGCGACCTTTCACGCAAAGACTTCCCTCGTTGGGAGCCTCATGAGGTGAGTTGACATAAACGATCGCCTGATCCTTTTCTTCTAGTCTTAGAGCGCACCCTAAACTGCAGAAGGAACAGGTGGTAGTGACATGGGACAACTCAAATCTTCTTCCAGTGCCTACCAGCCATCTCGACGCGATAGCTCCTACGGGGCATATGTCGGCGCACTGACCACAGAATTCGCAATCAAGAGGACGGTCGAAATCGGTAGATACTTCTGCGTTCATGCCTCTGTTTATAAAACTGATCTCGCTTTGCCCCTGGACTTCCTCACATATCCTGACACACATGCCGCATCGGATGCAGAGGTTCATGTTGAACCTGATAAAATTCGAATCATTGTCAACATGGAAATAGCGCGCCTGACGAGCAAAAGGCAAATCAGGTATTTCGTATTCAAAGACAAGGTTCTGTAGTTCGCAATCACCAGCGGCGTCGCAGTTTGGGCACAGCAAAGGATGTGACCGCAGCAGCAACATGAGCTG
>CAZGVM010000325.1:0-1501 GCA_964528855.1 uncultured Desulfomonile sp. | reverse complement strand
AGTCCGCCGGGACGCGTTCAGGGCAGGAGTGTTAGTGGCGACCTCCATACCATCACGAGCAGGGTTAAAACAAGCCGGCATGGTGCGCGTCTTGCCGCGCGCCGTGACTTCCACTATACATAGCCGGCACGCTCCGTAGGGAATCAGACGTTTGTCGTGACATAGGGTAGGAATGCGCACGCCCGCGGCCTGAGCCGCTTCGAGAATGGAACTACCCTTTTTTACCGAAACCTTAACGCCATCAACGGTCAAAGTAACCATAGATTTCTACTCGCAAAATGGATTCTGACTCAGTTCATGAGTTCCCCCGGGGGAACAATTAAACCAAACCACGTGAGCCCACAGTTTTTCTAAAAATCAACCTGATGTCTTAGCCAATTCCGCCTCTCAAAAACAGGCGTGAATCCTATCGTATAGCCCCAAATTTGCACGTCTGGATACAGGTTCTGCATTTAGTGCATTTTTCCAGATCAATCCTGGCTACAGTTTTCTTCTCCCAGGCAATAGCCGCTGAAGGACAAGCCTTGAAACAGGCTCCGCACATCTTGCACTTGTCCTCCAACACGATAAAGTCGATCAGATCAGGACACACAAGAGCGTCGCAGTGCTTGTCACGTATGTGGGCATCGTATTCGTGCCTGAAATACCTGATGGTTGACAACACAGGGTTAGCGGCGCTTTTACCAAGACCACAGTGAGACGTGTCATTAACATGGTTGCCCAACTCGATCAGGAATTCGACATCCCCCTCCTGGCCTCGCCCCTCACAAATGTCCGCCAGCTTGTCGTACATGGCCTTGAGACCTTCACGACAGGGAGTGCATTTGCCACACGATTCATCGACACTGAAATTGGTGAAGAACTTGGCGGTATCAACCATGCAAGTCATGTCATCCATTACGACGACGCCGCCTGATCCCATCATTGCTCCGACACCCTGGAGAGACTCATAGTCTATTTCGACGTCTTCCATTCCATTCGGAATGCAACCACCTGAAGGGCCGCCAATCTGAGCCGCCTTGAATTTTCTCTTTTTGGGAATACCGCCACCGATATCGAATATCAGAGTCTTGAGTGAAGTCCCCATCGGCACTTCCACAAGGCCGACATTCGCTATTGCGCCGGTAAGCGCAAAAACCTTTGTCCCCTTGCTGCCTTCGGTGCCTATGGAAGCGAACCATTGGCCGCCGTTAAGTATGATGGGGTTCAAATTGGCAAAGGTTTCCACATTATTCAGGTTTGTCGGTTGGTTCCACAGGCCGGCTTCAGCGCTTCTGGGAGGTTTGATTCTTGGCATTCCACGCTTGCCCTCAATGGAATACATAAGAGCTGTGGATTCCCCGCAAACAAACGCCCCTGCTCCAGGCGCTATCCCAATGTCGAAATTAAAGCCGGAATTAAGAATGTCCTTACCGAGAAGACCATAATCTCTGGCGTCTTTGATGGCTTTTTCCAGGCGCTGTATGGCCAGCGGGTATTCCGCCCTGACATATATGTAGCC
>CAZGVM010000324.1:0-2547 GCA_964528855.1 uncultured Desulfomonile sp. | reverse complement strand
GGGATCATGAAACCCTACATTCCCGTCGCCGAGATTCCAAACTACTGGTCGATGAGTGTCTCGCAGTACTTGCACAAGGCGAATGTGCATGCGGGCTGGAGTTGGGTTTCTTTGGTCGGCTACGGCGATTTCCTGAATTTTATAGGAATTGCAGTCCTGGCGGGAATTACGATCCTTTGTTTCCTCGTCATCATTCCGACGCTTTGGAAAAATGATGACAAGCTGTACGCTGCCCTTTCGTTGCTCGAGGTGATAATTCTTAGCGTAGCCGCCAGTGGAATATTAGGGACCGGCGGGCACTAGGTCCAATTTTTTTACAGTTTTTCCAGTCAAAGAAACTCACGAAATACGGAGGAAAGGCAAATGCCCTCTGAGATACAAGTCAAAGAAATAATGATTCCCATTTCAGACTATGCGGTGGCCAGGATCGGGGACACTCTGTCGGAAACGGTTCCACTTCTACGCAAGATATATTGCACGAGCGAGCACGGGAAATGCACTGAAGCGGGTCACCGAAACATCCTGGTAGTAAACGATGAAGGGACTCTTGTCGGCATAGCCAATTTTTCTACGATCCTTGCCGCGCTTATACCCGAGATAGCGGGCGGTATCCTTGCCAGGTTCGAATCACTGGGCATCTCAATGACCTATGCGCAGGCCGGTTCAGAGGAACTCGATGAGACCAGGCTCAGCTTCAGAGCGCGGGTGAAAAAGAACTCGGAAACAAAAATCGAGCATGTGATGTTGAAAATAAAGGGATCAATCGATTCTAACTCGAGCGTCCTGGACGCCCTAAAACTCATTTATAGAAATAAAATCAATATCCTGCCTGTCTACGAATCTCAAAAGCTTGTAGGAGTGGTCAGGGATTCCGACCTGTTTCTTGTAGTAGCGGAAATTTTGGCGGAATGATAAGTATAGGTTAAAGTTTAAACTAGAGCTTATCAAATGACGCTCAATACAGGCGCGCATAAACGCCATCGTCAGAACATAATCCGTATCAGTTCGGTGATTCTTGTGACGGTGGCCTTATTTGTTTCCGGCTGTTTTGGACGGGCCCAGGTCAAGGATTTCAGTTCACCTCCGATACCCATCATCTACGAAGATGAAACCACCACAAAATTCAGAGACAATGACGACGACAAGTTCATAGAAATCAGGAAAGCCCCCACATCCAGACCCGTAGAAAATCTTGCCATTCATTATCCGGCCTTATTCCCCGGCGGCGAGGTCATAAGACCGGGCGACACCGAAGAATACACCATGATCAACGGCAAGAACTCCTACAAGGTGATCTTTCGAACCAAGTATATACGCAAAAGAAAACGTCTCAATGAAAAGGACCTCTCTGAAGATTTTAAAATCCCCGAAGGATGGACAAAAAGCTCCATAGAAGATTCCCCCACCGGCGCCAAAATCCCAATTTTACTGGGTCCGGTCATTCCACAGCACCGGATTCTCTACATCGTCCCAGGCGAACAGAATGTCTATTACCTGTTCCTAAGATTTGACGGCGAAAACTACGAACACGCCATCAGAGATTTTGACAGGTTCGTTCGTGAGGAAATGACCTACAAATAGAGTTCACCCGAAAAGCCAAAACTAACATTTAACCTGTTGAATCATTTTTATATAAATAAAAACATTAGTAAATTGTTATAACTTGCTGTATAATATGGATAGTATAGCTGTGCTTTTCTGAATTATTGGAAGGCATGATTTGCATGTCCGGTCGATCCATTCAACAAAAAAGTTCCCGGAAAACCGCATTGAAGCATAAAGCCTCAAAACTTATAATTTTGTCTTTGATTACTTTTGGCCTGTTTGCACCGGCGGCCAGGGCCCACGCATGGAACTGGTTCGACGATCCGGGGCCGGTGGTGTTTGTACAGCCCCGTGTCCTGATCGGATATATGCTGCCTACACGGACGAATATTCTTAACGTCAACATGTACGGGGCTCAAGGCAATAATTCAATCAAGAGCTTACAGCAGTCGGCGAAAATGGAGGGCCTTTGGACGGAACTTGTAGTGCCCGTCAAAAGCGCCTTTCCCATCGGTTTTACACCGAGCGTGGGGTATTTGATCCCAGCCGATTACAGGGTCGATGAAACCTATCTGGGCAACTCTGGGCAAATCCCCGAGAGAACCTGGAAAACAAAAACAACCCTTTATAACCTTAAATTTTCTATCGATTACGCCTTCTCACAGTCGGTTACCGCAATGATCGGATTTCAGTATGATTCCTTAATGGCTGATTACACGGCTCCATATAACCAGATTCCAGGCGGTGGAGTGAGCTTTAATTCCGCTCAGAGGGTCGGCCTGGAAGTCAGCCTGGGTATCCCATTTGTGGGGGCCATGTACGCAAGGAATTTGTGGTCAATTTTTGAGTTCAAGACATATATCACAGCGTATCCTGGCTTGCCCGGGGTCCTGTCATTCGAGGAATCAGTGCAATTCACATACGAGTTTAAAACAGCCCGTGCTGTAAAATTTTCGCAGGAGATCAGCTCAGGGTATTACTATGAGGCGTTTGCCCAACTGT
>CAZGVM010000323.1:0-2554 GCA_964528855.1 uncultured Desulfomonile sp. | reverse complement strand
TCATTATCCAGTTTTGCATAATATGAGGATTTTGAGGGATTTTGAGCCCCAAAAACCAGCTTATGATTTTTCCCCTGGTCTGTGCCTATGTCCACGGTGAGAGTATGTTGGTCAAATCCGTAATCATCCCATTTGATCTCCCTGTCACTTATCATTCTTTCCGGAGAGGCCTCGGAGATGGCATTGAGCATGGCGTTTACGGCAAATTCGTCTGCCCTGCTTTTTATGGGATTTACAATAACCCAATCGGAGGCAGGCCTACGCAACTGGAGATCGATTCCAGATGTCCCGTGAACATCGACTTGGGTTATTTTTTCTTTATCCAGTCCAAAGAACTTTGCATCATGAATTTCCTGAGAATGTTTGCGCTCTTTGTAACCATGCTCGACAAAAAAAATGTAAGATGAAACTGCCAAAAGAACCAGAGCATAAACAAGTAGCCGTGATGGTTTCATTTCGGGAAGCTCTCTTGAATTAAATTTTTGGTGAAAAATGACCGTCCTCTTTCAGGCGGCCCATGTTCTCCTTCTATAAAAAAAGACGACAACACCTGCAATCACCACCGCTAAAGGTGTCAAGACTACAGTGACAATCAGCGCAATCATCGAATCATCAGCGGTCAAAACTACGGGTTGCGCTTTTATTGACTTTGGTCTGATTGATATGAGATTTTCATCTTCAGCCAGCCATGATACCGTATTCATAAACAAATCGCCATTCCCCTGCAATTTAAAAAATTTGTTGGCTGCAAACTGTGAACTCCCAAAAACTACTACCCTGGATTTAGTAGCGGTCTTTTCAATCATCGAAGTTGACAATTTTTCGTTTATTGAATTAGAGTCCGGTTTTGGATCATCGCTGGTTTCTTTTTTGGTTTCCGGTTTGGCCTGATCCAAACCGCCAGCCAGGACACCTGTCGAGATGGTTGAAACGGCCATCACCGGAATAGGACCTTTCTGGCCGAATTTTTCGTCAAATTCCGCAGAACCTGATAGAAGCTGGGATTCCGAGATCGTCCATGAGGCCGGACTGGTGAAAGCCAATTCAACGGCTGTTATGTTTTCAGACAAATTACCGGATTGCTTTACGGAGCGAGCCTGTGGGAAAAATGAAGCCACATCAAAGTTTTTGGTTATCGGGAATGGGGTGTAAGATGTGATCACCGGCATCAGATAATCGCCGCCGAGCGCCTGACTCATTCTATCCACCACGATGTCGTCAGTCAGTTCAAAACCGTATTGTGAGAGATTCCTGGAAAAATCCCGGCTCTGAAAAGGATTCATCATCACCATGATGGCGCCTCCTCGAGCCAGGAATCGATCGATAGATCTCAGTTCTTCAGGCATAAGGTCGGTCCTTGGTCCGGCGATTATTAGAACGGCAGTGTCAGGCGGAACTTCGGACGTTTGCAGCAAAAGCAGTTCCTCTGCAACATAATTCTGTTTTATAATCCTTTCCCTTGCAATGCTAAGCCCCATCTGATCAGTGGATGATGATGACAACTCACCATGGCCCTTGAGAAAATATATCTTTTTTGTTTCATTTCTTTGCAATTTTAACAAAGCATTGGTTAGTGACTCTTCATCCACACTTGAAATTCTTTCTGTTTTTCCTCCTGACCTGAGCACCGTTGTGGGGTAGGAATCAATTTTGTTTTGTAGGGCCATGGCACGATCTTTGTCAGGATCATAAAAAGAGTAGCTCAATCCTGCCCACACATCCCTGTAACGATCGATCAGGTCAGAGAGTTCGACCCTTTGTCTCTGGTCTTTGGATTCATAAAATGCAAGTACCTCTACCGGCACATTTTTTTCTTTGAACTGCTCAATGATCCTGACACTCTGAGGCGACAGGGTATGCTGTTTTTCCTGAGTCATGTCCCATCTTATCGGATTATTGATGGATATGTATTGCAGCCCAATGATTATGGCAAGAAATATGATTATACCGACAATTGAGCTTCCGCCATGGACAATTTTTTGCATGCTGTCTGAGTTTTTCATGAATTATCCCCTCCAGCGCATGGATTCCAGCGATCTGAGAGACAAAAAAATGAAAAATGCTGAAAAGAACATGAAAAAAGTGAGGTCTGAAAGAGAGAGCGCTCCCTTATGGAAAGAATCCATTCGTTCAAGTATTGACATCTGTTTGAGAATATAGCCGGAGGTCGTACCGACAAAGGAGGAAGTCCAGCTTATGATCCAGAAAAGCAGGGCAAGTCCAAAAGTCACGGTGGCGGCTATTATCTGGTTTTCAGTGAGTAGAGAGACGAAAACTCCGAGTCCGATGAATGCAGCGCCCATCATGATCAGGCCAAGGTACGACGTCAAAAAAACACCGACATCAAATCCTCCGAGCCTCCACAGAATGACATGATAACTGAATGTTCCGGACAGCATGATGATCAGGACAGAGAATGCGGCCAGAAATTTACCCATGACGACTGAGAGATCGGATATCGGATAAGTCATGAGCAACTCGATGGACCCCGTTTTTTTCTCCTCGGAAAAAAGTCTCATTGTCAGTAATGGCATAAGGAAGAGCAGCACAATAC
>CAZGVM010000322.1:1848-2555 GCA_964528855.1 uncultured Desulfomonile sp. | reverse complement strand
GGTAACAAGAACCTGACTGAGGTCTTGGTTATAGATGTCACCGAGGGGATCGCTGGATGTGGCGGCGTCGGCTGCGGCCTGGGTTGGCGCGTTCTGGGCGTCGGGGGTATTTGTATCCTGAGCCTGTTGTTCGACCTGTTGATTCTCTGGATTGTCCGGGTTATCCACGGAAGTCGCAGGAACCGACGCGTCGAGCACTATTCTTTCTTCGAGCTGCTCCAGTGTGACTTTGCTGGAGTAGGTCTTTGCCTTGATTCCGAACCATCTCTTTTTCATGATGACCCCCGAATTGTTGATTCGTCAGGTATATGGAGGTTCCTGCGAAGGAACTATTAAACTCCAGTTATGGGGGATCATCATTTTGGGGTTTGTTTGAATGCTCGAGATTTTTGAGGGACGCCCCGGACTGATGATGCCCTGGTTAAACACAACCTAAACGGATACGCGCACGGAAAAACCTGAGTTCTTCCAACCGGCGCCACGCTTAGAATGCATCCATACCACTGGGCTTTATGTCCCGGAGCTTCTAGGTGTGGGGAATTGGTTTACCCGTAGAATACTTCTACGATAGATGAAGTATTAACATGGGATTTTGCAAAGTCAAGAGTTTTATGAGAAAAAATTAAATTTTTTTCTCCGGCTCGATCCATACCAGAGGCTCTATCGAGCCGAAGAAAAAAAGTGTCAGGGAATTTTTTTACCGGATT
>CAZGVM010000322.1:0-1838 GCA_964528855.1 uncultured Desulfomonile sp. | reverse complement strand
TATCTGTCGTTCGTAGAGTTCTGTGAGTTGCTGGGAACCCTTGTTATCCCTTGTGGGGACATAACGGCCAAAATAGAGTGAGATGTCTCTGGGGCTCATGGCAACCATTGCGCAGTTGCTGTAATAGACGCCCATCTGGTTTGACATCAACCTTGCCTGATTTTGCTGGGCATCGTGTTCGGGAGCGGGCGCGATACTCGGCACGGTTTTATTCATTAGAATGAACCTCGCTGCTGGTGATGTTAACGAGCATTGTCCCTGCGGCATTTAGCTTTAAAAGCATATCAATCGTCAAGTTTTTTTTATGTGAACGTCATGTGGGGCGATAATTGGCGGTCAACGGGCGGCTCGGCCCCTTGGAATCGAACGCGATATCAATCATCCCGGAATTGACAGGATTCTGGAAAAGCCGATATTGCCCCCGAATCTACTGGTTGAAATAGGCAGACTGATTGCAAAATAGCCAGGGGACGTCACTCAATTACCTTGCCCGTCGATATGAATGATATGCCCTGCCCGGACCTAGTCCCGGCCGCAACCACTTCTATGACAGGTTCAGTCACTTTGGTTTCCGAAGACCACTTAACCAGAAAAAACGCGCCAAAACCTCCAGATGTGTCGGATTCGCCTATGAAATAATGGCTTGAACCGAGCGGGCCCATTTTTAAGGGAATTTCGATCAGGTTGCGTAAAAGTTTGCCGGCCGAATCATAGTATCCGACCGATTCCAGCTTTATTGGATTGTCTATGCTGGTGTTGCGGATGCAGAGTGTAGCGGCGAGCTGGAATTCCTGTCCCTGGGCGCCAACGTAGATGTGCGAATAGACAGGGGCGTATACGGTTTGGCCCAAAGATTTTTGAAGATGTTCCATGGCTGATGAATACGATACGGACACCGGAATCATGGAAATAGCCAGGAGAAGCTTTATGATGTTAAACGCCCTTGAAGTAGACATGAGAGACCCCCTTGGGATAAAAGCGCGAGTTAATCTGCTACCAACAGTATACCAAACAATTGCTATCCATCGGCAAGTCACGCTAGAATTATCTTGATCCGGCGCATGTTTTGTAACGGATCGATCTCCGGGGAAACATTCGAGGTCCACAGAATGGCCGAGCAGGAAAACATAAAGCGTAAACTGGCCGCAGTAATGCACGCCGACGTCAAGGGCTACAGCAGGCTGATGAGCGATGACGAGGAATCGACGGTAAAGACGCTGGCGGAATACCGGCAGGAACTGCACAGGCTCACAGGCGAACATCGCGGACGGGTGGTAGACACGGCAGGGGACGGTTTTCTCCTGGAATTCGCCAGTGTTGTGGACGCTATGAACTGCGCGGTCGAATTGCAGAAAATTTTCAAAGGCAAGAACCTTGAGTTACCTCAGGATCGCAGGCTTGAATTCCGGATAGGCGTAAACATAGGCGATGTCATAGAGCATGACGGATCACTTTTCGGTAGTGGCGTGAACATTGCGGCCCGTCTTGAGGGCATTGCTGATCCGGGTGGAATATGTGTCTCGGGTGAGGCTTATGATCAGCTCAAAGGAAAGGTCGATCTGAACTTTGTCTCGATGGGGTCGCATTCGGTAAAGAACATCCCTGATCCGGTCAGGGTTTACAAGGTATGTATGGAAGGGGCGCCATGCGCGCCGTGCCGCGATTCTTCCAAAAACAGAGCGTCATCGCGTCATCTTGTAATTCTGGCCCTTTCGTTAGTAGTGACCGTGGTGGCGGTTTTCGTTGTGATGTGGTTTCCAGGCGCCCCATCAAAGCCCGAACCGGTTCAACATGCTGCAAAACCGGTTTCACAACCGGCGGCCACAGAACCACCCGAA
>CAZGVM010000321.1:0-2555 GCA_964528855.1 uncultured Desulfomonile sp. | reverse complement strand
CATTTTCCTGTGCTCGAGAATACAGGTCAGCTCTCTGAGCATAGGCCCAAGCGTAATTTCCGTCAAGTTCTACGGCCTTGGAAAAATCTTTGATGGCCTCAGGGTTTTGCTGTTTGATCTTGAAAATTATGCCTCTCTGGCCGAAAGCCGATGCTACGTTGGGAGATTTCTGAATGGCCGCATTAGCGTCATTGAGAGCTTTGGCCACATCGCCCATCTGGAGGAAAGCTCTTGAACGGCCTACTAGGGCCGCTACATCATTCGGGTCTGATTTGAGAGCTTTGTCAAACAGAACAATCGCTTTGTCGAACTGTTTCTTGGCAATGGCGTCATTGCCGGCCGCCACATCCGCGCTGGTTTTGGGCCCCATCAACTGACCCCAGGGAAAGACAAAAAAAATCACAACCACCAGGACCGCCAAAACTGCGTAACCCAAGAAGCTGTAAACAGATGACCCTCTCTCACTCCTCAGACTCAACCGACCGTTGGATTCACAATTCTGATGATTCATTCACATCACTCCTTAATTATTGAACTGTTCGATGAATGGTACCGCTTTAACAAGCGTAGGCCTTCCTTGAAGTCAAAGAAAAACTTTATAGTCATAACGCATAAAGGATGCTCGCCGTTGTGCCCGAGACGACGAATTCCAGGATGTATTGACTTAACAATACAGATTTTTAATTATATCTTAACAGTCGATTTTATCAATCACTATTTTTAAATGGGAAGTTTTTATACCATGACCAGGTATATCGACCAAAAAGTTCGCTCCTCCATTTCTACAGTGGTTTTTGATTACGGCGGCGTATTGGCTGATGAGGGATTCAGGGATGGCTTGCTTGCCGTTGCGCGCATGTGCCACATGGATGGTCCCGGTTTCTTCCAGTTAGCTACCGATACAATTTATGAAACCGGTTACCTCACCGGACATTCATCTGAAGAGCATTACTGGGACTCTTTGAGACATATAACCGGAATCGATCTTACTGACAGGGTTATGAAACATGAGATAATCTCACGTTTCATACTGAGACCGGCCATGATTGAGCTGGTGCGATTGCTGAGGATTAAAGGCCTCAAAGTCGTGGTGTTAAGCGATCAGACCAATTGGTTGGACGAGTTGAATGCTCGTGACCAATTTTTTCGAGAGTTCGATTCTGTTCTAAATTCCTACCATTTGGGAAAAGGCAAGAGAGATGTGACAATATTTCAGGACCTTGTTTCGATATTGGCGGAAGATCCGGCCGCAGTCCTGTTTATAGACGACAATGAAGGCCATACCTTACGTGCGAGAAGCGTAGGAATTCAAGCTGTAACTTTTTACGATGTCCCAGCGCTAACGGAAACCCTGCGCTCGATGTCACTGATTACGGATTCCGAAGCGCACAGAGTTATTTTGGCGCAGGAACGCTAAGGGCCACATAACTGTTGCAATTTTCCCGGGACGCACAAATAGCGATGACATTGACAGCAGTTTGTGCGGTCGTCAGAGCCCTGAAAAATTTATCAGCATGTCTCGGCGTCCAGCATGAGGCCGGCACGTGTGGGAAGTCTGAAGCCGGCTCGGGTTATGAGCATCAGGTCATCTTTTACCTGCCTGCCTCCAGTGGTCAAGTAGCCTCCTATTATCATCCCGTTCGCTCCGGAACGTAATGCAAGGCCCTGGAAGTCACCAAGATTCTGCTCCCGCCCCCCAGCCAGCTTAATAGTGGCTTGCGGTAATATGAACCTGAAAACAGCAATGGTCTTGATAATCTCGAGGGGCTCCGGAGGCTTGGCATTCTCAAGAGGAGTTCCGGGTCTGGGGTTCAATATGTTGATTGGAACGCAGTCAACACCGATTTCCGCCAGAGTGAACGCCATTTCCAACCTCTGCGAACTCGTCTCTCCCAGTCCGATGATTCCTCCGCAACAGGCGGATATTCCTCTCGACAAGACTTTGTTGACGGTCTCTACCCTTTACTTGAAGCTGTGGGTGGTGCAAATATTGGGATAATTATCCTGCGAGGTTTCCAGGTTATGATTGTATCGGGTAACTCCAACACTTTTAAGTCTGTCAACTCTATCATCATTCAGAAAACCAATTGACGCGTCAAGGTTGATATCGACCTCTCTCTTCACATTCTCCAACGCGCCCAGGAGCCTTTCAAAGTCCTGGTCATTGAGAGCGCCTCCACTGGTCACTGTGCAAAAACGATTGGCCCCCCAATTATGGGCCGAAACGGCAGCCTTCATTATTTCATCATTCGATCTTAGTCCGTAAGTTTCACTGGAGCCATTATATCGACCGGACTGGGCGCAAAATGTACAATCCTCTGAGCACCTTCCAGATTTAGCATTTATCAATGAGCAGGAATCGAAATCATAGCCCCTGAAATGAATCCTCAGCCTGTCAGCGGACGCAGCCAGGGCCATAATGAATTCATCAGGCAAATCAAGTAATTGCTGGGCTTCTTGCTTCGATATCGAGCCTCCCGAAATTATGCGTTCTTCTATTGAATTGATGGTGTTCACATAAGAGAGATTTTGCATTTATTCCAGTCCTCCTGCCA
>CAZGVM010000320.1:2146-2565 GCA_964528855.1 uncultured Desulfomonile sp. | reverse complement strand
ATTTTGGAACTCAACCTCCATTCCAGGTTCGACGGAAACATTTCCCTGATCAACATCGATGGAGATAATTTTTCTATAAGCGCAACCCGAACTTATCTGTTCAGGGACATAATTGCCGCTTACAACAATTTCATTTTCGGTCGTTAGCTGATCGACGGACTGAATGGAATTGTAACCGGAATTCAAGAACCCGTAACACCTCACAAACTCTCCAACAGCCAAACCATGGCTTGAAGCCGGAAATCCCACCTTCCCTGCGCCCTTATCCACAAGGGCGCCAGAGGTCAAGAAATTTTCAACTCCCTCGAAATGTCCCTCTTCCTTGTAATCCTGACGCCAGTAATTTATTTCACCCACAAAACCTTCCAAATCCAGTTGATCCGGATTGTTGAAGAGCACAGTGAGTTTTTGACCAGACA
>CAZGVM010000320.1:0-2136 GCA_964528855.1 uncultured Desulfomonile sp. | reverse complement strand
GGCCGAACGGGAACAGGAGAAAACGATCCATCGACAGGGTTGTAAAAAGCGTCGGACAATTCCCAGTCAATCGAACTGTCATTAGAGAACGAATCGACAAGGCCATCAACCAGAAAAGATGATGAGCCCCCGCTTGTAATTGAGCGCTGAAGAACCAGCAGATGCACATTCTGTATCAAAGTCTCCAATAGCTTTTTTTCGAGGGGATGTATTTCAATTCTGTTCTCATTGATTATTCCGTTCAGAAATATTTGAGTTTCAATTGTTCTGTCGAGAGCATGTTCAGCAGTTTGCCCTGCCTCGATGAGGGACTGTCTCACCGATTCCATCTGTTCCTGATCGACAAATTGAGCGGGGACAAATGAATGTTCCCTATAAATCAGTGATTGCCCATCCCGAGGTTTCCTGATGATCGGTTCTCCCAACAAGTGATCCGCGTCACCCATGACTAAGGCCATATTGCAAACTCCTGTTGAAAAAAAATTATTTTTGTTGATAAAGTGTTTTTAAGAATGAAATGGCTGTGAATTTATCATGGAATTATTGACCTTTATAGGTTAAGTGAAAATCTCATAAGGGTCAATCACTCGTTGAAAAACCTAACGCCTCTCGTCCGTGACCAGGAGAAATGATGAGTAGTCTGAATTCCGGAGTTTGTGAACCGGCAAGTTTGTCAGAAGAAGACATTTTCAGGGCCATGTCTGAGATACCGGGTCATCTGGATATAAGCCTTGGGGACTTCAGGGAAATTTACCTAAAAGCCTATGAACAGGCGATCAAACGGTTTAGCCGCCAGGTAAAATGTTCGGAAATAATGACTCGTGATGTGGTAACATTATCCGCTGACGATTCCTTGGAACACGGTGCATTTATACTGGCCAAAAATAATTACTCGGGAGCCTCTGTGACGGATTCTGACGGGAAAGTAGTCGGAATCGTTTCACAGAAGGATTTCTTTCATGCCGTAGGTATCGGCGGTATCAATACGGTAATGGAATTGATAGCCGAATGCCTGACCGGAACCAGGTGCATAGTGAGCGGGCTCAGAAAAGGTCAGATCAGAGACATCATGTCCACTCCGGTTGTCACGGCGACCCCTGAAACTACGGCTCATGATCTTGCCGATATTTTTATGACAAAGAAAATAAATAGGGCCCCTATAATCGATCCAAACGGGTTATTGGTAGGAATGGTGACACGCACCGACCTGGTGAGGTCCACGCTGGTGAGGCCTTGATGATAAAATATTTCCAGAAAATGCGAGGGGGGGGACAAAGTCCGCCAAGGGTCAGCGCAGCAGAAATTTTTTGGTCCTGGTTTGGGGCTCTTTTAGGAATAGGGATCATCACGTATCTGGACTCCGCTATATTCAGGGGCTACGAGGTTGTCTTGCTGATTGGCCCCGCAGGGGCGTCGGCCGTTCTCGTCTTTGGAGCTGTCAGAAGCCCATTGGCTCAACCCCGCAATCTTGTGGGTGGCCATGTAATTTCAGCCATTATTGGTGTGTCTGCGGTAGAGCTATTTGGATACAATATGGTTCTAGCGGCCTCTCTAGCCGTTTCAACATCGATTGCGCTGATGCACCTCACCAAGACCCTTCACCCGCCTGGAGGAGCAACAGCATTGATAGCCGTCATAGGAGGAGACCAGATCCGCTCTATGGGAATGCTGTATGTTGTTTTCCCAGCTGCGCTTAGTTCTCTCATTTTGCTCGCCGCTGCCGTCCTTTTTAACAACTTGATCGGCAGTAGAAAATATCCGGATCATTGGATCTGACTATACCTTGCTCCAAAGAGCTATTGCCAAACCTTCCGGATTCCTGTATAGGGGCATGGCTCTCCTAAACCCTGGGCGATTTCTGCCTGATGGCCAGGACAGACGAATGAATACACTTAACATTACTTTACCCCCCAACGCCCTCACTGAAAGGACAGGCATCATCTCATGACGAAATGGAAATTGATCCCGGTTGCTATTTTTGTTTTTTTGGTAACATCGATCATGGTGGTTCAGGCGACTGCCTCAAATGAGGCGGCGGTTGAAACGGCTTACGGTGATTGGCGCAAGGCAATGAGTTCAGGTTCAGCGGAAAATGTTGTAATGCTTTACTCCCCCAAGGCTGTTTTGCTGGCGACG
>CAZGVM010000319.1:0-2579 GCA_964528855.1 uncultured Desulfomonile sp. | reverse complement strand
ACAGTTTTTCTGAACATACTTCACCATACCGCCCCTGGTCAATCGTAACCTTTCCGTTGGGGCCTTACCCCAGCGACTCTCTGGTTAACGAGGCGCTAATTGTCACCGAGATCGCCGGCGCTGTTCAGTCCCCGAATAAAAATAGTGCGCCAAGTCTATATGAACCAAATGCTTCACATGAGCATTAATTCTATGGATATCTGGATCGGCCTCTCGCAGTCTTGCAATATTCTTCTATGCCCACTGACCTGATCTTTTCATTTATGATCACCCATCCTTTATACAGGCCGGGATCAAAATTTGTTTTCTCACAGGGAAACTGGTCACACTGGTAGCAAAAATCAACCTGCTTTTCCTGATGACACCGGCGCACTCCGCAACCTTTAAACAACTTACACTGTTCGTTGCGGCACCCCTTACAATTTTCCCCGGCAAAATAGTCCAGCATCTCCTTGAAAGCGGGATATTTGGCAAAAATTGGGTTATCCAGAAGCGTCTCAAATCTTTTAGCGTTGGTGTGAAAATTTCCCAGTTTTTCTCTAAGCTTCTGGCTGTATCTTCGTATTTCTCCATTCACATGCGCAAAACAAGTTTCGCAACATAGACCGCAGGGGGCTATAGACTCCTTAATTCTTTCATCAGTCATGTGTTTTCTCCTTCTCTTGAAATAATTTAATCCGCCAGGGCTAAAAAATGCATGGGCGCTTTCGATGGATCAGATTGGTTGATCATAACTATTGCGTTGAGGAGAAAAAGTGGCATAATCGACATTATGATAGGCGATAGCGCCAATTTCTTCAATCTGGCGGGAACCGATGAAAAAAGTTACTATTCTTGCGCCTTACAACACCATGGCAACAACTATTTTTGGACCCATGGATATATTGAATCAGGCCGGTCGGCTCTGGAATCGCGTGACGGAAACACCCAAGACCCCGTTTTTTGCAGTAAAAATCGCCTCGGCGGACGGGCAGCCGATAAGATCCGTGAATAGTGTCTATATCCAACCCCATTACAGCATTGAGGACGTTGAGCAGACCGATCTGATTGTTATTTCTTCGGCTACCTATATTCAGGAAATTCTTGAAAAGAATCCAGAACTCGTACCCTGGATACAGTATCATTACGATCGCGGCGCCCATGTCGCCAGTATTTGCACGGGTGTCTTTTTGCTGGCGGAAACCGGACTTCTTGATGGTAAATCAGCCACCCTCCATTGGGGTTTTGCAGACATGTTCCGCAAGAGATATCCACAGGTGAAATTATGTCAGGACCAAATGTACATTGATCACGGTCGTCTATATTGTTCGGCTGGTGTTAACGCCGGCCTGGATCTTTCCCTGTATCTGGTGGGAAAATTTTGTGGCCGACAAGCGGCCGTAGAGTCCGCAAAGAGCATGGTTCTTGACCTGAATAGAGTATCGCAGGCTCCCTATGAGCGTTTACTTTTTCGGAAGGACCATGGTGACCTTTTAGTTGTCAGAATCCAGGAATGGATAGAACAACATAACACTGAACCAATTGACTACAAGTGGTTGGCGCAGGAATTTGGTTTGAGCCGTCGATCAATGGAACGCCGCTTTAAGCAGTCGCTCGGAGTAACTCCACTGGGATACTTGCAGAAAATTCGGGTGGAAAGAGCCAAACTCCTGCTGGAGCAGGGTACACAGACTTTCAGTGAAATTACTTATCTGGTTGGTTACGAGGACATTCCATTCTTCAGGAAAGTATTTGCCAGACTCACTGGTTTGAGACCAAATGAATATCAGAGGAGATTCACAGCGAACTCAATAGCCGGATGCAAAACCTTGGACGGGTAGTTTCATTCCTTTTGTCGGTTTAAGATCTTTGTTTTCTTTAAAGATCCGCTCTTGCTAATAGAGCTTCATGTAGATATATCCATAGGCCAATTAGTTTGGCCTTTCAAAATCTGTTAGAGCTGGAACACAACTGAGGGACACTTATGGATTTGCGCAATGAGGTCGCGGCATATCTTCAGGATTTCACTTACAAAGAAGATGCAGTAAATTATTCGTTTTTTAGCGCCGCCGACAACGCCACGAAAATAGAAACAATTCTGATAGACGGGAGCCCTGTAACAAAATACGTCAATGAATTCTGGACATCCAGGCAAAGACAGGCTTCCTCAATCCATGAGATATCTTATCGTGCGTGTTTCAAGCCGCAATTGCCGAGATTTTTTATCGAATTGCTGTCCGAGGTCGGGGACATCATTTATGATCCATTTAGCGGGCGCGGAACCACAGTGATCGAGGCGGGGTTACTGGGGCGTAAAATCGTTTCTAACGATGTCAACCCGTTGAGCGAGATATTGACAAGGCCCCGTTTTACCCCACCCACCATTGAGGATGTCGCCGAGAGACTGTCTAGATTAGATTTCGACAATACCCTCGAATCTGAAATAGATCTGTCTATGTTTTTTCACGAGAGGACATTGTCAGAAATACTATCCATCAGGAAATACCTTTTAGAACGGAAAGAAAGCGGCAAGGAAGACGGGATAGACCGTTGGATCGCGATGGTGGCGACAAATAGGCTTACAGGACATTCAACAGGAT
>CAZGVM010000318.1:975-2587 GCA_964528855.1 uncultured Desulfomonile sp. | reverse complement strand
TGATATTGCCTCACTTGTTGGAGGTTTTTCGGCGTGCGCTTTTTCAAATTATGGCGCGTTTCATCAAGCTGCCGTATTTAACAGGGTAGTCACCATTATTTTAATCTCGTGATGTAGATCATTATCTCAATACTTTTTTAATCTGGGTGAAAATCTGCAATGCTGTCAGATCGCCAGACCGCACGAAGCCTCGCTAAAATCAGGGAGGAGCCTGATCTCTCTCTGGAAGTGATTGTATTGATCATTTTCGGAATTTTCTGGCTCGTCTTTGGCCTGTTGCTGTTCAGGATTTATTCTGGAGTTTTGCCATACAACCCGGACAGCACGTACGGGCTTTTTCTGGTCATCTGTTCCTTCCAGATGATCACGATGGGAAAGACCCCATTTGGCGACCTTCGAAGATCATGGGCCATAGTCTTGATTGGGATAGTGACGGCTATTATCGGAATAGTCACTTGTTTCATTCCCGGACACTTGACAACATTTGTCCGAACACTGGTTGGAATAATCCTTTTCGCAGGCGGTATCGTTCTTTTACTGCAACTCTTCGTTTCTGAGAAAAAGGCCAGGTTGTGGATAAAGATTGCGGGAACATTACGTCAATTAACCATTGCGTGTGCTCTTGTATATGCCTTAACGATCATTTCAGGCGTGATAACACTGTTTCCTGGTCTCAGAACGGACCCACGGACAGCGATTGCCGTCATGTTATATGGAATAAGTTTCTTCTACCTGTCGTGGTGCGTATGGAAAGTAGCAAGGAATTATCCTGCCGGGAAGACTGATGACTCGTCATCTACACAACCGGTTTCAGGTACTGCTGATCCACAAGGACGTTTTAGCCTGTTACGAGAATCCTCTCTTTCTCCCTCGACTGCAATCCTTATACTCTTGGGATTCCTGATAACACTTCTTGGATTACTGCTCTTTCCTGTCCTCCTTGGCATGCTGCCATTCTCACCGGATGGTCAGTTTGGTCTGGCTCTGACCATTATGGCTATCCAGATCATGGCTTTGGGCGATACCCCGCTGGGCCAGTACAAACGCTCCTGTTTCATGATAATCATAGGCGTTGTATTTGCCGGTTTGGGAGTCGTTTCATGTGTCGTTCCGGGTATGCTCACCGGAATAATTCAGACACTCCTGGGGGGTCTGAATGTGGTGGGTGGATCCGCATTCTTTACAAAAAAATTTCTCACCAGACCGCATGAAATAGATGCTGCAACGGAGGTCCCCCGTGTCGTTCCACCCATTGTTAAAAGACTGAACGGGACTCAGATGGTGTTAAACTCCGTGACCATAGCTTTCGGCGTATCCATGCTCGTGCCGGGCATTGTGTCTGGTCTGGTTGTAGCGGGTATCCTGGTCATAAATGGCGCCCTCCTTTTCATGTTGGCCTCCCTCATGCACAAGTTGACAAAAATGGAAGCGCTTTCTGAATAACGGGTTAATTAATATCTGGCCTCTGACGAGGCCGAAAATGGCGCCTCAGGTCTAATTGAAATCGTAGGAGGTGGCGACAGATGTTCCACAGACTATTCAGTCCGGTACGGATCGGCAGGTTGGAGATGAAGAATCGAGTGGCCATGACGGCCATGGGAGTTAACCTCGC
>CAZGVM010000318.1:0-965 GCA_964528855.1 uncultured Desulfomonile sp. | reverse complement strand
GCTAGGGCGCGCGGTGGAGTCGGTCTAATAATCAGTGGGGTGTGCCGGGTGATGGACGGAGCCGGGGCGTCCGAGCCCTGCCAGCTGGCATCCAGGAACCCTGGGGACGTGCAGGGGCTCACCAGGCTCATGGACACTGTTCATAAATACGGCGCGAAAATGTTCATTCAGTTGCAGCACCCGGGACGCCAGGCCAGTTCATCAATCGGGGGAGAACAGCCAGTTTCCGCCTCGGTCGTCGCAAGTCCGATAACCGGAGAAACGCCTAGAGCGCTAACGATACCGGAGATCCGGAAAATTCAGGATGCGTTTGTGAAAGGGGCTCGCCTGGCGCAGATGGCAGGTGTCGATGGCATAGAGTTGCACGGCGCCCATGGTTACCTGATCAACAGCTTTTTGTCACCATATCTCAATCGGCGTGACGACGATTATGGCGGTAGCCTGGAAAACCGCCTGCGGTTTCTAATAGAGATCATCGCAAGCATACGTTCAGTGTGCGGTAAGGATTTCCCCCTTGGTGTCCGCCTGTCAGTCGAGGAATTCCTCGGAAATCAAGGGAACGATTTGGTCATGAGCTGCAGGATATCAGAAGAACTTGAGAAAACGGGTGTAGACTTTCTGGATATAAGTTCCACCATCCCTGATAGCCCAAAATTTACCGCCTGCATCGAGCCTGGCACGATGGAGCAGGGATGGAAGAAATACATGGCCGCTGAGATCAAAAAGCATGTCAACATACCGATTATCGCTGTGGCTAACATCAAGGATCCTGCTGTCGCCGAGGCGATCCTTGCGGAGGGCTGCTGTGACATGGTTGGCGTAGCTCGTGGGCATCTTGCTGATCCTGACTGGTGTAAAAAGGCAAAGGCCGGCAAGGCCCAGACCATACGTAAGTGCATCGGCTGCCTGGTGTGCTTCGACGAGATCATACATGCCCGGCATGTGAAATGCTCGGTGAATCCGAT
>CAZGVM010000317.1:0-2667 GCA_964528855.1 uncultured Desulfomonile sp. | reverse complement strand
CTTCTTCTCCTCGAGTTGTTCCTTCCCTGCGTTAAGGTCCGCCAGGCGTTTCTGGGCGACCATGATAATTGCTTTAAGATCGGAAACCTCCCTGGACAGTCTTTCATAGTTTTCGTATTCGATTCCGGCAGTTTCCAGATCGTTCTTCGTCTTCTCACAGTCAGCGGCATGAAGTATCAGTTGCTGTGGGGCCTTTGCGCCGCTTGTGAACCGTCCGGTCCGTGTAAAATACATGGAGTAACGTGTTTGAATAAGTTCTTCATAATGTCCGGCGCTGCCGACCTGTGCGCTCAGAACCGTGCGTATGTTCCTCTGCAAGTCATCGGAAAGGGAGTCTATTGCCATCTTTCCTTGGTGCGCCAGGAGGATTTTTGACAGCAGCCACTTTTCCTTTTTCCCCGGGTCCAGCGCATGGTCCAGAATTTTCAGGACCATCTCATCTGCGGATTTACCCTCCACATCTTTGGAGAAACTTCCGTTCTTCTTCCTGAAAAGCTCGCATTTTTTGTCCACCAGAAATTTCTTTTTAAGCCTGTATTCCTCTTCCCCATTTATGAAATCTATCTCGACAGATGGCCCTACCCTTGTTGATCCCCATGGCATGACCGATCTGATGTCACCTTTGGAAGTGTCATATCCTTCGAGAAAGGCGCTCCTTATTGCCTGGAAAAGAGATGACTTTCCAGAGCCGTTGGGAGCATGAACGACATTTAGACCGGGATCAAAATCAAATCTGGTCGGACCCTCAAAACATTTCCAGGATTCTATCAGGACTGATTGCAATATCATCTTGGCGCCTCTTGGGACATCCTGCAAAGCTCCATTAATGCTTCCAGGGCTACTTCCCCCTCCCTGCCGGCATGTTTGGACATTTCGATCAGATCTGCGGCAGTGTCTCTTACAATGCCTCTGGGGAGGTTTTCCAACCATGAGTCATCCTGTGGCGCCGGTCGCAAGCGTGAAATATCAATGGTCAAGGACATGAACATGTTTTTCCAATCGAGTGAGAAACTTTCCAGTCGGTCCATGGTGTCCGGAAAAAGGAAACCCGAGATGACCAGTGACAGGATTGTTTTCCCCGGCTCTTCCAGACAGGACAGTTCACGACCCATCGCCATTATGTCTTCGCGAACTCCGAGGTGATATTCTTTCTTCTCCCATCTGAGACCTCCGGTCTGCAGCCTGGTAATGACCGGAGAACTCAAACGGTCTTTTATCTCGACCAGGAGAGCATGACCGCTATCCTTCTCTCCAAAGCCGCCCTGTTCGTGTGCCCCGCAATATGCCATTCTCTGAAATCCGGCTTGACCATAAACTATCGGAGAATGCCAGTGACCTAAAGCCAGGTAGTCCAATCCGGTCCTGTCCGCGGCATCTGCTGATATGGGAATGTCCGTTGCCTCGCCCTTTAGAGCATCAACATTGCCGTGAGCAATTCCCACCGAGATTCGGGTTTGAGCCAAGGCGTCAATCCATGATGTTGGGTCGTTGCTGTTATACTTGGCTGTGGGCACACACGGATACAGGACGCATCCGTGAACATCACAAGGAGCGCTTTCCCGGAAAATCGTGATGTTACTGTAACTGTTCCAGCTCGGAGCATGGTCCCACACGCTGCCTGGAACCAGTGGATCATGATTACCGGGAATTATGAAAACCCGCCCGTTGAATTTGCTCAGGATGTTGGCGGTTTCCGTCACCAGCCGCCTGTCTACAGCGTTGTCGTGGAAAAGATCACCGGCTATCAGGAATAATTCCGCCTGATTTTCATTAGCTAGCCGGACTACCAGTTTTCCCGCTTCAAGTCTGGCCTGCCTGGCCTTTTGAGCCTGTTCGGGTTCAAATGAACTGAACTTCATGCCTATATGCCAGTCGGCGGTGTGAACAAATTTCATAGAGATCTACCTCCAGACCGGCCGCAAGTTGTGTACATCCGACTTCCCCCTACCAATCTCTTCAGAAACAGGTTGCTTCGACAAACAAAATTTTCGAAAAGCTCTTATTGAAGCGTCCAATCTTAACCCCCAACAACTCCTGACACCTCAAAAAATGAAATCCCGTCGGATATCCAGATTAAACCAACACAGGTATTATTTCAACAAACGCTGGACAAAATACAAGCCAACCTGGTATCACATTTCCCATAAACATGCTATATTGGGGACGTTAAAGTGAACTGAACTAACGATATTAATACGTCGCTCCTGTTAAAAAATTTTAAGATCACAGATATGACGAGGTAACATAATGGAATTGAAGAATATTCTGGAAGATGAATCCTGGAAGGTTGCTGTAAGATTTCATGGCCATGTTTGTCCGGGCCTGGCTATCGGTTACAAGGCGGCCATGACAGCCATGGACATGCTCAGAGACAACCGGTCCTCCGATGAAGAAATAATGGCGATAGCCGAAACAAATGCGTGTGGGGTCGATGCAATTCAGACCATAACCGGTTGCACATCAGGCAAGGGTAATCTCATCATAAAAGACTACGGCAAGACCGTATTCTCAGTAGTGAGTCGGCTATCAGGGAAAGGTATCCGCATTTCTCTCAAACCCGGCATAATGACACTGTCCCCAAGACATCGAGAGCTTATTAACCTCATGAGATCCGACAAGGCAACCGAAAGCGAAATTGCCGAATTCTGGAGCATCCATAAGGAGAAG
>CAZGVM010000316.1:0-2670 GCA_964528855.1 uncultured Desulfomonile sp. | reverse complement strand
GGGCATGGGTTGATGTCTGGCCTGACGCCGGTTACACACCATTCAGGGGCGCCAAGGGAACAAATTTTGAAGCCGGTTTCAGGATTCCTGCGATAGTCTGGTGGCCGAATCGCGTTCCGGCAGGTGTGCGCAACGATGACATTTTCTCAAACATGGATGTTTTCCCCACAGTGGCAAAACTTGCCGGGCTTTCAGCGCCTCCTAGGCTCTGGAAAGATAAGGCCGGAAAACCAATGATATTTGATGGAGTGGATCAGTCGGCGGCATGGTTTGGAAAAGGGCCATCCAACAGGAACAATTTCGTTTATTTCGAAGATCAGAATTATGGTGGGTTTCGGTTAAACCAGTTTAAGACTCTGTACACCCAGAGAGACACCTGGTTAGGTTTCAAAAAGGACCTCAACATACCGGCGCTCTACAATCTGCAATGGGATCCCCAAGAACAGCACAACCTTTTCTTCTCTGCAAGCTCTGGAGAGCGGATGTGGCAAGTCATTTACATGAACGACACGGTGATGACTCCATTCCTCAAGGAAATCACGGAAGTTCCAAACAGGGTTCCAGCGGGCATAGGCGGCTACATCACCAAGCACTCTACTGAGTTACTTATGAAATCGACATTGCTGGAAGAAGCCATGAAAAAAATGGTGACAGAGGGTAAAGACAAAACACAAAAATGAACACAGTGACCAGCAGAAACGCCGTGAGGCTCAGATAGCCCAAATTTTCTCTCACGACCTTCAATCTTTATGTAGCTCAATGATGAGAATCAAAATCTCTTATTGCCTCAAGACTTTGGCCGGGACAGAAAACCGGATCGCCGTTTTCAGATCGGCGCGTTTTTTAACCAGAAAGACCTTGAAAACGTTGTTCTCCAGATGAACGATTGCAGTGGGCGCCACAACAAGCGCTACGAGGCAGATTACAATGTATTCCAAGGGAGCGCTCCTTACTCCGCGTGGAACTGGCTACAACTGCTTAAGATCGATCAATTCTTCTGTCCAGGCCACTCCATTATCGGCACGGCGCTGATGCTGTTCTTTGGGCTGCCTTCCATGACTCGGTCGCTGTACGCCACATAAATGAGAACATTTCGCTTCGGGTCGAAAAAGCGAACTACGTGGAGTTTTTTGAACAAAAGGCTGCGATGTTCCCCGAAAACAGCCTCGCCATCTTTTATTTCACTTGTGATTTTAATTGGGCCGACCTGCCGGCATGCAATACTGGCGTCACTGGTGTCCTCCGCCAGTCCGAGTTCTCCCTTGACCCCTCCCGTTTGCGCACGGGCTATGTAGCATACGACACCCTGAACCTTGGGGTCTTCGAAGCTGTCAATTACTATCTTGTCATTTGGGCCGAGCCAACGAAAATTCGTGCTGACCGACCCGGTCGTGCCCCTGTCAGGGCGGCTGAAAATCCACCATCCAAAGGCAATTACGAAAACAAGAATGACCGACCCGACAATCATAGTGATCTTTTTCATGACGATTCAACCTCACAAAATCTCTTGCTGACAATCATTCACATCATATTATAGTCCCCGATTGATAACATCAAGTTGTTGCTGAAACTAATTCTTTTTAATGCGAACTCCGGATGTCCCCGACCGGGTGGAGTCGGTTAAAGAAATACCAGACATTTTTTCGAGGACTATCTTCAATTTTTCTGTCATTATTGGAAAAAGGAAACAGCATCCATCCATTTGGTTCAAGGCCTCGAAAATGATTGCCGCCAATGACAAAATAAGGTCACGAATCCTCATCCCTATAATCATCTCTTTTGTGTTGCTACTTTCAGCTTTTGCATTGGGGATGTACTTGTTTCAAACCAGGGTGAACGACACCCAGGCAAAACAGCGAATGGAATCTTTGGGCCTGTTATTCACACAATCGGTCTCCAACGATATCCTGCTTTTGTCAAGCATGATTGACTTTCTGCAACAAGACAGGGTTTTGACGGGTTATTGGGAAAAAAGAGACAGAGAGGGGCTTCTCAATTACGCCAGACCAATCTTAGAAAACTTGAGGTCTAAATACCGAGTAACCCACTTCTATTTTATAGATCCGCAAGGTGTCTGTGAATTGAGGGTTCATAAACCTGAGAGTTTTGGCGACGTAATTGACCGTGTCACATTCAAACAGGCCAAGGAGTCTGCGCAGACCGCCGCTGGAATCGAATTGGGGCCCTATGGAACCTTCGCCCTGAGGGTAGTCCGACCCTGGGTTGTCGATGGGGAATTGATCGGATACCTGGAGCTGGGTGAGGAGATTAATCATCTGACCGAGCATGTGGCCCGAGCTCTTGACGTAGACATCATAATTGCAATTTCCAAGAAATTTGTACAGCGCGAGGGCTGGGAAAAGGGCCTGCTGATATCAGGGCGTAATGCCCGCTGGGAGGACATCAGGGATTATGTGATCGTGGACAGCGTCGGTTCAAAAGGTCTCGACATATTTGTAAACCAGTTACTTGCCTTGAGTGAGACGCCTGAAACTCATACCCTGTCCGTGGACCACAAGGGCGCTTATCACAGAGTTGTGACGCGTCCGCTGCTTGATGCTGCAAACAGGCATGTCGGTCGAATTTTGGCTTTCAAGGATGTGACGGAGGTTGAGAACGCTCTGACCTTCCTGACAGCCTTGGTGATAGGCCTGGGACTTGCGTTGGGCA
>CAZGVM010000315.1:0-2702 GCA_964528855.1 uncultured Desulfomonile sp. | reverse complement strand
CCACAACTTCTTTCCAAAACAAAAAAACAACCTGCCTTTGTGACAATAAACGCCAGGGATTTCTGGAAAAAGACTCATTCAGGCAAACATACCCTGGATCTCTACGGAACCATGTCGGTCGTGAATAAATACGGGTCTTACTTTAAATATCCGATAGAGAGTGACAAATGAAATGAGCCTTCGTTAAACATCAGCTCAAAAAGAGCCAATTAGTGGGTACCACGTGGACGATACATCAAATTCCTTTCATGCAGTAATATTTGTCAGGGGTGTGGAGGGTGCCGGTACCTACAACTCATGTTATGATGCAGATGAAGCTGACCAATGAGCCATGCCGTGACGGCTCCATTCCCAGGTTTGCGGTTGGGACAAGATTGACATTAAAAACGCTTCAATATTATGAACGAAACGCCCCGCAAATAGTTCAGTCTTACGAGGGCGCCGACCTTTCAAACCTTCATCGTATTTTTAACCAATTGTTTATTATCCCGTTCAAATTGCTGGAGGTCGGTGGTGGTTCCGGAAGGGACGCCGCTTTTTTGTTACGCCACGGCCATGATGTCGTTTTTACCGACGCCTCTCAATCAATGGCCCATGAAGCCATACGTCTACACCCTGAGTTACGGTTGCGGGCGTTGGTCTGCAAGGCGGAGACCATCTTGCCGCTTGCTGATAACTGCTTCGACGGCGTAATAGCGATAGCCGTTTTGATGCACCTTACGACGCCGGGTATTGTCCACTCACTTTCCGAAATGCATCGCGTGGTGAATCATGGTGGTTTGGTTTTTATATCAACACCGGCATGCAGGGATGATATGGCAACTGATGAGCGGGATCAAAGAGGGCGTCGCATGACACATCTCGATGTCCCTGCCCTGGTAAGCGCTTGTTTTAATGATCGATTTGCATTACTATTGCAAGCAAAAAACACGGATGGACTACAACGGGGGGGCCTCATCTGGCACTCTTGTTGTCTGGCAAAAATATAAATTTGAGTGATGGTCAAAGATTTTATTTGCGACCCTAACAAGGCCCTTCAACAAATTTAGGTGATTCCGGCATTACGATAAGCGGGGACACACGAGCATGTCTGACGAGTCGTTCGAAACTGATAATGACCATAAATTGTCCCGTATATACGGACTTTTGTTGCAAAGTTGCGCAAAAACTGTCGGTGCCGACACGAGAGAATCCTACGATTCGGCGATAATAGAATGCCTGGATTGCTTGAAGAATTTAGGCTCCATCAAAGGGTACGACCACGGACACATTTCCACCGATCTTGATCCGACCGGTAACGGCCTTGCAAAAGTGTTGTATGCGCCCACCAGCAGTGGGGCTGAAGCGCCGTGCATTCTGCTCACCGAAGATTCCGATACCGATCTACTATCCATATTAAAACGTGAACTACTGTCCGCAACGAAAGCCAACCTGATTTCCGCTTTTGTGAGTCGCGGAATGCTAAACCTGCTTTTTGATCCCTTCGCCGCATTTCTAGAGAGCGGTGGCACTCTCCGGTTGTTGACGTCGATAATGAATGATTTCAATAATCCTGATGACCTGCTACACCTGCAATCGGTAGTCCCTGGTTTGGATATCCGAATCTACTATCCGTTCAACGATTTCGGCGCTCATAACTACAAAATTCCGCCACCGCCATTTCATGTCAAATGCTATTTGTTTGAGAAGCGGGACTGTTGTCATTCAATGATAATCGGATCATCAAATTTAACTGAATCGGGGTTGGGCTCCAACTGCGAATGGAACTATTACTCGCGTCTCGAACTTAATGCCCTGGTTACTGGCTGTAGGACAGCATTCGAAAGTGGAGTTTCTACTTTTGAAAAATACTGGCTCCGGGAATCAACGGACCTGAACAACAATTTTCTGAACGAATACAGGCAACGGTGGCAGGCGTCTGAGATATTTCGCAAACAGCTTGTGCGCGACACAAGAAAAAAAATCGTGGAGCATCCCGGACCACGTTCGAGTCAAATAGATGCGCTTGCTAACCTTCGTCGAAAACGTGCAGTGGGTGTAACAAGAACCTCAGTTGTCGCGGCTACAGGGCTTGGCAAGACTTATCTGGCGGCATTTGATTTTCATCAAAGTGATTTGGAGAATCTGCTATTCCTGGCCCCCCGTGAAACAATAGTCAGTAAGGCTGCGGAAAGTTTTAGAAAGGTACTCGGTGATGACGGTTTCGGCCATGTCCTGACCGGTGCCACATCGCATGCTCAGTTTGCGAAAATGATTCACGATGGCAGCAGTGTTTTTGCCATGGTCCCCAGTATGGTGGCGGGCTCAAAATATAGACAGTTTTCGAAGGACCATTTCGACTACGTTGTCATCGACGAATTTCACCATAGCGCCGCCAATTCGTACAAGAAGCTTCTGGACTGGTTTGAACCGAAGTTTTTGTTGGGCCTGACCGCAACTCCCGAACGCATGGATGGTCGGGATGTACTTGCGAACTGCGATTACGATGTTTCCTATGAAATCCGTTTATTCGACGCCATTGAAAAACAATGGCTTGTTCCTTTTCAGTATTTTGCAATCTATGACCAGACAGACTATACGGATGTACGATGGACTGGGTTTGGCTATGACGAGGTCGAGTTAGACAAGGCTCTGAATGACGACACAAGGGCTGAGTTGATAATTAACAATGTAAAAAAATTCCTCCCGTCATCGGGCAAGAC
>CAZGVM010000314.1:0-2718 GCA_964528855.1 uncultured Desulfomonile sp. | reverse complement strand
GATCACATAGTAGAAAAGGTTGAGCCCAAATGGGCGCTTGTATTGGGTTTCATGAATCCTCGCGGCGGCATCTCGATACGAGTAAGCGCAGATTACACAAACCCCGATCATCCCGTAGATCCTCCAGCCTGGGTTCATAACCTTTGAAACCACTGAGATTTTTTTGCGATCCTGGACATGGGTCTGTCTCATAGCTAAATATGGAACAATTTACGAGCGTTAGAGCCAAGTATCTTTTCTTTTTGAGAAGATGTTAACGATGAGCTGTCAAATTCTCTGGCGTATCGTTTATACCCGAGGAGAGGATAGTCGCTCCCGAAGACAATATTGTTTTCTCCTAAAATTTGAACCCCTATATCGTATATCCTGCAGTCATAGATGTAGGGAGAGGCGGCAGTATCCAGGTATGTACGACTGAGCAGCGCTTTGATTTCAGGCATCAAAGCGTAGAAGAAGATACCTCCGCCAAAGTGGGCAAGAATAAAATCAACCTCAGGAAATTGTCCTATCATCTTTAATAGCGCATCAAAATCTGTATTGATTTTACCAGGATAATAATGTCCGACGGGTTCGTTGACATGAATCATGACCGGTTTTTTTAAAGATGATGCAAAACGGACACATTCTCTGAGTGTATTTAAAGCGGTTTTATCCCAGCCTGTCTCGTACATCGAAAGCTCTCCAAGCCCCATGAAGCCGTTTTCCAGCGTTCTTTGGGCCTCGGCGCATGCTTTTTCCGGATCATTCAATGCAAAGGCGGCAAATGGTATTATCCTGTCAGGATGCTTTGAGCTGAATTCCAGAACTGCTTCATTGTTTTCAATGAACATTTGTGGATTTTCCCACGGAAAGCCGAATACAACTGCCTTTGAAATGGAACATTCATCCATGTAGTCAATGATCTGAGAAGGGGTGGCTATTCTGGATTTCGGAGAAGAGTACAGCGCGCCAAATGAGGCGTCAGAGGTAATAAATCGTGAACGATCCGATGCGACCTTACTGTGGAACAGGTGTATGTGGCAATCAACGATCATTAGGTGATCCTCATCTGGCGGCAAGAGTTCTGGTTGACGCTAAGGAAAGCCGGTCAAATGTTAAAAGACTAATGTTTGACTTGATCCCAAAATATATGCCATGCTTGACAACGTTATTTCAATACACAAATGTTTTATGACCTGGAACGAAAAGCAGGTATTAGTTGGATCCTGATTTTCGTCGTCGGCATGTTATGCCTTTCTAGTCTATTTAAGCCGTTAGGCAAACAGGAAATATACTATGGCGGGAAAAGATTTCTACTCAATACTTGGGGTCCAAAAGGATGCCACTACGGATCAGATAAAGAAAGCTTATCGCAAGCTTGCCCGGAAGTACCATCCTGATGTGAACCCGGGTAACAAGGAAGCGGAAGACAAGTTCAAGGAAGTGTCGCAGGCGCACGAAGCTCTTTCAGACCAGGAAAAAAGAAAAATTTACGATGAATTTGGGGAAGATGGTCTAAAAACCGGATTTGACGCTGAACAGGCCCGCCAGTACAAGCAGTGGCGTCAATATAGTGGAGCTGGGTCGAAAGGGGCCCAAGGGTTCGGTGGTTTCTACGACTCCTACTCTGACCAGGGTGACTACAAATACTCTGGTTTCGAAGACATTTTTACTGACTTGTTTGGCTCCTCGGCAGGGGCTACCCCGAAAGGGCCCCAAAAGGGAAGAGATATTGAAAGCGCTCTGGATGTGGATTTTGTTACTTCAGTAAATGGAGCCACAACCAGAATCACCCTTCAGACTCACAAGAATTGTCAGCGCTGCTCAGGCGTGGGCCGAATAGAGACTCCAGGAGGCCAGGTTTGCAAGACTTGTAAAGGGACGGGGCAAACAGGAGTTTCTCAGGGCCCGATAAGTTTTAACAGGGCATGTCCCGACTGTGGAGGAACGGGACGCGGGGGTGAAGTTTGTCCGGAATGCCGGGGAGCCGGTGTTGTGCCTGCAAATGAAACCATTGATGTGACAATTCCAGCCGGTGTAAAGGACGGCTCCAAAATAAGGTTGGCTGGAAAAGGTGAGCCGGGTAGGAACGGCGGGCTGGCCGGGGATCTTTACATAATTACTCATGTTGCTCCGCACCCCATTTTCAAAAGAGATGGCGATTCCCTGAGACTTGAAGTGCCAGTGACAGTGGCTGAGGCTATGCAAGGAGCAGAGATTACTCTGACGACACCTTCCGGCCCTGTTCAACTAAAAATACCCCGAGGCACCAAATCGGGTCAAAAGATGAGGCTCAAAGGCAAAGGAGTCCCGAATCTGAAAACCAGGATTCCCGGTGATTTCTATGTTACATTAAGAGTACAGGTGCCGGTCACCACCGACAAAGAAGCTCTTGATGCAGCCGCTCTCCTCAATCGTTACTACAAAACCGATTTGAGAAGCGACATACATTTATGAATCTCTTCAACTATTAAATGACAATTCCCGGAAGCGAACCTTAACCTGTTAAAAAGGTGATGTAATGTCTGATCAATATTACCAGAGAAAACAAATTCTAGAGATATTCGAATGTGAGGAACATTTTTTAGATCAACTTGAATCTGAGGAACTGGTCGCCTGTTCAAAAATGGATTCATCAGGAAATAAATTCTATGATGTTTGTCAGTTCGATAGAATAAGGATAATTTCCAATCTGACGCGTGAATTGGACGTGAATCTTCCGGGTGTGGAAGTTATACT
>CAZGVM010000313.1:0-2742 GCA_964528855.1 uncultured Desulfomonile sp. | reverse complement strand
CGGGGCGGCTGCAAAGCCGCCCATCTCAGTCTTTGGGAATGATTTCCAGATCGCATTGGTCCGCAAAAACTTCTCTCATGGACTCCTGAAGAGCCAGCATGTCCTCCATGGTCTCTGTTTCAACCACCAACTCACCATCGTCGAATATCCTGAGACGACCCTTCTTCTGAAGTTCTTCTGTTGCCCGGAGAGGGTCAACCGTGATCCATCCCTTCATTCGCCGCAATAACTCGGCGCCTGTAAATTCCCGTTCTATCGTCAGGTCTATATTCCTGAATTTGCCGAACCACCCTATTTTTGCCGGTTGGTGTAATCGTGGCAAAACCGGGTCCCTCATCGCCGCGCATCGGAACCATACTCGAGATCTTATCATGAGTAGTTATCCCTCATCGTTGATACATCAAATTTAATGACTCAGAATAAACAGTATTTTCTCCGATAATTCAAGATCCTGATTGGCCCAGCAGAAAACTTAACGGGTATTTTTTCGCGTAAAATTAGGCACTCACGCGATATAGCTAAAGTGGAAAACTCTTCCCAAATTGCTCTTTTTCTGCTATAAGGTTGTTCATTAAGCGTTTATTTGAAGGACTAAAAGTAGTCAATGGCTTCCTACGAACCTGTTCAATCAATCAAGCTAATTTCAGGAGGCTTTGTGTCAGTTACGCGATCCGTCCTCATGGGCTTGTTGGTATTCTGTTTTATTTTGACGGGAAGTGTGGCCTGGAGCGCCCAGACTAAAAACGCCACAGCGGGCAAGAAGAACGCCCTAAAGAAAACAGTTCACAAAAGCCCCCAGACAAAAAAGTTTAAAGCAAAGCCGGTCAAGAAACGAGTCATCAAGCCTGCCTCCAATACTGTTCAGGCCAAGGCAGTCTACTGTGTAAACCTTGCCAGCAATGAAACCATAATGGCGCGTAACGAGAACCAGAAACTGCCGATAGCGAGCCTGACGAAGCTGGTTTCCGCGTTGGTGACTTTGGACCACATGCCCCTGGATAAAATAGTCAAAGTTCCGGATCACATAAAAACAGTCCCCAAATTTGTTATAGGCCTGAAACCCGGCGATGAACTCACGGTCAACGACCTGCTGCACGGCATGCTCATAAGCTCGGGAAATGATTGCGCAGAGGCCATTGCGTGCTCTTTCCCCGGAGGCAAGCAGAAATTTGTGGCAGCGTTAAACAAAAAAGCCAGAGAGTTGGGCGCCAGAAATAGCGAGTTCTTCACACCCAGTGGCCTGGACCGTAAACCGGCAGGTTCTCCGGCTGATATCAGCGAGGAAGAAATCGACGCCAACTCATCCACAGCCAAAGAAATAGCAAATATCGCAAAAATAGCCTTTTCCAACAAAACCATTCGCTCAATAGTCCAGAAAAAGAGCTATGTAATGACCAGTTCAGTGGCGAAGCATGAGTATCCTATCAGGAATACCAACAAGCTTCTAAGCGACAACCTGCCGGTAATCGGTGGAAAGACCGGTTTCACGGTTCGTGCGGGACATTGCCTGGCCTCACAATTTTCCCCCGATAAAAATGATTTGCTTATAGTTGTCCTGGGAAGCCCAAACCATTTTCATGATACACGGCTGGTATACAGAAAAGCCCTACAATCAGGCATGACTCCCAAAAAAGTTTCCAATCCGAAAATAGAGTCGGTTGCAAAGAACTAAACGGATTCCTCGGTTTTCAACAGTTGGCCATAGCGGACAAGATCTCGCACACCCGTGCAGGTATTGTCCGCTTAAACATTTTTATGGCCCCGGGGTAATCGACTATCTTGGAAGGGTAAACAAAAAGTTTATCCAGTGGCCCGGCTTGGATTCGCACCATATCCTGCCGCCATGGGCTTCTATTATTTTCCTGATGTTGTATAACCCAAGGCCGGTGCCTCTCTTGTCCTTGGTGGCTTCGTTTTTTACCCTGTAAAATTTATTGAAGATTTTCTCAGCTTCGTGAGGATCTACTCCGGGCCCTTCATTCCACACGTTAAAAACATACTCATTTTCACCAAAAACTACACCATACGCTATACGTCCATTCGGCTTTCCATATTTCAGGGCATTTCCGAAAAGATTGCGATAGACAACTTCCATAAGTCTTGGATCAGCCTCGACCCTGATGGCTCCAACCCCACCCATGCTGGCGTCATAACTATGGAATGAATTTGGGTACCTCTCCTTTAAACCATGCATGGCCGGCAAGATTACCTGTTCATAAAAATCCTCGATCATTTCCATGCGCAACTGGAATTCTCCCTGCTCCAGATCAGCCATGGTCAGGAAGTCGCGACTCATCGCCTCAAGGAATTTCGAATGGTGATAAATTATTTCGAGCTGGTTTTTTCGGGATTGGTCTTTTTCGGTGTTGAGAAGTCTTTGGATAAATCCACCTATCACTAAAAGGGAATTCTTCATTTCGTGACTGATGAAGTGGACTGATTCGACATAATTCTGATTCAGCCTCTCCAGTTCCCGCATGATGGCTTTTTCTTTCCCGACGTCCTTGCTGACACCCACTGTGCCCAGAACCCGCCCTTCTCCATCTTTGAGCACGGACAGGGTCAGTGAAATTTCTACTATCTTTCCGGATTTATGCTTCAGTTGTGTCTGGTAATTGCTGATTCCACCGGTGGTGGTAACCTCTTTTGAAATTCTTTCCCTCTCCTGAGGATCGATCCATATCTCTCCCACAGACTTTCCCTGCACCTCTTCTGCGCTGTACCCCAGAAGATTCTCTGCAG
>CAZGVM010000312.1:0-2750 GCA_964528855.1 uncultured Desulfomonile sp. | reverse complement strand
TAACTCTGAGTTTAAGATCCATTAGGATTCACTTCATGGATGAAGCGCTCCATCAACTCGCGCACTTTATCCGCAGTATGCTTGCATAGCCGCTGCGCCCAATATCCTTGACACCCTTGTACACCACAGACGAAAAGCCACCCGGAACCAGGGTTGTTCATAGATTTACTAAAGATTGTTGTGGAAAATAAGTTAAACTAAAATCACCGCTTTTATATAGTTCACGATCATGAATCATCAGAACTCTAAAACGACAACTACGAACAGTTCAACAATTGATGGACGCTAACGGCGCAGCATAACCGTACTATGCCTGATAATTGCCATCAATCATGACTGCGAAAAACAGGCAAGAAAGCGAAACACCGCAAAAAAGTCTCCCAATTTGCGATGCATCATTTGAAACCATTAAGAGTTTCTTGTCAAGCCATTTATCAGTATGAGGCCAAACGCCCCAAGCGGCGCCCGTTCCCACTTCTCGTTCACCAAGTATTCACTATGCTGAATGAGCCCGATAAAATCGTGCTGTTCGAGGCTTAAACAAAAACAGCGAAAATATGGGAAATCAAAAAAACTTGGTTGATCGATTGGAGACAGGGTTTCAGCAGCGTGTAGAGATAGCCCCGGGTGACGCGCACTGGCATGGAATATTTTGCTCAAAAATACGAAAGGAGTCAGTGTGAACTGACTCCTCGATATTTTTGGCGTCCCCAAGGGGATTCGAACCCCTGTCGCAGGCGTGAAAGGCCTGTGTCCTAGGCCGGGCTAGACGATGGGGACGCAACTTATAAGAGTAATAGCGTCTCGATTGATTTGTGTTTGGTAGGCCGTGCTGGGATCGAACCAGCGACTCTCTGCTTAAAAGGCAGATACTCTACCCCTGAGTTAACGGCCCACTGGAATGACGGCACGCCTTACTGGCAAAGGTTGACCAATCAGCGTGACGTTGTCTTCTGAATAAAGCACAGATAAAAACGATCTGTCAAGTCCATTGCGGCAAATTGAGGATATTATCTCATTTCTATGGCAATTGTTCCTATGAATGAACCAGCGGGTCGGATAATATGTAACTGGGACCGCTCCAATAAGGGATGATTTTGTACATTTCAACCTACATTGGTTTTCAATGACAGCAATTTACGGAAAGTGAGTTTATGGCTCCCATCAATTATTGGCGACGAGGGGCACTCGTTGTTTCGGGACTGTGGATTATAGGGTTCTTTGGCGCTTTTGTCATCGGCCTTTCTGACTCGGACCTAGTCTGGACATCATGGTTTTATGTTTCTGATGGAGATGATGGTTCGTGGGCGACCGGAAAGACCCCTCTTTTTTCAATGTTGTACAAGTATGGGGAATTCCCGGGTATCGCCCTGGCGGCGCTCTCGCTGGCGGGCTGTTTGATGGTGAAACTGGGGCGTTTGGATCGACGTTACACAAGACCGTTCCTGGTGATCATCCTTACGGTGATTCTGGGACCTGGCCTTGTAGTGAATGGGATACTGAAAGAACATTGGGGTCGCCCTCGACCCGCCGACCTGAAACAGTTTGGAGCGTCGGAGCAGTATCGCCATTTCTGGAACCCTGGGGGCAGTGGATGTGGTAAGTCCTTCGTATGCGGTCATTGCGCGATTGCTTTCTCGACTTGTTCGGTAGTGGCGCTTTATCCGATTCATCCTGTAACGGCTTCGGTTGGTCTGGTATCGGGTATGCTTTACGGAGTGTTGATGAGTCTGGCCAGAATTTCTCAGGGCGGACACTTTTCTACCGACGCTATATGGTCTGCGGTAGTTGTGCTGTCACTGATTGCCATTTTATATTATTTCGTATTCAGAATTCCTGAACAGTCCGCTCCGTTCAGTATGAATTCATTTTAACGCCTTCGCAACTGTCGGGTATCGAGGGGGCAGGCCATTGGCTACTTGACCAATCACTTTTTTTATTGTATGATTATAAATAGTTATTTATTCAACAGACAATATGGTTTAGAAAGTTGTTGTCCTTTTTGAGGATCTCATGATGAATCACATAAAATTTGCTAACAAGGGATTTGCTCTATTTTTGATTTTATCATTTGCGCCTGCGCTCGGCATGTTGGTCGCTCCGAACGAGGCCGGTTCTCAGGCGCCTTTTCAGGGTGTCCCTCAAGCGCCGCAGTTTGAACAACCCGGGCCTCGCCAGATGACGCCTCAACAACGCTCCGCTCCCCAGCAGGCGCCTCAGCAAATGGAGTCGGAATATGCGTTCAGACCTAACCTGAGCAACCCTGAATTTGGGGAATGCCTTCAGTTGGAACGGAACTGGAAAACTCTATGGAATTATTACTATCAGGCTTATTCCCACGCCCAGAGCATGCGCCCATCGGATCCACAATACCAACAAATGGCGGCTTATGTAAACAATCTACGCTATCAGCTCGATGCGGCCTGGTCGAACTTCAGTCAGAGATGCGTTTATTTCCCGAGGCGCTAGCAACTTGTAATTCTTTAAGGTTCACATAAATGATGACAAAAGACACGGGTAGCGAGGTTGATCAACTATCGGCCCTGGTAGACGATGACCTCGAAAGGGATCAAAACTTTTCCTACTCCCGCATAATCAGGTCAGTGATCATTTTTTCCCTTGTTGGGGTGGCGCTCTACGGAACGGTGGTCATAGCCTCCGATTACAAGTCAATTCTTGCGGCCATCAGACGTTTTCCTCCGGGTTCTCTTCTGATGGTAATCGGACTTGTTTTCGCTGGCTGGTTTTTG
>CAZGVM010000311.1:0-2769 GCA_964528855.1 uncultured Desulfomonile sp. | reverse complement strand
TATCTTCCATATTGTCCGATAGAATTTCCTGGTATCAATAGGTTTCACCAGGTATGCAGAACATCCGGCTTCCATGGCCCTGGCCTCATCATCTTTCATCGCATGGGCTGTGAGAGCCACTACAGGAATGTTTGCCGTGGACGGGTTGTTTTTTATGGCCTTGGTTGCTCTAAGTCCATCCATACCTGGGAGGGATATATCCATGAGTATGAGCGCCGGCGTCTGCGTTTTCAGTATGGCTATGGCTTCTTCTGAGGTGAATGCTGGCAAAGCCTTATAGCCGGCAAGTTGAAGAAGATTTGTGGTCAGCTTCATGTTGGCGGAGTTGTCTTCTACCACGAGAATTAATGGTCTGTTGTCATCAAGAGCGTGAGAGTCCGAAGTGGCAAGTAGTTGGGGAACTTCGGATTCAGAAAACTCGTCGGTGTCTTTGGGGCTGGCCAATATGTAAGGAATTTCAAAGGTGAAGATGCTACCTTTGTTTTCACCTTCACTCTCGACCCAGATTCGTCCGCCATGAAGTTCGACCAGTTTTTTGGTCAATGACAATCCCAAGCCAGTTCCCTCATGCTGTCGGGAAAATGATGAATCAATCTGCTCAAATTCTTCGAATATTCTTCCTTGGTCTTCTGCTTTAATCCCGATGCCAGTGTCAGAAATACTTACCATTACTTCGTGATCCGCTAGTCTGGCTTCCATTCTGATCATGCCTCCGGATGGTGTAAACTTGACGGCATTTGACAGCAGATTCATCACTATCTGCTTCAACTTGACATCATCAGCCATAATGAGGTGGCTGTAAAATTCCGGAGCGATTTCCAGAGAAAGGTCTACACCTTTCTTGTAGGCCATCTCCTTGATCATGGTCAATGAGTTTTGAAGCAATTGACTCAGATCGGTTGAAGATGGGTTTGTTTCCATTTTTCCAGCTTCAACCTTGGCGATGTCCAATATGTCATTGATCATTTCCAGAAGATGGTCGCCCGATTCATGTATAGCGTTGACGTATGCGGACTGTTTTTGATTAATGGATCCATAAAATTGACCTTCGAGGAGTTCTGAAAAACCGAGGATTGCGTTGAGAGGGGTTCTGAGTTCGTGGCTCATGTTTGCAAGGAATTTACTCTTGGTTTCGCTGGCAGCCTCGGCTCTGAGCCGTAACTGTTCTGCAAGCGCCAGCGCCCGCTGGAGTTCATCCATTACGCGTTTCTTTTCAGAGACATCTTTAATGACCACTAGAATTTGATCTTTGCCTTTTAACCGGATAGACCTCATGAAAACTTCTACATCAAACACCTTGCCATCAGTCTGGCGTTTGATTCTGTACTCAAGTTGCCTGGTCTGGCCAGCCAGGACCTCCTCCCATATTGAACGGAAGTCGAAGGAGTTATCTTCGGGGCCATAATAAAAGTAAGCTCTAGACGATGAAGAATTCATAATCAGGCAAAGCATATCTATGCCAAACAATTCAAACGTTCTTTCATTGGCCTGAATGAATGTCCCATCTTTGTCATGAATCAATAATGCGTCCTGAACACTGTTAAATAGACTCCCCATGGCTTCTACGGATTCTTTATAATCCACTTCGGCTGTTATCCGTTGGGTAACGTTGAGACCAAAACCTACAAAACCGCAGACAGGAGGCTCCATCTTCTTAATTACTGTTCCTTCAATTACGACCCATTGCCCATCTCTAGTTAGGCCATGAGCATTAGTGACATACGAAGCGCCGTCAGCTTTATCGCTTAAATCCTTATAAATCTCGGAGAATCTCTCCATCTCTTGTGGAGGATATATTTTGGAAGCGCCTTGGCCGATAACCTCATCCCGGCTAAATCCGGATTGATTCAAGAAAGTTTGGTTGACAAAAGTGAGGATTGTGTCGTCTCTCCAGGCTGTTATGATTGCGGGGACACAGTCCAATATTTCCTGGAGGAATTCAGATCTCTCCTGCACTGCTTTCTCCGAACGCTCCAACTGTTCGATACGTTTTCGGAGTTCAAGACTGTCGTCGGCTGGATTTGATGATTTTGTGGTCTTGCTTTCCATGTGGAGTCACCGTTTAAAGATATTTGTGACAAAGAGGAATGAAATAGAAATAGGAATTATGATTCAAGAGCGGGTTTGCCACTGGTATCAATATAAATGGAAATAATTTAGCAAACAACAAATATGAAAACAGGAACCTGCCGAAGCAAGCTCCTGTTTGAATATCGAAGTGATTTGGTTCCCGGTCAGTTAGAAACTACCAGCGTGAGCCTCCGGCTTTTTTCGGCTTTGCCTCGTTTACCTTTAGGACTCTCCCGTCCATTTCCTTCGAATCAAGTTTTGCCACGGCTACTAAACCTTCTTCACGGTTTGGCATCTCAACAAAACCAAATCCCCGGGACTTACCTGAAAACTGGTCAGAAATGACCCTGGCGGTATCTACCGCCCCATACTGGGAAAAAAGATCTCTCAGATCCTGCTCGCTGGAATTGAAGGCAAGATTACCCACGTAGATGTTAAAACTCATTTTGTAGCTCCTTTTTGAAAAACGCCCGACACAGTCCGACGCCAGTGCGCATTGGTTAATCAATTACGGGGTTTTTGTGATCGGGGATAATTCGACAGGACTATTTAAGAGAATCCACGGCACGGGTACCACGTTCTACGATCTTAATTCTCGCATAACGCCCGTAACCATTTTTTATGGGGAGACTGGAGTGACACAAGTTAAGCTTCAAATAAAGAATACACCATCGGTGATAAATAAGCAATGAGCGGCAC
>CAZGVM010000310.1:2458-2798 GCA_964528855.1 uncultured Desulfomonile sp. | reverse complement strand
TGGCGTCGAAACCCAGTCTCCTCGAGGACGAGTGGCGATGATCAAAGCCGTTATCGACGGAAAGATGAAAGCTTACGAGGAGTTTGTCGAACATATATATCATTGTCTCGACTGTAGAAATTGCCAGAGTGTTTGTCCAGCGGGAGTCAAGGCTGGGGAATTAGCGCTGGAAGCGCGATATCGGATTGAACAAAACCGGCGTCAACCTCTAATCAAGAAGTTCCTGCTAAATTACGCCATCCTGGATCAAAAGAGACTATCCAGGCTACTATTCCCTTTGAAGCTTTATGAAATTTCCGGGCTTCAGTCCCTAGTGAGAAAATATGACATTCTCAATCTG
>CAZGVM010000310.1:0-2448 GCA_964528855.1 uncultured Desulfomonile sp. | reverse complement strand
TTTCTGAGGACCTCGGATTCATGGAGGCCCTTGCGCCAAAGTTACCTTCTAGGCCACTATCTGAACAGATCCCTGAGGAAATCCCGGCAATAGGGCCTGAACGCGGACGAGTTGGCTTCTTTCTTGGTTGCGCGATGAATCTTATCTTTGCCGAAACTAGCCGGGCCACAATAGAAAATTTGACGCTGGCCGGTTACAGGGTGATCGTCCCAAAAGAAGTTCAATGTTGTGGAACACCTAACATTGCTGAGGGCGAAAGAAAAGTCTATCGGGAGATGGCGGAGAATACCATCCGAATATTTGCGGACAGACGTGTTGATTACGTAGTAACCGACTGCGCCGCATGTGGATCGGAACTCAAGACTTACCGTGAAATCTTTCAAAAAAGCTCGGCCTTTGCCGCTAAGGCTCAAGAATTCTCAAGCAAGGTCAGGGATGTGTCCGAATTCCTGGACTCAGTTCTAACCCCAAATGTCAGGTTTGGCCCTATATCAGAAACGGTCTGTTTTCATGACCCCTGCCACTTGAGACACGGCCAGAGATTAATCTTTCCCCAAAGAAACCTTCTAAAAAGAATTCCTCAACTGGATTATCGGGAACTGCCTGATGAGGGTCAGTGCTGCGGGTCCGCCGGGATCTACAATATTACACATAGACAGCGTTCCATGAAAATCCTGGAATCCAAGATTGAGGCTATCGAAAAGACTCAAGCTAAAACTGTCGTTAGTTCAAACCCCGGTTGCCTGATGCAGCTAAACTACGGCTCCGGGCACTGGAAAAAAGGCTGGAACGTTATTCATATATCGGAAATTCTAAATCGCTCTTTGATCGCGGGAAAGAAACTTGATTAATGAAAAGTCACTAGCAACTCGGATCTAGGCCTTAATCAGTGGGTATTACGGGAATGGCAGTGGTTTTATCGCTCACAGAGACCTTGCTAAAACCTTTTGTAGATAGGGGGGACGAGAGGGAGCAGGACATCGCCCCTCTGAATTATGTTAGGCCCATGAAATGGGAAGGAGGCTTGGACCATGCCCTGGCATCAGATTTATGACCCATTTAACAACACTGCGATTTCTACCATTTTCGCGGCATTGCCTGTAGTGGTGTTGTTGGGAACTCTGGCTTTTTTACACATTAAAGCCCACTGGGCTGCGTTACTAGGACTGATCACAGCGCTGGTAGTAGCTATTGTGTTTTTTAAAATGCCGGCAGGCATGGCCTTTGCGACTGCTGGTTTTGGGGCGGCGTTTGGCATCCTTCCCATAGGCTGGATAGTTCTGAATGTCATCTTCCTTTATTTTCTAACCAAGGAAAAAGGTGAATTTCAGGTCTTACAGGACACCATAACGGGTGTGACAAAAGACACTCGCCTTCAGTTGGTTCTGATCGCTTTCGCTTTCGGCGCTTTTTTTGAAGGCGCGGCTGGTTTTGGGACCCCTGTAGCGGTGACCGCCGCAATTCTAATTGGTCTCGGGTTCAGTCCACTCCAGGCTTCAGGTCTGTCTCTTTTAGCCAATACTGCGCCCGTAGCTTTCGGAGCTTTAGGTATCCCGATTATAACCTTAAACGCCGTTACCGGTCTGGATCTGTTCGATCTCAGCGCCATGGCGGGACGCCAGTTGCCGATTTTTTCACTGATTATTCCTTTCTGGTTAGTCTGGGCATACGTCGGTTTTAGAGGTATGGTTCAAGTATGGCCGGCCTTACTTGTCGCTGGAATCGCCTTCGCTGTTCCACAATTCCTGATATCCAATTTCCATGGTCCCTGGCTCGTGGACATCGTAGCTGCGCTATCTTGTCTGGCCGCAGTTACCGTCTTTTTGCTCAAATGGCGTCCAATGCAGATATGGGGGCTAGATGGTCATGACAAGGATGCTATTGCAAGAGCTTCACACGGATACTCCACTGCTCAAGTCGCAAGGGCTTGGACTCCATGGGTAATCCTTAGCGTGCTCGTTTTCATTTGGGGCATTCCTCAGATGAAAGCCTTCCTTGATGGTCTCTGGATATACAAGTTTCCAATTCCCGGCCTGCACAACATGATAATGAGAGTGCCGCCCGTAGTAACCGCCGCAAAACCGGAGGCTGCGGTTTATGCTTTCAATATCCTTTCCGCTACAGGCACAGGTATTTTTATTGCCAGTATTATATCCGCTATATTAATGGGGTACTCGATATCTGACACATTCCGTCTATATTTCCGAACAATCAAGACGGTACGTTTTTCCCTTTTGACCATCGCCGCCATGCTGGCGCTGGGATTCACAACCAGATATTCTGGGTTGGACGCGACATTAGGATTAACGTTTGCTAAAACCGGTTTCCTATATCCGTTTTTCGGAACCCTTCTTGGATGGCTTGGGGTTGCCCTTACAGGTTCGGATACCGCATCCAACGTATTATTCGGAAGCTTGCAGAGAATTTCCGCTGAGCAGATTGGAATCA
>CAZGVM010000309.1:0-2802 GCA_964528855.1 uncultured Desulfomonile sp. | reverse complement strand
ACGCAGTCCATTTGAGAGTGTTGTTTTTTTTTTTTGAATCATTCGGTATCGAATTGGTATAAAGAACTGTTTTTTAATTCGGAAAATGCGGTTTGATATTCTTCAAGGAGATTACTCATGATCTGATCTACCGTTAAGATGTCGTCGATTAGTGAGGCTACCTGCCCTATTTCAAGTTCCCCCTCCTCCAGGTCACCTTCAAAAATCCCTTTTTTTGCACGCCCCTTTCCGAGCAATATCCGTAGATCTTCGGATGAGGCGCACTTGTTTTCAGCATCTTTTACCTGATTGAAGAATCTGTTCCTGAGCAAACGTACAGGAGTTAAATTTTTTAGCGATAGCAGGGTGTCTCCCTCCCGCGAATTGATCACATAGTTTTTAAAATTCCCGTGCGCAGACGATTCTTTCGAAACAGCGAACCTGGAACCAATCTGTACCCCATCAGCGCCTAAAATCATCGTTGCCAGCATTGCCCTTCCCGTTGCGATTCCTCCTGCGCTTATTAAAGGGAGGCTTGTTGCCTTTCGGACAGAAGGAATTAGTGTTAAAGTGGTTGTCTCTTCACGCCCGTTATGACCTCCGGCTTCGAAACCCTCTGCAACGATTGCATCGACCCCTGCCTCCTCGCTTTTTGATGCAAAAGCGGCTGACGAGACAACATGGGCAACAAGGATTCCATGATCGTGCAGCTTTGAAGTCCATTTTTTCGGTGATCCGGCAGAGGTGAATACTATTTTAATCTTCTCATTAATAATTATATCGATAAGCCTATGATGGCCTTTTCTAGCGAAGAAGATTATATCGATAAGCCGGTCCATCTCCGGGTAAAGCAACGGGAGATTAACGCCGAAAGGTTTATTGGTGGCAAGTTTTGCTTTGCGGATGTGCTGTTCCAGAATTTCAGGATGCATCGATCCGGCCCCAATCAAACCCAGTCCGCCGCAATTACTCACTGCCGATGCCAGCTTCCACCCTGAACACCAGACCATTCCCCCCTGTACAACCGGATATTTAATTCCAAATAAATTGCAAATTCTGTTTTCAGACATTTTTAGCTAACCCCGTTATTTTTACTCATTGCGACTGGCTGCGAGCACGTGGATATTTGCAACCATTGACCGCCAAAGATACGCATTATGAATTTGGAAATTTTATTTATAATTTAGGGGATTGTTAAAGTCAAATAACCAAAAAGTAAAAAAATGATTGACGAGGAGAAAAACCAGGGGAGCCAAACCGATGAACCAATTTCTGATAAAGCTAATGAACTGATCGAAAAGGGGAAAAAGCTGGCAGACAAGGCCGAAGATTTTTTTGAGGAGAAGATGACTAAGGTAAAAGAAAGTGAGACTTTCGGGAAAATATCGGGCCTGTTTGGTAAGGTTGAGAATTTTATGGAGGAGAAAGCCGAAGAATTTCACAGTGGTGAGATGGAAGCAAAAATCGATGCTTTTAAAGCCAGAACTGAGGATCATGCAGACGAGTTATTGAGACGGGCTAAAGAGGCCGGATTGAAAATAGGTGACTCTGTTGATCAGACGATCGATATTTTAAAGGGTAAAAAGGATCAGACAACCAATCAAAGCGGAGAGGGGATTTGAAAAAGAGAGGGATAGAGGGGGCGACTAAGAGGCTTAGAAAGGGAGAGAGACTGTGTCTGGTCCTGAAATAGGTTTACAGAAAAAGTAAACTAAATTATTGAGATCTTCATTGAATTCTTTAGAAACCTTTAGTTTCCTCCATTCCTTTATTAAATATAAAAAAAACCTGCCGGATCATCCGGCAGGTTTTAAAATATATATTATAAGTAGCTTTGGCTTACTTGTGGTCAACACTGTACATGTGAGCAATCAGGTCAACAACTTTTGTTGAATAACCCCACTCATTGTCATACCATGAAACAACTTTAACGAAATGGTCGTTCAAGCCGATACCAGCGCCTGCATCAAAAATCGATGTGCGTGGGTCGGTCAGGAAATCAGTTGAAACAACCTGATCTTCAGTATAACCAAGTATTCCTTTTAATTCACCTTCTGAGGCTGCTTTCATAGCGGCGCAGATTGCTTTATATGGAGCTGGTTTTTCCAGACGGACAGTAAGGTCAACAACTGAAACATCAGCAGTTGGTACGCGGAAAGCCATACCGGTAAGTTTACCGTTTAATTCAGGAATAACTTTACCTACAGCCTTGGCTGCACCGGTAGAAGAGGGGATAATATTCTGAGCTGCACCACGGCCACAACGCCAGTCTTTTGCTGAAGGAGCGTCAACCGTTTTCTGTGTTGCTGTTGTAGCATGAACAGTAGTCATAAGACCTTCGATAATTCCAAAATTGTCGTTCAATACCTTTGCAATTGGGGCAAGACAGTTGGTAGTACAGGAAGCATTTGATACAAAATTCATATCAGTAGTGTACTTCAGGTTGTTAACACCCATTACAAACATTGGTGTGTCGTCTTTTGATGGAGCCGACATAACAACTTTTTTCGCGCCGGCATCGATATGTGCCTGACATTTAGACTTTTCAAGAAAAAGACCTGTTGATTCAACAACATATTCAGCGCCAACATCACCCCATTTAAGGTCCGCAGGATTTCGCTCGGCAGTAACCCGGATTTTTTTACCGTTAACAACCAATGAGCCATCCTCAACAGCAACCGTTCCTGAAAAACGACCATGGGTTGAATCATATTTGAGCATGTAAGCCATACAATCAACGTCAATAAGGTCGTTGATGCCAACAACTTCTACATCGCTTCTGTCGACAGCTGCTCTGAAAACCAGTCGGCCAATACGACCGAA
>CAZGVM010000308.1:1280-2816 GCA_964528855.1 uncultured Desulfomonile sp. | reverse complement strand
TTTATCGCGGACTCTGGTCAAAGGGGTCTTGTAGACTGTTCGCGCCAGTGAGCCCGGTTCCACGAGGGTAACATTGATGCGAATGGTGAGAAGCTCTCTAACCTTGTTCTCAATTTCATTCTTGAGGTTCTTGTAATCCACTTCTGAATCCCGGATTTCAACATCAACGAGGATGGGGTTGTCAAATTTTACCTGCTTGGCGGAGTCTTTAACAATTTGAACGTATCCTGTGGCGCATGGCTCGAAATGTTGCAGAATTACGTCACGAACGGCTGATGGGAACACGTTCATGGCTTTATAGATGAGCATGTCGTCAACCCGACCGATGCACCTGATGCGAGGGGCGGTTCGACCGCATGAGCAGTCCATGCCTTCTACCCGTATAAAATCGTGGGAAGCATACCTGATTATCGGAGTAGCCTGCCGCAAAAGAGTTGTGTAAACAGGTTCACCACAAACTCCAGTTTCCCAGGGAAGATGCTTGCCCGTATCGGGATCGATCAACTCAACCATCACATGTTTGCGAGCGCAGAAATGCATTCCCGATTCGCTCTCACATTCTGACCACATTCCGGGCATGATGTCCGCTAGCCCCATGATTTCACGAACTGTTTCAGCCCCCCAGAGTTCCTTGATTTTCCGACGAATGGAGTCTTCTGATAATCCCGGTTCTCCACCGCCCAGAATTTTCTTTAAACCAAGCTCCCTGGCAGGGAAGCCCAGGAATTGCTCGCAATTTTCGGCAAGATAAATGTCGAATGAGGTTGTTCCAAGTAATGCCGTGCATTTCAGGTTTCTCAATGTTTCAAAAAGCCTGAGCGTTGTCATTCCTCCGGCCCAGACAACCATGGCGCCTACGTTCCTCAAACCTTCAAAATATGGCTCTCCCCCGGCAAAAATAGGAGTACCGACCACATGAGCCACAATATCCTCTTTTCGGATTCCAGCAGTGTAGGTGAAGTTGGCCAGAGCATCCTTCCACGACTCCATGTCCGCTCTTGTAACGCCGTAATAGACCGGTCGACCTGTTGTTCCGGATGTCGAGATGACCTGAACTATGTCTTCCGTAAGAGCCGTTTGAATTGTCCCGAGGGGAAGACTTCCGCCAGACGACAATTGTGCGTTCCGGACGTTGTCTTTTGTCATGACAGGCAATTCGGTGAGAGCTTCAAAGGATTTTACGTCCTGAACATTCCTTAAATGCTCCTTGTAGAAATCAGAATTGCCTTTGACGTATCCAATCAGTTCGTTCAGTTTTTCCAGCCAATAGTGATTGGTCTGACTCCATGGCATTGTGTCAAACGTCCTGTCCCAGTAATCTCCCATGGCGCTAACTCCTCGAGTTTATGTCGAAAGAATCAATCAAATCATTTTGCAAGAGAAAGCTTTGCAAATTCTTCTATAAAGTCAGTTACCATCGGTTCGAGCGAGTAACTCGGCTTCCAGCCCCATTCGGATTCGGCAAGGTCACCTTTGATATATCTGGGAATGCTCTCAAGTATTTTCATCGCAGATGGAGTCGGATTGAACGAAATC
>CAZGVM010000308.1:0-1270 GCA_964528855.1 uncultured Desulfomonile sp. | reverse complement strand
CTTGACTTCATCAACCAGGTCACTTGCCTTTGGAGCGGGCATTATCTGGCCTACTCCGTAAATTCTTGCCTTCACCTGCTCCTCAGGGGCCTCGGCCAACATTTCAAGACTCCTGACCGCATCCTTTATGTAAATCATCGGCATAATGGTGTCTGCCGGGACCCAGGCCTCAAAGGGCTTACCCATGATGGCCGCTTCTATCAGTAGTGGGTTGTATTGGCCTATACCCTCTGAAACTACACCCGGCCCCATGATTTGCGGAAATCTCAACCCCCTGAAATCAAGACCGAATTTCTTGCAGTAATACATTCCCAACAATTCTGAATACACTTTGGTAACGCCATAAATGTTAGTGGGTCTTTGAATGGTCTCTTCCGTAACAACTGTGTCCGCAGTTACTCCGTAAGAACCTATGGAACCGGTGAAAATGAGCTTCTTTACATTGAAACGACGAGACGCCTCCAGGACATTAAAAGTCCCACCGGCATTAACGCTGACACACGACCATGCATTGGATTCAGAAGCCACAGTGAGTTTTGCCGCAAGGTGGAAGATGGTATCGACCGAATTGTCCTTTATCACATTAAGGACTTCGGGCCAGTTGCTTACATCCCCTTTAATCTGAATGAGTTCAGGGTGACTCTCTCTATCAAGAACCTGGTTGCGGCAGATGTCGAAAATTACTACTTTATGGCCTTTGGCAAGGTAATTCCGGGCTAGATAGGAACCGATCAGACCGGCTCCCCCTGTGATCAGTACCGTCATGACGCACTCCTCCACTTCTGAAAACGAGAGAATATTCCATTTTCAGGTCTTGGTTTACAGTTAGTAAACTATCTTGTTTGTCTGGCCCTAGAGTCGTTTGTAGGAATAAATCACAATCAGTAGCTTGGCTTTGGTATCCCCAATGCTTCTCCCTGAATGCGGGATATCAGCGTCAAAGTATACGGAATCGCCGGCTTCAAGAACGTAAGATATGCCTTTGAAAAAAAACTCCATTGTTCCTTCAAGAACATAGATGAATTCTTCACCTTGATGACAAAAATCCGTTTGAATATTTACCGGATGGTCAAAACCCACAGTAACGATAAAGGGTTCCATATTCTTGCCTTTTTTTTCCCGGGCAAGATTCTGGTGATTGTATCGAAATCAAAAACAGGTTGATAGAGAAATGTTCACAAACAGATAAAAAATTTCTGATTCGAATAGTTTGTCGTGAATTAGAAAGTTGGTATTTAGCTGATTTACAAGCTGTAGAAAAAGGGCTTGG
>CAZGVM010000307.1:0-2846 GCA_964528855.1 uncultured Desulfomonile sp. | reverse complement strand
CAGCTTTCAAGAAGATGTCAGACCGCCAGTGGGGGGAGGCCATAGATGACTTTAAGTCGATTCTTGACAAGACTCTCCAGCCGTCCAATATCCATGAGGCCATAGCGGCCTGTTACGATGGGCAGGAAGATTACCTTACGGCGGCTGAATTCTTCGAAAAGGCCCTGGTTTCATGCCCCCCGCTCAGGCGTGCCGACAATCTGTACAGGCTCGGTGTTGCAAGAGGTTGCGCTGGAAGATATGAAAAAGCTGGGGACGCGTTTCGAGAATGTCTTTCATTATCGACTGAGGCCAACCAGTCGCAGCATTTGCGAGATTTGATCGGCCACATTGAAGCCCACAAAGAAGAATCCGAATCCAATTTTTTCCTCATTCAGGTCCAACTCCAAAGGGCATTCACGGAACTGGAGGCGGAGGATTACATGGCAGCAGCCATCAGACTTGAGAGTCTGCTTCCACTGGAACCGGATAATCCGTCGGTACTATACAATCTTGGCGTATGTTATTCTTTTCTAAAGAAAGACGACGAGGCGCTGGCTGTTTTTGGGAAAGTTGTCGAGATCAACCCCGGCCTGGTCGCAGCCTTTTACAACATGGGCCAGATCTGGCTACTGAGCAAGAGGGATTTCTCCAAGGCTCTACATTGTTTTAACTCGGCAATCCAACACCGCCCCGACTACATTGGCGCTCACCACCAGAGGGGTGTAGCTTACGAACTGCTTGGTGACCTGGAAAAGGCGGCCGAGTGCTTCAAAAAAACATTGGAGTTGGCGCCCGGCGCAAAGCAGTCGGAAGAAAACCTGACCCGGATCAGCGCTCTACTGGGTAAACAATCTCAAACGGCCACCGTTGAAAGGAAACTTATATGAAACTGCAGGACTCCGCATCTGGAGAATCCAGAATGATGACATGGGACGACACTTTCAGATTCAAGTGTCATCAAAAAATCGACTGCTTCAATTCATGTTGCAGAGACGTTACAATTCTGCTCAATCCTCTGGACGTTGTGAAGCTGCGCAAGAAACTTGGGATAACCTCCACGGACTTCATTGAAACATACACTCACCTACTCCTATCGCGCCAAAGCGGTCTACCGGCTCTGGCCCTCAAAATGTCCCAGGATGAAAACAAACAGTGTCAGTTCGTCGGGAAAGAGGGGTGTTCGGTTTACGACAGTCGTCCGTATTCATGTAGACTTTACCCGTTGGACACCGAACAGGGAGTTGAATACACCTTCGCAGTGGACCGGAATCGCTGCCATGGTTTGGGAGAATCCGAGGAATGGACGGTGGAACGATGGAGAAATGAACAGGGACTCTACGATTATGACGACATAGACCACAACCTGAAGGACGTCATGCATGCTGATCTTCTATGGGAAGAAAAGATTGTCGATCAGAGAATGCAGGACATGTTCCTCATGGCAATCTACGATGTAGACAGGTTCCGGGAATTTGTTTTTGAATCCTCATTTCTGAAGAAATTCAATATAGACGATGACATTGTCCAAAAAATAAAAGACGATGACGTGGCAATGCTGTATTTTGCTTCACAATGGCTGAGATTCGCTTTGTTCGGGCAGAAAGGATTTCTGAAGATCGACAAGGACTTCCTGGAGCGCAAGAAGAGGGAGGTCCTGGGTAAAAAGGACGTTTCAGAATGAGAACCTTATTCAAGCCGCTCATAATATTCTTCTGCATCCTGTTTCTATACATCGGAGCTGCAAGCGGCGATTCCGCGGACGAGCACATTAAAAATCTCAAGAGTCCTGACGCCGCTATCAGGGCAAAGGCTGCATTTGAACTGGGCTGTTCCTGAAACAAGCCGGCAAAGGCCGTGCCGCCTTTGTTAGAAGCATTAAAGGACACTGACGCCAAAGTCAGGGCTTCCGCAGCGGAGGCCCTTGGGGCTTTTCCCAAGGAGGACAATGTCCTGTCGGCGCTCAAGTTAGCAATGTCCGATTCGGACGCAGAGGTCAGACGTTCAACAATCCTGTCACTGGGTAGACTTGCTCATGGAGATTCCATTGTCGAAGATATGATCAGACAGAAACTCCATGACCAGGATAAGGCCTCTGCCTCCAACGCCGTTATTGCCCTGGCTTTGATGGGTAAATATGACGACGCAGAGTTGCTCGTAATAGCCGATTCTCTGTCGAGTTCTAACGAAACGTCGGCCAAGGCTGCGGCCAGAGCCCTCGGATCCATAGGAGTGGAAAAACCCGATTTGGTTTTACCTCTCCTGATGAAAGCCCTTGATGACAAGAGCTCAATTGCCGCCAGAAACGCCTTGCCGGCCTTGCGGAAGATGAAAAAGGACGCTGCTCCGGCGTTGCCTAAAGTTGCGGCGATGTTTGCCGGTGCTGATGCGGCCACTAAATCCGATGTCCTTGACACCGTATCCGCTCTTGATGAAAAAGGAGATTTCTCGCTGCCCATTTTTGTCAAATCACTGGATTCTGACGACCCAATCGACAGAAGGGAAGCGCTGCTCGGTTTACTCAGGTTGAAATCCACCTGGAAAGAGTTTCTGGCTCCGCTGGTGGGCATACTCGACGATCCGGATGTAGAAAACAGGATGGTCATGGTGGGAATTCTCAAAGGGGTTGCCAATGAATCAAATCAGGCCGTGACAGCGCTGATTTCGATGACTTCGGACAGCGACATCAGAGTCAAGAATGCAGCTATAAGCTCCTTGGGTCAACTCAGCACGCCTTCGACCGAGGTGATTGCGGCCTTGACCAAAACTGTCAGGGAAAAGGATCATCGCGTTCGCATGGCCTCAATAGGATCACTGCGACGGTTGGGAGTGTCGGATCCTGACGTGGTAATACCGATTCTTATTGA
>CAZGVM010000306.1:0-2847 GCA_964528855.1 uncultured Desulfomonile sp. | reverse complement strand
AACGGTTCGTCCAGCAGAAGTATACGTGGTTCAACCGAAAATGCCCTTGCCAGACCAACTCGTTGTTTCATTCCGCCTGATAGCGTAGAAGGACGTTTAGATTCGGCCCCGTTTAGACCCACCATGTCTATATACTTCTGGACCCAGGCGTGGATGTCACTCTTTTCCCAATCAGGATGAGCTGCTTTGACCGCAATTCTTATGTTTCCATAGACAGTCAGCCAGGGCAGCAGGGCAAAATTCTGAAACACCACCATTCTATCCAGTCCAGCGCCTATTATTTCTTTAGAATCCAGGAAAACATACCCATCATTAGCTGTATCTATTCCGGCGATTATGTTGAGCAAGGTCGATTTGCCACACCCGGAATGGCCGAGCACAGAAACAAACTCACCTTCTTCGACTCTAAGAGAAACATCCCTGAAGACACAAAATGGCTGTCTGACGCCAGTTATTGGGAAGAACTTGGATACCCTGTCAACTTTTAGTAAAGACATTTCGCCTCCTAATCAACATAGGCTAGACGTCTGGCCAGGACATTAAATAATTGATCTATGAGAACCCCTACCAGACCGATTATTAAAATTGCAAAAATGACACTGGTCAGAGAGAGATTGTTCCATTCATTCCACACGAAGTATCCCAGGCCTAATGAACCCAGTAGAGCTTCAGCAGGAACTATTGCGACCCAGGCGCTACCCATGGAAATCCGTAAACCTGCCACTATGGTAGGTCCAGCCCCGGGCAGAATTACCCTGAAGACTTTCGAAACGGGATGCATCTGCAAAATATTTGAAACGCTGATGTAATCCTTCTTGATATTTGAAACCCCGAAAGCCGTGTTTGCAAGAGTCGGCCATACACTGGCCATGAAAACAACAAGCAGGGCTGTTGCGTTACTATTCTGAACCGAATACAAAAGAAGTGGCATCCAGGCTATCGGCGAAATAGCCCTGAGCACCTGAATGTAAGGATTGACCGCCTTGTAAAGTGTTTGATTGAGCCCCAGGATTACCCCCAACACTATTGCGACAAATGAGCCTGCGATAAACCCGATGGAAAGACGTCCTATGCTGTAGAGCGCCAGAGTGCCGATACCCTTGTCATTTGGACCATTGTCATAAAACGGGTCTGACAAAAAGAAATAGGCTGTTTTAGCAACAGGCGCCGGACCTGGAAGATTTTTGAATGCCATGGAAATTAATTGCCAACCGGCTACAAATATTACCAGCAACAGTAAACTCAAAATCACCCAACTTTTATCTGTTCTGTCCACGGGAATAACTCCACCCAGTGTAGGTTAAAACTGGCAGTGAATGCGCCTGTCAATCTGGATCATCGTCTTCATTCGCCAAGCGCATTCCCCTGTCTTTGAATCAGGATTTGAAAATGGCAAAACTCTTTAGATATTCTTCAGGTTTTTCAGGATCAAATGTCTTGCCCATGATTACATGCTTTTCATAGGTTGTAGCAGGAACCGGATAACCGAGTTTTTTCATCACTGCCCCACATTCGGAAGCCAGAAAAACCTCTTCTGCTATCTTCCTGTATTCCACATCGCCCTTGATATAGCCCCAGCGCTTCATCTGGGTGAGGATCCATACCGCCATGGAATTCCAAGGGAACGGGTTGAAATCTATGCGATCGGGTTCGTTCCTCATGTTGCCTAAACCGTCCGGGAATGAACCAGTTAAAACCTGCTCGACCACCTCTTCCGGTTGATTAAGGTAATTCCTGGGCGCAATGGCCTTTGATATTTCTTTCCTGTTTGCAGGATCATGGGAATAGAAAGTCGCCTCTACAATCGTCATCAAGACAGCTTTAAAAGAGTTCGGCATTTGTGTGGCGAACTCTTTTGATGCGGCAAATGCGCAGCATGGATGTCCAGGCCACAGATCCCTGGTTAATTTGAAAATGAAACCCACGCCTTCATATACGGCCCTCTGGTTGAACGGGTCTGGAGAAAGGTAACCGTCCACATTCTCTGCCTTTAGGTTGGCCACCATTTCGGGAGGCGGTAACACCCTGATTTTTACCTCCTTGTCAGGATCTACGCCGCCTTCCGCCAAATAGTATCTCAAGAGCATGTTATGCATGGAGTAGTCAAACGGCACTGAGAATGTAAAACCGCGCATATCTTTGGGCTCTTTGACGGCCTTATGCTTTACGTGCAGGGTTATAGCCTGACCATTGATGTTTTCGATAGCCGGCATATAAAATGGCATTGCAGTGGAGCCTACCCCCATGGTTATGGCCAGAGGCATCGGGCTTAACATGTGAGCGCAATCAACCTGCTTGGATACTGCCCAGTCCCTGATCATCGCCCAACCTGCCGCCTTGACCACCTTGGTTCCGGTCAGGCCGTATTTTTCGTACATCTTCATAGGATCGGCCATAATGATCGGCGTGGCGCAGGTGATAGGTATGAAACCAATCTTTAGATCTTTCTTCTCCAGTGGACCAGGAGCTTCTTTTGCCCAGGCCTTGGCGGCATCCATGGGGAAGATTGATGATAAGACCGACATCGCTGTCGATGCGCCCACCAGTTTCATGAAGTTCCTTCGTGAAACGTCGTTGCCCCCAAAAATGGCCTTGATTACGGCATTCTCCACAATCCTGTCTATTACCGACTCCTGTGTTTCAAGCACCGCCGCATGCTCATGGCCTGTATTCTTACCGGAACAATGCTCGAGAGAAACTTCCGGGTCGTAAGCGTCCCTCAAGCTGCTGGAGCATTTGGACAAGTCATTATCATTTTTGCAGTTTATACACATTCTCGTTCCTCCGGACCATCTGAGGCCCTGAAAAATCCGGTTTTGTCACCATTTTTTGTAAGGAAGGAATTTG
>CAZGVM010000305.1:2200-2850 GCA_964528855.1 uncultured Desulfomonile sp. | reverse complement strand
CCGTTCCTGATTGCGATGTTGAAATAGAATTCTGGGGAAAGGGAAAAACCAAAGCCCCGACGGATTCTCATGTAACTCAGGTAGTGAAGACGAATGAGAATGGTTATTTCTCATTCGTCATGCCCAAGGCCGGATGGTGGGGATTCTCAGCCATAATGGAAGGCGACCAGGCGATAAAGCATGGTGGCAATGACAAAAAAGTGGAGCTTGGCGCTGTGTTGTGGGTTCAGACTCACCCAATGCAATGAAATTCAACGCTAGCCTTTCAGAAGAGGACCGGGATTAGAGTTTTCAGCATCTCCATGGAAGCGCTGGGTTGGGATAGGAGCGCTCTAGGGATCCGACAGGGGACTGGGGATTCCGTGCCCCGCTTCTTCATGTGTTTGATGCCAGAACGTCTACAGGTCTGGGCATGTCAGACGCACGGCGCTATGGGCGAAAGAGCGCAGTCTGAAAAGATGGAACGCCCATGTCATCACAAAATTGATTGTCAGCATTCCAAGGGCCACTATAAAATTGGCCGCCATCATGGCGCTGCTCATGAACGCTCTATAACGCAAAGACTCTGCAATGGCCAATGGCCCCGGGCATTTTGAACATCAGATGAAGGGTAGGCTGTTGTTCCAAAAGAAGCTATCCGAGAGACGACA
>CAZGVM010000305.1:0-2190 GCA_964528855.1 uncultured Desulfomonile sp. | reverse complement strand
CGTCGTCGCCATTGTCTTCCTCATCCTCTTTTTCGTCCTCCGGAGCCGTGGGAAGACGCTGAAGATTATCCTCAGGAGAGTCAACAGTCGAAGATGGAAAATCAGAACTGACCACTGTTTCGGACGCCTTAACCACCTTGGCGGGTAAAAACAGCATGATCATCGCCATGCTAATAAAAAACGCAAACACAGTAATCTTTTTCATTATATTGTATACTCCAGCCTGGGTAATTAATTAGCTCATAGTGTTAGAATTCAAATACCATCGTCACTTCACCGCCCATGATAGGGTCAATTGTCCTGTCGGGCCTGGTTCCCGAGAAATTGTTATTGTTCCAACCAGGAACCGAACGATCAATACAGGCGTATTTGAACCAGTCACCCGGCGCCCAGTAACCAACTAAAGCTCCCGCTGTCCAGCCCTCGAGAAGTTTCCAGTTAAAGCCGACGTTTATCTCGAAGCCAAGATCCCTCGAAGTGATGTTAGGAATCTGCCGTGCCAACTCACGGTTTCCGTCTGTAAAAGCAGCATAATTTAGTGGACCAGGAGTTACACCCCTGAAATCGACGTTGCCATCGGTGGTGTACTTTGGGGCGGGTGGGTCAGCGTCACCTCGTCTGGCCAAAGTAGGTCTCAGCACCCCCCAGGGATATCCATCAGATGTTCTTTGAGCCCAGCAGAAGGCGCCGTAGAGGTTAAGATTTGCGGCGACTGCATAATCCAGACGGGCTCCAAGGAAGAGAGCGTCCCTGAGGTAGCCGTCACCGGAGAGGTTGTACGCATGGAGACCAGATCCATAAGCGTACACGAAAATGTGACTGTATGGAACGAACAGACTATAATTGCTCAAAAAGTGATTTTCATAACCGGCGTGCCAGACGAATCCTGCCGGTTGTTTGTCAAAATAAACTCCTGCCCTTCGATCAGGTCCCGGAGAATACCCCACTATGGCGCTCAGTTTTGCCGGACCGGCCAGAATACCGGTTTCAACGGCGTATCTCCACTGTTCTATATACCTTGTGTACGGCGGGTTAACCCCGAATTGCTGTGCCCAACTTTGATCAGTCTCTTCCTGATATTTGTCTGTCCAATATAGCCATGCCGCCTCGGAATTCAAAAAGACTCTTCCGTTGTTGAACTGCAAATAAATCGTCCCATGATTGAAATCCGAATCTATCGAAAATACAGGCAGACCGTTGGGTCTAATTGTGTAGTTTAGGACGGACTCTGGTCCGATATGATAACTGCCCATCGCCCCTAAGACTCCCGCCTTTAATGGGCCATGAGAATAAGTGACAAATCCCAGAAAGTCCCTTGAAAACTGGCCGCTCCTATCGGCCTTGTTGAAGTAGCCCCTTCTATTATCAATATCCGGGTAATAGGGAATGTCGTAAGGGTCTCCGTATGCAGCCGACACACCAGTTCTTTCACCCACGACATAAATGCTGGAATCACCCGCAAACCGGTAGGGATAGAAAGCAAGCCCTATGTCAAAAGCACCGAAGGGGGCGACCCACGAGAGTGATTCCGTCGAAGTGGCGTCCGAACCGTCGTATTGCAAGGCCGTGCCAAAACTCCACGGTCTTTTGCCAACTGTAAAAATCCCCCAAGGCGAGTTCGCAGTAATCCAGAACAGAGACCAAGAGCCGTCGCTGAAGGCATTTTTGGTTCCCGGCGCATCTTGGGTGTGATAATCTGAAGCGGCAGGGTCACCATAGGTGCCCAGTCGGTACAAAGCCCTTATCTTGATAGCCTGGTTGATTTTTATTTCAGGCTGAAATTCTACGTTAAAATAAGACCATGCGGCATTTGTCCCTGTTACCAGACTGGTAGCGTACTGCCCACCTGACCACATATTGAGGTTAGCGACTCGCGTGCCATTTCCTTTGTCTGCATTATACTGTCCAAAAAATCCGTTGCTGCCCATCTGATTGACCCATTCATGGTACCAATTGAAAGTGCCCTTCATCGAAAATTCCCATGCATTGGCAGGGCTTGAAAAAGCGACCAAAAACAGGGTTGCCATTCCTATGCAGACGTATCCCAATTTCTTGAGCATAGGATTATCCTCCACAATCCTAATAAAAAACACATATCACATTATACATGTAGCACGTGACACGCAAAGATGCCACTGTCAACTTTTTAAAGGTATTACCTCTTAATACCATTTTATTTTGTTATGCTCC
>CAZGVM010000304.1:2404-2854 GCA_964528855.1 uncultured Desulfomonile sp. | reverse complement strand
GTATGGATTCACCACCACCGCCTCAACCACGATCAGCGAAACGTCGGTCGTCACATCCTGAGTCTTTTCCGAGATCGGGACCCCTGCCGGCGGAGGACCCTCCGATGGCTTCCACTCGTCCTGCGCCTGCACGTACACAGGAATTAGCAGGATGATAAATGCCGCCGTAGAGATCATCATAATTTTCGTGAGATGCAACATGAGTCCGGGCACGCTCTGAAATATTAATCAAAAACAGTAATGTTTCTAGCATGTCATGATAAATACTTCAAGTAAAATATATTATAGTTCGCAGGTTGGCCGACGATTAATTTCATCGGGGTATGGCTGGTTTTGTTCGCGCCGGGAAAAGCGGGGAGTGAAAGGCGATAGAGGGGAAAGCTAATCTAATATGCCCCTCTTCCCTTTATGACTTCAAAGATTGTGAGGAAGAGGATTTTGATATCAAGT
>CAZGVM010000304.1:0-2394 GCA_964528855.1 uncultured Desulfomonile sp. | reverse complement strand
AATATAGTATAGTTGGGTGTTGGCCGACGATTAATTTCATCGGGGTATGAATGGTTTTATTAGTGCGGGGAAAAGCGGGTGTGAAAGGCGACAGAGGGGGAATCTAGTAAGCGCCTCTTCCCTTTATGACTTCAAAGATTGTGAGGAAGAGGATTTTGATATCAAGTATCACGGAATAGTTTGCAACGTAATATATGTCAAGTTGGGTGTTGAGATGCATGGGTAATTCGCTCCGCCCATGAACTTGCCACCATCCCGTAATGCCTGGTGGGACCTGAATACGTTGCCACTGCCACGGTTCGTACTGTTTGGTGATGAAAGGCTGTTCGGGTCTGGGACCGACCATAGACATATCGCCCTTGAGTACGTTGATAAGTTGGGGCAACTCATCAAGTGACCAGCGTCTGAGGAATCTTCCGACGCGTGTTATCCTGGGGTCGTCCTTGAGCTTGTAGATGGGGCTGGAGTTTGTGTCCAGGACAGGAACAGTGTCAAGGAATTCCGGCGCTCCCTCGACCATGGATCTGAACTTGTACATTGTAAAAGGTTTACCGGCGTTGCCTATTCTTCTGGTCCTGAAAATTACGGGTCCTGACGACTCAAGTTTTATTGCCGCAGCTATGATAAGGAATATCGGCGCGGTGACAAGGAGCGCAACCGAGGAAAATGCTATATCGAAAAACCTTTTCAGGAGCTTGTTCCACCCTGTTATCACGGGCTCCATCAGGCCTACCAGCACGAGATCTCCGATTCGTTGAATTTCCAGCGCCAAGAACGGCAACGAAGAATAATCCTGGGCGAGTAACACACGCACCGGGATTCTTATGAGGTCTGTGACAAGCTGGCTCACGTCCGGAAGAGTGGTATTATCAAGTGATACGATAACGATATCAACCCGGTGGTTTTGGACGATTTCCGGTAAAGCGTCCGCAGTTCCCAGGAATTGGACATCGACAGGCAATGTCTCAGGTTCCTGAAAATCGGAAATGCCGACGAGTTGATAACCGGCGGGCAACCCCTTGAGCGCAAGATCACAAATTTTGGTGGAACTGTCGATTGAGCCGAGAATTATCACCCTGGCCGCAGAGGCCCCATTTACAGATGCGAAGTATTTCCAGATGTAATGGCGCGAGAAAGCCAGAACCAAAAAATTGGTCAAGGCAAAATATACTATGAGGAGTCGTGAAGTCTCACGGAATGTCAGGTAAAGCGCTCCGACCACAAACCATCCCCACACGGAGTAAGAGAAAACCAGACCCCGTAACTGAACCGCAAACGAGGGGACAGTCCTGAAATCATAGACGCCGGCGAGAGCGAAGATAACGCTTAGTGATAAAGGCGCCAAAATGTAAATGGAATTGTGCGCAATGACATCGGCCGCCCCTAATTGTTCACCTGGAAGGTAGGGACGCAGAAACGCTACCACGACAAGCGTCAAAAATGTAAAACAGAAATCGGTAATTATAAGTGCCAGGTTGTTCTTGTAATATTCTTTATACATATATGGCGCTAACCTGAAACGTCACTTCAAGCACCGGCTCGTTCACTAATGTGGTGAGCGTGCAATTGACCACCAATTCAATTTTCTGAGGCGTCCGCTCAGGACAAATCCTTCCCTGGCCTTTTTGAAAAAAGAAACCCCCTGAATACCGGTTGCTCCGGGGCCCCGGGGATTTCATAGGCCTGACCGGTTATGAATTCCCTCACGAGATTCAATCCGTTGAGTTGCGCCTCATCGAGGAAACTCTTCCTGTTAAGCGCCCAACAGAGCGCTTCAACATTGTAGTCGAAACGGTAAAGTCTCTCCAGAATCACATAGGAATCAACATCTGTCACAAAAGGGACTCTCGATATCAAAACATATCCCCTTGAAGCTCCGGCAAGTCCTGAGAAAATCTCCCGCCAGTTCTGGGAATAATATAGTGACGCATGCGCCATGACTATGTCGTAAGACCTGTCAAGACAGGTATCGTCATCGCTGAAATCGATCTCCGGCACATGTTCCCTACCGTATTGCGCCACAAGAGGAACATCCTTGCAGGTGAAATCAATTTTGACATCCTGCGGCAGCAGCGCCCTGGCAACATAATAAAGATGTCCCAACGCCCCGCCCCAATCCAGTATGGATAAGGAGTCCCTGTTTCTCGACGCTAACATCAGGCAGTATCCCAGGAGCATTATCCGGTTGTGGTCAACCAGAGCGTCCTCCGATGTCGGATCCTGAGCAAATGGAATCAGGGGGCCCGGTTCGGAAGCCATCTCCATATAGGACTGCCTGCTTTTTATGCATGTTTCTATCCAGTCCGCAACGTTATAACCCTTTAGATCAGGATGACTCCGGGCATACTCCCAGCCCTCCTGAACATATTTCATTTCATTGGAAGCCCCTGTGAG
>CAZGVM010000303.1:0-2901 GCA_964528855.1 uncultured Desulfomonile sp. | reverse complement strand
GCCGAGCCAAACGCCGCAAGGTGATAGACAAGGTCGCTGCCGTCATTATCTTACAGGGATATTTGGATAGCAAGAGGAGATGAGGTTTTTGTGGGATGAGATTGTCATTGTCGATTATCATAAAGAGCATATTCCTGATCATTGTGTTGGCTATTCTAGCCATCGGCGGACATTTGCTCTACAGCCGTTTGCCAAATGTGATAAATGAATTTGCATCCAGCAAGACTCAAACAGAAGTTTCATCACGTCAGGATGTCATAATTACTATTCCCAAGGGAGCTTCCCTTTCTGAAATAGGGGAAATTCTGTATGACAGCAATGTTGTTTCCAGCAAGCTTCTTTTCAAACTGGTGGCGATGATCAGAGGAGAACAGCGCAACGTAAAAGCTGGAGATTACCAGTTGAAAACCTCAAGTGACGCCGGAGAAGTGCTGGATCTGCTTATCTCAGGTAAAACACTGGTTTATTCGGTGACTATTCCGGAAGGCTACAATATTTTCCAGGTTGCCGATCTGCTGGACCAGAAAGGTCTGGCTGCCCGCAAAGAGATTCTGGATCTTGCTCAGGACGAATCCTTTATCAAGGAACTAGGCGTAGAAACCTGTTCCCTTGAAGGTGCTCTTTTTCCTGACACCTATTTGATGAGGCCGGCAGAAAAAGGATCTCCCAAGGCAATTATAAGAAAAATGGTAAACCGCTTCAAACAGGTGTATGACCTAAATGTCAAGGAAACTGCAGAGAAAAACGGATGGAGCTTGGCACAGGTCATAACTTTGGCGTCTTTGATCGAGAAAGAAGCCAAGGCCAACGAACATGCTCTGGTGAGCGCGGTTTTTCACAACAGATTGCGAAAGAACATGCGACTCCAGTCCGATCCGACTGTCATCTACGGCATTAAACCGATGGGCTCAAAAATAACCAGAGCTGATCTGGACAGAAAACACCCCTACAATACTTATCAAATATCCGGTTTACCTCCCGGACCAATTGCAAATCCCGGTAAGGACTCGCTGACAGCCGCTGTTAATCCTGCAAATGTGGATTATCTCTACTTTGTGTCCAAGAATGACGGCAGCCATCAATTCTCCAGTAATCTGGCCGACCACAACCGGTGGGTAAATCTTTACCAGAGACAGCCCGCTACATTAACACAATGAATCACGCAGACCTTGTTCCACACCGCGCCGCCCTAAACTAGGGCTGAATTTTTGAATAGGGTCAAGTCGAACCCGAAATCACAGGCGCCGTAGATGTTGCAATGTCGGTGTTCGTGTTGGTAGGAAGCGAAGTCATCACCAACGGAAGATAGACGCTGGCCACTTGGGCACCCGTCGCGCCTGCAGCCGATGAATCGCTATAAACATCTCCTCTGAGCGCTTTTAGTCGTTCCAGCATCGTCTTGGTCAGCGCCGCCTGATCCTCGATATCCTTTAAAGCTCCTACGGAAAAGGATGAAAGGTCTGTGGTCATTTTCTGTATGGAAGTTTCAGCAGCCACGCTTTGAGCCTGAAGGTCCTGCTTGAGCAAATCCAAAGATTCAAGCTGGAGAGCCAATTGTTCTTCTGACCGAAGAATCTCCTCCTCGACACGATTTTTAGCCAGTATTATCTGATTGTCGGTATATTCCCGCGTGGCCCTGATTTTTTCCAACTGAGTCGATATCTTATCTTTAATACTGCTCAGCCCAAGATCGTAACTGGTAGACGTCTGACAAATGCAGGGAGCAGGCATGCAAAGAGCCGCTAAAACAATCATCTTAAGCGCCAGGAGCTTTTTCATGTTCGTTTACTCCAAAACCGTGCGAATTGTTTATTTCTATTTATTATATACCATATATTTTAGATAGTTGAAATATAAAAATAATGTAGTTTCTAGATTATGTGCGATCCCGTGGAGAATTCAGGCGATTGTGTTGCGGCGCTATAGAACAGAACGATAGTATTGCCGAATACCGAGTCGTAGGTATTCAGGTCCAGTCCTGGAAAGCTGGGAAAGGGCACGAGCCCAATTTCGGCGGTGACTGGTTCAGTCCGATTCTTTGGCGGTGGCGCCCAGAATATCAAGTATAATTTCGGAATTTCCAATAATAGTTGGATTACGAGAGAGATTGTCCACGATGTATGAGATAGTTCGGTCAATCGACGATCTGTATCTGTCGGTTTGCCTGACAGTGGTCTGGTATCCGAATGTGCCCAGCGCCTTGATGTTTCTTTGCAGGGCGGTCATGTCGAACATGAAACTGAATCTACTTGGCGAGAGTCCGGAAAGAGTTCTGGTTGCCTTGAAAAATCTGTCCATCAATGATTGAATTGAAGCCGGGTCGAGCGAGACATAGGAGTCTCTCAATAGTGAGGCCAGATCGTACTGAATCGGTCCCATTCGTGCATCCTGGAAATCTATCATGAATAGCTTCCCTTTGTGGACCATGAGGTTTCTGGAATGGTAGTCCCTATGGGCAAAAAATCCGGGCTCCTTGGCAAGTGTTACGCATAAGGCATTCAGACTCTCCCGGAGTTTCTTTTCAGTTTGAAAGTCAAGATTATGGCCCATGAAACCAAACACGAAATGTTTGATGAAGAAATCGATTTCAAACGAGAGCTTTTCAAAATCAAATGCCAAATCGTGTGCCCTGCACTTTAGTGAACTGGAAGCGCTGGCAGAAATCATTTCGACAATTAAATCCACAGCCTTTTCATACAATTCATATTTCGAGGTTTCATTCGGAGTTTTAATTGAGTTTTCCAGCAGGTTGTCACCCAGATCATCCAGGACAAGTATCCCCAACCGGTGGAACTCCCACAAAATGGAGGGAGTCGGGAGGTTCAGACTTGAAAGGTATTTCTGTATTTCAACGAATGAATTTGTTTCAGAAATTGACTCTGCAGGGTAGCACATGGCTAT
>CAZGVM010000302.1:0-2905 GCA_964528855.1 uncultured Desulfomonile sp. | reverse complement strand
CGTAATAGTACCCTAGTGAGTAACTAATTCCTGCGACCATAGCCCCCTCATCCACATCGAAACCGAGAACAGTTTCAAGGTGCGACTCAACCTCAGCCTCGACTCTGGCCTTCTCCTCACTTCTCAGTTTCCGCAACGCATTTTCAATGTCCTCAATGGAGCTGGGATTGTCACATTGCAGCCTGGGTCGGTTCAGCATAGCCTGATGAGCGCCGTCTGGTCCCAAATGTCTGGCTACCAGCACAGCCTCCGGTCCGTAACTGAATCGGATTAGCGGTTCCCATACCGAGTCCCAATACTCCGGCGATGGCGCTATCTCCACACCCTGAAGCTTGCCGTTAATGATAATCAGCGCCCCGATCTGCCCTGGAATTGTCTCGAATTCCGCTACGAACTGTTGGAGTTCCTTGTCGAGATGTGTAAAAAGCTTATTCATGTGTCCCTCGCATTCCGGCAGTCCGAGAGCCGTATTCAACGTCGAAATGTTACCCCAGAACTTCCGGAAATCAACCATTTCCGCCAAGTCCTTGTCTATTCTTCGCAAGCTCGCCGGGAGAATTTGGAATTGGTGAACGTCCGACGGAATTTGACCCGCCTGGGTCTGCTCAACGCACGCAGCGGTGTCATACGTTGACTTCCCACTGGCCGCAAGGAGGCTGGCTTTGCTCAACGCATGGTCCTGCGCCGCATACTTGGTTATCCATGTCGTATTGCTTGGAACAATGAGTGGCCGCGCCGCATCCTTGTTTTCAACGATGATTGTGCCGTAAGCGGGATTACCGGCCAGCAACATGCTTTTGGACGGCACAGCGAACATGCGGTTGTGGTGAGTTTCATCCTGAGGAAGCAGCGGAACCACTTCCATGAGTCCCACCGCCTGTGGCCGCGCGCCTTTTTTACCCTCCAGGATTCTTGCTAGGGTAAGACGAATCTGTTTGCTCATAAGTTCTAGTCCACCCCCTCGTTTGACGTTTTTTCGTCCACGAAGCCAGGGATCTGAAGCGGCTCTACGCCATCTTCACGAATGTGTTCGGAACGTGTCATAGGTAGGCTCACCACATGCTCGAAATGGAGACGGATCGTCTCCGGGACCTCTATATCTCCGATTCGGCCAAGCAGATATTGTTTGAGAGTGGGAAAGTACCTCATATCGTGACCGGCATACACTATCGCAAGTTTGTCATAAATGTGAGCAAGGCTTTCCGGCCCTTTAACCGCGCTGGCGAAGACCCTGTCGGAAACTCTCCTAATTCCTCCAGATAGGCCCACCTCAACACCCAAGACGGGATTGAGCTGCATAAGCGGCGCCTGAATTCCGAGGCGGTTCAAAGCCTCTATTACGAACTCGAGCGTGCCGGCGCTCACATTTTCATAACCATCCGTTATGATCAGCACTAGGTCCGGCCCAGTCTTGTACGCTTCCAGCACGGAAGCGGCAAGGTCTGTGTCCCCTTGCGGCATGGGAAATTCATTGTTTTGATCGGTGGTGAAAAACAAATCACATCGCTGCGCCACTTGTTTCATCACTAGTCCAACGGACAGGGCCACAACCATGGGGTGGAGTTTCCTGTCACCCTTGCCGAACATGGATTGGGATGTGTCGATAACCACAGCGACATGGCGAGGCCGGAAAGGTATGGTGAGGGCGTCTTTCGAAGTTCGATCACTCAGAGCTGTCCTTACCTCGTCATCGAAGCCTCTCTCGTATCCGTATTTGAGTATGTCCACCAGGGGAAGGCGGGACAAATCCATCTTAAGGTCAACCTCAGCGTTCTCAGCCGTCTTCTGGAGCCTCACTTGCTGTTTCTGCGACATCTGATTCTGAGTTGCGCGGGATTCCAGGATTCGCTGCATAGGAAAATTCTTGTGGAGTTTGTTCCGGAGCCCTACGGCAATGTCATAAGGTAAACCGGGGAGTTTTTCGGGATCGGAAATGGCTTCCACGTATTGGGCGAACTTGTCATTTTGGAAGCATTCCGGATAGTCCCGGAAAATGAAGCAAAGAGTTTCGCAGATCGATCGGTGGTTCTCTTCCCCATTTCGGGCAAACCTGAATACCCAGGCGTCCATCTCGGGCTGGCTGCCATTAAAGGTCCCATGATTGAGCAACGCTAAGGCCGCCTTCCTGATTCTACGGGTTCGAGCGTCTCCCCATGCATGGGACAGAACACGCCTAAGATTAGGTCTATATTTTAGGGCCCACGATTCGAGGCGAGAGTCGCCCAACAGGAAATTCAACACGAGAGTCTTCGAGCGGGCATTGTTGAGCCGCTCTTTTCGCCATACGGCCCATTCCCTGAGAAGCCGAGGAATAGGCGTCTTTTCCCAGACTCGTCCCACAATCAGCCGGTTTTCCAAGGTTATCCAGTCCAGTTCCCAGTCAGTGGCGCCATAGGGTTTGGCCCCATCCTGGGATTTGCCATAACGAACAAAAGTCCTTCCCTTGGTCGTGTTTGAAACATACCCCGTCTGGAACAGGAGATTGCGAGTTATGAGCAGCTTGTTGTAATCGTTAAAGCTACCGAGGGACTGAATAAGGCAATAGAGTTCCCTGTCCTGGTCAAGTATTTCTTTGTGCAGACTGGCGATGGACTGCTCTTGCTGCTGGGCGGCGTTGTAAAAGGTGGAGCGGTCAGTGCCGGTTTCCCCGGATTCAATGAATTGGATCAGATTGTTCATTGTGACTCCTGATGGATGGGGCACGCTCTCCCCCGCACCGGAACGCATCATTTCAGAAGAGACAATACGATAGCGTTGTTGGAGAGGGGCTGAGGGGAAATAGTTCGTGGGCTTTCAAACCAGTACTAGACTGGCGTCGAACTGCAATTCGACAATTTTTCTCTACTTTTTGGTTGCATCTGTAAGCTCAGGAAAGCTTTCCCCTCAGTCAGGGAGTTAACGACGT
>CAZGVM010000301.1:0-2906 GCA_964528855.1 uncultured Desulfomonile sp. | reverse complement strand
CAATCGCTATTGGCTCACATCAAGATCATGGTACAGGTCGTTCGAGAAAGAGATCGGCGATTGTCTTGGGCTTTGGGCCGACGAAAAAAGTCGAGAGATTTTCTTAAACACACTCAGTTTTAGACTTACGGGGAATTATTCAATGTGCCCCCACCCTGAAGAAGTGAACTGTCAATACGCCCCGTTTGACATACCTAATTACGAATTGCCGCTGAGGTTTGTAGATTGCGGCGCATTTGACGGCGACACATTGAAGAGTTTTTTTGAGGCGAGAATTCCTCTTCAGGCTGTTGCTGCGTTTGAACCGGACCAAACGAACTTTAACCAACTTGCTCAATTTGTTCAGATGAACGCTGACAAAGTTCCCGACATTTTTCTTTGGCCTTGCGGCGTTTATTCATCAGTTATGCAGGCCAGATTTGAAGCCGGCCTCGGGGAGGCGGCAAAGCTATCCACCGAAGGGAATACAATAGTTCAGTGTGTTTCTTTGGACGAGGCGATTCCAAATTTTGCTCCTAATTTGATCAAAATGGATATAGAGGGAGCAGAATATATGGCCATTTTAGGAGCTCAGCGGATCATTCAAACGTATCGACCCAGCTTAGCAATATGCGTTTACCATGAACCCGAACACTTGTGGCAAATTCCGCTGCTGATTAGAAATCTTTGTGGCAACAGCGGGGGGGGGTACAATTACTATCTCAGGACACATTGCTTCAATGGGTTTGAACAGGTCGTCTATGCTATTCCAGGCTAAAATGAGCTACGATTTTTATCTGCGCCAACATGGAAACAATGGATTTGATCTCGTAATTTATGCGGTTCCAACGTCCAATCGAGCCTAAACAGATAAGATTTTATGATGAAACTATCTGATTATGTCATTCGTTATTTAGCTGATTATGGTGTTCGCCATATATTCATGGTGACCGGTGGCGGCGCAATGCACTTGAATGACTCCATAGGCAAAGAAAGTCGAATACAATATATATGCAACCACCACGAGCAAGCATGCGCTATGGCTGCGGAAGGTTACGCTCGCGTTAGCGGCAAGATTGGGGTGATTTGCGTTACTACCGGTCCAGGGGGTATCAACGCTCTTAATGGCGTATTCGGGGCATGGACAGACTCTATCCCTATGCTGATAATATCAGGCCAAGTCAAGAGAGAAACCTGCATGGCCTTCAATAGTGTGCCCGGCCTCAGACAACTGGGTGACCAAGAAGCCGACATTATTAGCATGGTTAAGGGAATCACCAAGTATGCTGTCCTTATCAGGGAACGGGCGTCAATCCGCTATCATCTCGAAAAGGCGCTGTATCTTGCGACATCTGGGAGACCAGGACCGTGTTGGTTGGACATCCCAATCGACATTCAGGCCGCCCTTATAAATCCGGAAACCTTACCCGGCTATGTTCGAGAAACAACGATTATCAGAAATCATGAGATTTTGGCTCAGCACTGTCGGGAAGTGATTCAGAAACTTAAAGAGTGCTCTAGGCCAGTAATATTAGCTGGTTCAGGGATTCGGTGTTCATTAGCGTTAGATATCTTCCAACGAGTCATTCGGAAAATCGAAGCCCCTGTCACCACAGCTTGGACTCACGATCTCATATCTACAGACGATTCTTTATATTGCGGGCGACCTGGTACAATCGGCGATAGAGCCGGCAACTTTGTCGTGCAAAACGCAGACCTTCTTATTGTTTTAGGGTCCCGCCTCAATATTCGTCAGGTGAGTTATAATTGGGAAAAGTTCGCCCCAAAAGCTTACAATATTCAGGTTGACATAGATGAGTCCGAATTCAGGAAACCAACCGTGTGTCCAGATTTGGCTATTCAAGCCGACTTAAAAGAGTTCCTAGATGAATTTGACAAGCTACTAGACGACGAGACCTTGAAGTCCTTGCATCGTCCAGTTTGGCTCTCCTGGTGTCAAGAAAGAAGAAATCAATATCCTGTGGTCAATCAAGAAAGACTAGATCTCAAAGGCCTTTTGAATCCATATGTTTTCGTGGACGCTTTATTTTATTTGATGGATCGTAACGACGTCATAGTATGCGGAAACGGCGCCGCATGCGTGGTGACTTTTCAAGCTGCGAAAATAAAAATGGGGCAGCGTCTATTTTCAAACTCCGGCGGCGCTTCCATGGGCTATGATCTTCCAGCGGCTATTGGGGCAGCGACCGCTCATGCTCCATGTCGTGTGATTTGCATTGCTGGAGATGGAAGTATCCAAATGAATATCCAGGAGTTACAGACAATAGCTCATCATAGTCTTCCCATTAAAATATTTGTCTTGAACAATGGAGGATACCTATCAATACGCACGACGCAGAAAACATTTTTGGGAAATTTGGTCGGCGAGGGGCCATCTAGTGGTGTATCATTTCCAGATATGGTTGCGATTGCAAATGCTTATGGCATTAAAGCTCAAAGACTGGACAATTACCCAATTGAACCTGCGCTCAGGATGGCTCTGGAAAGTGAAGGACCTTTTCTCATGGAATTGGTCTTGGACCCGGACAAAGAAATGACACCGCGACTAAAGTCCAGGTCACGTCCTGACGGCACGATTGTTTCGCCGTCTCTGGAGGACATGTATCCATTTCTCAGTCAGGAAGAACTACACTCGAACATGTGGAGAAATACTAATGAATAGATCGACTTTTGAAGATCTTTTTGTTTTGGAGCTAGCAAACAATCATTGGGGTAGTGTTGAGCGTGGCTTACGCCTGATCAAAGATTTCGGGACTGTTGTGCGATACAATAATGTGCGAGCAGCTATTAAACTTCAGTTTAGGGATGTTGACTCGTTTGTTCACAAGGATTTCGTGCATCGTGGTGACGTCCGATACATCAAGAAAACTCTTGATACCAAGATGTCCAAAGATGATTTTGTTATC
>CAZGVM010000300.1:0-2918 GCA_964528855.1 uncultured Desulfomonile sp. | reverse complement strand
TCAACCAGTTTGAGACCTACCCTGTCAGCGATGATCGAGGACTGACCGATAGCTATGTTGGCGAAGGGACCCGCGTGAACGAATACAGGCTGACCTTCGACTGTCTGCAGCAGGTTCGGATTGAGGGCTTCCACCATCCATGCGGTCATTGCGCCATCAACGCCGAGATCGGCTGTGGTCACAGGGCCGCCCTTCTTGTTGTAGGCCACCACTATCTTGCCCATGCGCTCACGCATGTCCTTTAGATCAGTAGAAACGGCCAGGATCGCCATAATTTCGGAGGACACTGCAATACCGAAATGTGACTTCATAAGGAAGCCATCCATTTTGCCGCCCATTCCGATGATGATATTGCGCAGTGACTGGGCGCAAAAGTCGATTATCCAGCCGAATTCCACATTGCGGGGATCAATGTTGAGACGAGGCATGTTTCTTTTTGCCCACTCTTCGTCATCATAGTTGAATTCGTGCTGCATGCGGGCGGTTAGAGCGACCATCGCCAGGTTGTGGGCATTCATAATGGCATTGATGTCACCGGTGAGGCCCAGAGAAAAGGGGGTCAAGGGGATGCATTGAGCTATACCGCCACCGGCCGCTGATCCTTTGATGTTCATGGTCGGGCCACCGGATGGCTGACGAATGGCGGCGCCTACATTCTTGCCTCTCTTGCCGAGGCCTTCAACCAACCCCATTGAACTAGTGGACTTGCCTTCACCCAACGGAGTCGGGGTGATAGCCGTCACATCTATGTATTTTCCGTCAGGCCTGTCTTTGAGTCGATCCAACACCTTCTTGAAATCGACCTTGGCCACATAATGACCGTGAGGCAGCAACTCCTCTTCCGTAAGACCAAGCTCTTTGCCTAGTTGATAAACGGTTTTCATCGTCTTTTCAGCTTCTTCAGCTATCTGCCAGTCGGCCATCTTGGTAGGATCCAATGCCATCGATACCTCCTCTGTGACTACTCAGCGTGAATTACCGCGCCGTTGTTGTTTAGACTAAAAAATGGATTCGAATAAATCAGGTGGAAAATCTGAAGTAGTGTACAAGAAATCTCCCCATGTGGCAACTCAAATTGCATTTGTATACAATGCCGCTTGTCAAAGAATTCGTCTTTCAGGATTTCGACCACCCGTTCATGACAGGTAATAGGCCGCATTCCTGAAAAACATCAAACCGTCCCCCTCCTCGGGCAATTCCTCCCGAGTCCAGCGAGGATGGTGGGTCCGCTCAAGATAACACTCCGGATGTGGCATAAGCCCAAAAACTCTTCCGGTCGGATCACATAGGCCAGCTATGGATCTTGTGGATCCGTTGGGATTCCAGGGGTAATCCATCGTAGGCTGTGAAGTTCCCGGGGAAGTATAATAAAGGACAGCCTGCCCATTACTAATGACTTCATCAACTATTGAGTCCCCTGAAGCCACAATCTTGCCTTCACCATGACGGACGGGCAAATATATGTCCGTCATGTCCCTGGTGAAAACGCACGGTGTCTTGTGATCAACAGACAGGTTGACCCATCTGTCCTCAAATCGACCGCTATCATTGCCGGTCAGGGAGAAGTTTCTCTGAGTGTAGTCGGAATTCAGGGCCGGCAGCAGGCCCAGCTTGACCAACAACTGGAAGCCGTTGCAAATTCCCAGAACCAGCTTTCCGTTTTCCAGAAAACGCAGGATATTGTCCAGAAGTCTCTCGCCATGGACGACGGAGTGTCTGATGCGATTCACGCACGCCTGCGCTGCGCCCAGGTCGTCTCCATCCAGAAACCCCCCAGGAAATACAATAAGTTCATAATCGTCTAACTTTACATCACCGGAAACTATGAAGTTTAGATGGCCTTGATCAACCTTCCCGAAGCCAGCCATTTCCAGGGCAAATTTGGTCTCGTATTCACAGTTTATACCGTGTCCGGTCACCACCAATGCGCTAAGCGCCATATTAATACCTTCCAAGCGTCTCCCGACTGCTGCTCAGAATAATGTTTTAACAGATTCTGAGGCCAAGTTCAGATATGTGGTAGGGAATAATCCAATATAAAGGACTACTACCACAGATATCACAAGCGCCAGGCTCATGGAAGGACTAAACTGAACTTTGCCCAGTTCAACATCAGGCGCCTCCATATACATCTTCATCACAACTCTGAAATAGTAGAATATGGACGCGGCGCTGGTCAGCACACCAATAATGACAAGCCATATATATCCGGACTTGACTGCAGCTGCGAAGATCGCGAACTTACCCACAAATCCTGCAGTAGGTGGTATTCCTGCAAGTGAAAACAGGAAGATGGACATTGTCACAGCAAGCACAGGGTGAGATTTTCCCAGGCCTCTGTAATCATCGAGATAAACATTCGCCTCGCCTTTTCTTCCGACAAGGGTCACTATGCCGAAAGCGCCAAGGTTGGTAAATGTGTAGGCCAACAGGTAGTACAACACTCCGGACACCCCGGCTTCGGTTCCGGCAATCATACCGACCAGTATGTATCCCGCGTGTGCGATACTGGAGTATGCAAGCATTCGTTTGATGTTGTTCTGAACTATGGCTGCAAGATTTCCCACTATCATCGTCGCCACGGCCAGGACCCACAGAATGTTGGTCCAGTTTACCTGAAGAGCCTGTAGCGATTCGAAAAAGACTCTAATAAAGGCGGCAAAAGCAACGGCTTTGACTCCAACCGACATGAATCCCGTGACCGGACTAGGAGCGCCCTCATAAACATCAGGCGTCCACATGTGGAAAGGAACCGCTGCCACCTTGAAGGCAAAACCGGTCAGGAGGAGTCCCATTCCAACAGTTCCCATGAGGGTGTATGATCCGGATTGAAAATATTTTGCCAATCCCGGTAGCCCCAATGTCCCTGAAGCCCCGTAAAGCAAGAATTCCAAGACGATGGTGTCTCCGCGCAATAA
>CAZGVM010000299.1:0-2941 GCA_964528855.1 uncultured Desulfomonile sp. | reverse complement strand
TGAAGCATCCACAGCAAAAAGGTGGCAGGCTGGATGTCTTTCCTTCGACTCGACAATCCATCCTCCAGTATTGACAATCCTAAGATCTGCAATACTCTTGTTGCCCGAATCAGGTTCAGGTGGGTCGATGATTTGGTTGCTGCTCAGATTCAGACCAACATTTCCCCACCCTCCTTCATGTGTATCGCCATAGACAAAAGTAATGCCTTCGAATCCTTCAGGTGAGCTAGAATTTTCATCGACGAATTTCATCATATGTTTGAGAAAATGTTTCTCCCATAGATTCAGATTTCCTTTTTTAAACAACTTTTCGCTAAAGACAAGAGGTTCAATCCTTTTCGGCTCGTCTCTAAACTTCTCCCATGGAATTAGAGCAGTCTTGTCTGGCTTTTCTCTGGATGCCTCCATTCCGAGTCTGAGTAGCCTTCTCAAATACCAGATTTCATCAGCTTTGGTTCGTGGATTATTTTCAGCACTTTGCCAAATGGTGTCGACGAATCGGTGGATCCGGTACTCGTAATCTGCTAAATCTGTGGCGCCATCAACGTCATCTCCCACGACTATCTGAAGATCTGCAAGAGGCCCTCCTTCCGCTAGTGCCTTTTGAATGAATCGAGAACAGACATCGGCTCTGAAATAGGTTCCATGAGTAAACAGGTACAGTCTGTTATTGAACATTTTGCCATATACAGGATTCGCCAGGATAAATTCGAAGTCCTTATTTTTGTCGAATCCTTCGACTATGTCGTTCCATACCGATCCGTGCGGGTATTCGAAGAAGATGCTTAAGAGTTCTTCGGATTTGGGAGCTTGTTTCCTACCTAGAGCTGGATCGATAATGTTAATTCCGTCCAATCTTTCCGTGATTTTCCAGGCATCTTTTGGGTGATTTGAAGGGTGGTCAATGAAATTAGTCCATAAGGTGTGATCGTGGTTTCCAATTAAGTACACAAGTCTCTTAGCATTCACTGCGCTGAGCAAGGTGCGAATCAATGCTCCAGTTTGAGTTTGGATTTCTGAGGTTGATGAGAGAGTTCTATCGGGGATATCACCGAGCAGTATGAGTTCGTCCACTTCTACGGGAGTCTTGATAGGGTCTCTTCCCTCGTCGCCGAATTTGGTTCTCAAGGAGTACCAGAGTTCTTGAAGTCCTACTGGAAAAGATAGCACCGAATTTGGCTCTCCGACATGAGTGTCAGAAATGGCTAAGTATTTAAGTTGCATTTGCAAATCTCCCCTCAAATTGTTTGTGCGAATTGGTCGGTGCAGGCCATGTCATTAGAATTCTACAGACATTCTATTTGCTTATCTTACGCAAAATCTGCTTAATCAGTGCCTGATCAGCCTCTGTGATTTTTCTATTTTCCTTCTCACCTCTTAAAATTTTAACCCACCACCAGTGCTGATGCTGGAGCCACCTGGGCTTATGGCACATTGGATATCATCTATTCCATGTCCGAGTTGTGGCATAAACACATAATCAAGAGAACAAGGGACTTCTTGCCTTGTTGGATTTTTAGGTTGACTTCTTAAGCCAATTGAAATGAAAGCCAATGTTGATTCAACATCTTGTGTATTTTCCACAAACCATTGCTGTAGACTCATGGATCAGTTTCCCAAAGCTTCGGCGTCGCTGATTGACACGGTAGTGCAGACGGCATGCGTATAGTATGAACAGAACATGACTTACAGGACCGAAAAAAACTTATTGATGTCAGCCTTGCTGACCAGGCAATTTGAAGCCCAGAAAGGTTCCACCACTGACTCCCATCAAGGCCAGCAATGTTGAATCGAAGTCCAGCATGGTCAAGGTTTCAATCACTGATGAAACAAATACGACTATCAGAACTGCTGTCCATGCCAACATTTGGAAACGGTGAAAACTTACACCCTGATCATCTTTCAGAATGTCATTGATGAAACCTTGAGACGGTAATGGCTCGGCTTTGGCATTTAGTTCCAGAACCTGTTCAGACAGCATCAGGACTTCCTGCTTCGTGGAATCAATTTCGGCCTTGTTTCTAAGGGTTAATTCAGCCGACTCCTTGCAGCTATTGTCACTGGCGCCAAAACCTGATGGCTGGGATGTCGACTTTTCCAGAGACTGTAACCTTACAAGTTCAATTTCAGTCTTTTTCTTTTTCTCCTCCGCAGCCCGAATCTGATTCTCGATCATGAATAGTTTGCTCGAGTCAATCGCAGCTGAGCCTAACGCAGTCCCAGTGCTAATACCGATCAACATGAGAGCAGTGGATGTCAGAGTTTTTATGTCGTTTGTGATCAACCAGATAAAAATAAAGCACAGAATCACGACGACAAACCATGCCGCCATCTGGGTTCTGGCAAGACTATAAGGTTTCCTGTTTGGGAGCCCAAAGCTGTCCGTTCCCGACGGTTGCCTCCCGGACTCACGTATTATATCCGTGCTCCTGGCGAGCCAGACACAGACCAAAATCATCAATGCAACAACACTCAACAAGATCCAGAGGTAGTGATTTGGAAAGATGATTAATTTTGCTGTTGCTCCTCCTTCCAACAGTTTTCCATCCAAACGGACCTTTACCGAAACCAGTTGTCCATCTTTCTTGAAAGGCGGAGATACCAGGGTTTTCCATGCCTCCTGCGTCGCGCTGGTTGTGTGCAGGACGAATCCCAAATAATTCTCGCCCCTCGTTTCTGACACGTAAGATCCACGAAATGGTATCCCATTGAGGCACAATTCAAATTTGGACAAGTCGGCGTCTGTTTTTTTAAGCCATGAGTCCAAATGCTCAACTCGCACCCACAAAGGCTGGTTGAGAGGCATAGCGTCACCAAAATCGATACCGTTGACTATCAGGGAATTGTTCTGCACCACTCCATCTGCAAGAGCCACAGGAGCTAACAAACCTAACGCCACAAACATGAGCGTTAGAAATTCCAAGCCAATAACTAAAGCCCG
>CAZGVM010000298.1:0-2942 GCA_964528855.1 uncultured Desulfomonile sp. | reverse complement strand
CCCTGGCATGAGCGACATCCTGAACCATGATTATCAACTTGTTCAGGTTGAATTTCTTACCGATGTCTTCCAGGCAGGGAACCAGGTCTCCTGTAACCATCCACTTGGCTTCGCCCGAAATTCTGAAGCAGTATTTGAATTTGTCAGGATTTTCAGCCACGGTGGCATGGTACTTGGGTGTCAAAGACCCGGTAGTGAGGATTGATAACTTTTTGTTTTTGACAAGCAGTGGCATGGCAGCTAGCGCCGCTTCAGACCTGACTGGACCACCAACTATGAAATCAGCTTTTTTCTCCAGGATGAGCTTTTCAAGAGCCAGCAAGGCTTCGCTGACCGGAACCCCCGGTTCCAGGTCACGCGTGTCTATAACTTCTACGGCGAACTTTCTCTTCTCGTTGCCGACCTTAACCCCGCCCTCGGCATTTATCTCATCTACAGCCAGCTTAATCCCTTTCTCAGCCGCCCAGCCATATAGGAAGGCAGTAGATAACGGGGCCCCAAGGATGATTGGTTTTTCCGCCCAACAAAATGACGATCCAATCAATGTGAGTAGAACAGCGAACCAGGTAAATGAAAAGCTTCTTAAACCAGGCTTCATGCGACCGCTCCTTTCTATCGACAGACTAAAGGCGCTAAAGACACTGAAACATAGGCTAACGAGCCGTCATGCGATCCCGTAATCCTACTACCGTCCAACTAAGCTCAAATGGGTTGAAAAAACAGTCTCTGTCTAAATTGCCTGTAATATCGCTATGAAGTTGAGTTCAAAAATACTAGTTCTACCGAGCGCCAACGAGAGAGACAAACATTTAATAGTTATTGTTTGTTCACTGACATGAAAAAGTGACGACTTGATTAAGTCTATTTTCCGAGCATAATACATAGTGAAACTATTTGTCAATGACACGATTAAACATTTTATTAGGCTAAACAAAAACCATGAATATTTCATGGTTAAGTTTTGCCGTGAGGCAAAACTTCGAAAAGGCGAACAAATGAACATTTTCCTGGGTACGAACAGCTCATTATCCGTGGTGAAATTCGGAACAGATTGTGACCAGTTCGTAGAAAGACACTACCTGGAATAAAACCGATCATCAATTGCTTCTTTGAAAGAAAAACTGTTCAGGGTTTATGGGGCCAGGATTTGGATAAATCCAGCTTTGGTAATCTTTTTCCGGGACATTCCTCATGTTGTTTGCGACCACATAATAGTCCGGCGGTTGGTAGATTAAACCAATTACCCAAAGATTTTCATGATTGGCCCTGATTATTCTAGAAAAAAGCTTTTTCTTTAACTCATCTGAAGGAGCACTTATAATTTCATCAAAAATATCCATCTGGGCTTTGATGATCTCGGGAGGCTGTTCACCATGTTTTCCCCGCGTTTGATACCACTGCCCATATAGGGGAGCGTTCAGGCTTTCCGTGCTGAATGGGAAAAACCATCTCGGTTCCAGGAGGCACTCGAGCCCTCCATCACCAGGCCAAAGCGCCATGTCATGCGCAGCCGATTGAGTCCTCTGCCTGAAAAGCTCTCTGGTTTCAGATTTTATAGCGGTGTCAATTTTTACCTTTTTCATGTCCGAGGCTATAATTTCCGCAGTATCTACCCAAGTCTGGATTGAGGACATTACATCCAGGCAAACCTGAAGGGGTCGGCCGTCGGGTCGTATGCGAAAACCCTCCGGTCCCACAACAAGTCCCATCTCGTCCAACAGTTTTCCTGCAAGTTCAGGGTCGTGCTTTAAATATGCCTTTTCGTATGCCTCATCGTAAAAACCCGATTCTTTGAGGGGCGCTGCTTGCCGAAGAGTCGCTTTGCCTCTGAATACGATATTGTTAATTTCATTTCTGTTGATGGCATGGGAAAGCGCAATTCTGAAGCGCTTGTCAGAAAATATCTGTTTATTGACGGGGTCATGGTGGTTCAAATTCGGGGCTATTAAGAGACCGACAGAAGCAGTAGACTGCTTTGGAACCAAACGATATTTTCCGGCGGATTGTTGAGCCAACAGCATGACTGAGTTGGTCATTCCGCCAAGGTGTTGCGCCTGAAAATCAATTTCACCAGCAACCGCCTTTAACAAAATCATGCTGGCCTCTGCCTGAATAGCGGAAGTAATCCGGTCGATATAAGGCAACTGGTTTCCGGCGGAATCAACCTTCCAGTAATATGGATTCCTTTCAAGGACGAAAAGTTTTCCGGGAGCAGGATTAGTGGTGATCCATGCGAGTAGGGAAGGCATGTCGGTCGTTACGAATAACGACTGCTGAAGACTCGAGACTTCAGCAAACAGTTTAGTCCAGGAGGAGGCTTTTCTGTCTTTCAAGATTAATTCAAGCTCTTCCGGTTTGGCATACTTCGCGTGAAACTTACCCAAGTAGTGCTTGGGTTTGGTAACCAATGCCATTGCATGAGGACAGGCCAGGTTTTCGAGGAATAGTCCATAGGGCTTTTCAAACTCAATGCTGAAAGTGTAGTCATCAATTTTACAAACCTTGGGAGTGTGACCTGAAGGGGCCAGCCAACCGGCAGGAGAGGGATTCAAATCTTTGTTGAAAGCCACATCCGCCAGGGCAAAGATTATGTCGTCCGCTGTAAACGGAGCGCCATCAGACCAGCGGACTCCCCTAACCAGCTTGAAAGTATACTTCGTTCCGTCTGGAGAAATTTCCCAACTCTGGCATAGATTAGGCGCGATCTTGAAATCCGGCGTCCATCTCACCAAAGGATCATAAAGCACTTTCCTGATAGCGGACAGGTCTGACAAGCCGGTGTAAGCTCTCCGCCATGTCCCGCCGTATTGTCCAATTATTTCAGTCGGTTTTATCACGGTGGGTTCGGCAGGAAGCCTTTTATCAACCGGCGGTAATTTCCCGGCTTACGATTTTGTAATTTCCTTATCTAATTCCTGATAATCTTTTAACACAGGAACATC
>CAZGVM010000297.1:0-2949 GCA_964528855.1 uncultured Desulfomonile sp. | reverse complement strand
TTACCTCTTCGGGACGTTCGCCATAGCCGGTATTTTCCCGTTTGCCGGTTTCTTCAGCAAAGATGAAATCCTGTTCTATTCACTGCAGAGACACTTCGGTTTCTGGCTTCTTGGGGCCTTGGCGGCCATCATGACATCCTTCTACATGTTCAGGTCGGTCTTCATGACCTTCTACGGCAAGTCCAGGGTTGAACCCCACGCCGCCCATCATTTGCATGAGTCTCCACCACTGATGACTGTGCCGCTTATGATACTGGCGTTTCTGTCGCTGGTGGGAGGATTGGTCGGCATACCGATACTTGAGGGCTATCACAAATTCGGCGATTTTCTGAGCCCGATATTCGCACCTGCAAAAGCAATCATAGACCATGGCGTTCACCATGCCGAGCATCCCTCTATCGCTGCTGAACTAGCCCTGATGGCGGTGTCGGTGGGTATTGCGGTGTTTGGCCTTTTTGCCGCCAGGTACATGTATGTGACCCACGTGGAGGCCTCAGACAAGGTTGTTGAACGTATGCCGCAGGTCCACAACCTTGTATACAACAAGTACTGGATTGACGAACTGTACGATTACCTGTTTGTTGATTCCATCGTCAAATTCTCAAAAATGTTATGGAAAGAATTTGATGAGTTGGTAATTGATGGAGCTGTAAATGGGGTCGGCGCAGTGACCCGTGGTTTTGGAAGGCTCCTGAGTTACCTGGAATCAGGATTGGTCAAGGATTATGCCCTGTCGGTTCTTTTCGGGGCCACTGTCGTCATCGGTTATCTCGTCTTAAGATAAGACACGGAGGCGTATCATTCATGGAGAATGTGTCGTACCTACTTAGCCTGATAACATTTTTGCCTCTGATAGGCATAATTGTGTTGCTGTTCATCAATCCGCAGTCGCATAACACGCTTCGATGGATAACCATGCTGTTCATGCTAGCTGGTTTTGCAGTAAGCCTGGTCGTGTATTTTCAGTTCGATCCTGCAACCGCTCGCATGCAGTTTGTTGAGGACAAGCCCTGGGTCAAGGACTGGGGTATTTCCTATAAACTGGGAATTGACGGTATAAGTCTCTTTTTGTTGATGCTGACGACCTTTCTGGGGCCTATCGTTGTGCTGGCTTGCTGGGAAGACATCAAGGTCCGTGTAAAAGAGTTCATGATATGTCTCCTGTTTCTTCAGATTGGGATGATCGGAGTTTTTGTGTCCCTGGACCTTTTTCTCTTTTACGTCTTCTGGGAGATCATGTTGATTCCGATGTATCTTCTCATCGGAGTATGGGGAAATCCGGCCCGAAAGCTTTATGCCGCAATGAAGTTTGTCCTTTACACCATAGTCGGCTCGCTTCTCATGCTTGTAGCCATATTGGTCCTTTACTTCAAGGCGGGACAAGCCACAGGGGTATACACGTTCGATCTCTTGAAACTTTACGATTACGCCGTTCCGCTGAATTATCAGATGTGGCTGTTCCTGGCTTTTTTCCTGGCTTTCGCTATCAAGGTGCCCATGTTTCCATTTCACACATGGTTGCCAGACGCTCACACGGAGGCTCCAACCGTCGGTAGCGTGGTGCTGGCCGCCGTCCTTCTGAAAATGGGAACTTATGGATTCATCAGATACGCCATCCCACTCTTCCCAAACGCAGCCATGGATGCGGCGTCCTGGATATGCCTCCTGGCGGTCATTGGTATTATTTACGGCGCCTGGGTCGCGATGGTCCAGACTGACATGAAGAGGCTGGTCGCATTCTCCAGTGTAAGCCACCTGGGTTTTGTAATGCTGGGAATGTTTGCGATGACCGTGCAAGGCCTAGAAGGCAGTATAATCCAGATGATCAACCACGGGCTGTCCACCGGCGCTCTGTTCCTCATCGTAGGAATGGTTTACGAGAGAAGGCACACGCGGCTGATAGCGGAGTTTGGCGGTCTTTCGAGTGTCATGCCGCTATTTGCGGTTTTCTTCATGATTTTTACACTTTCTTCAATCGGTTTACCCGGTCTCAATGGTTTTGTGGGCGAGTTTCTGATTCTGGTAGGATCGTTCCGGGTGTTCCCATGGTACACCGTTTTTGCAGCCTCCGGAGTCATCTTCGCAGCGGTATACATGCTCTGGATGTTCCAGCGGGTAATGTTTGGTGAAGTGACAAACCCAAAGAATGAACATCTGGAAGACATGTCGGTTCGAGAGGTGGCGGTGTTAGTCCCTTTGCTGGTGTTTGTCGTTTGGATCGGCGTGTATCCAAGCACATTCATCGTGCCGATGGAACCCTCAGTGAAGAATTTTATTCAGCAGGTAGAGAAGAAGAAGGCCGTGGTTCTGGATTTGGAGAATTCCAGATCGTTAACCGTGGAAATCACAAACCAACATCAACTGGTCACGTCCGCCACGGTTCAGCCGTCGGATAGACGATATTAGTATCAGGAGCGATCGGGATGATACAGATACCCGAGATTTTTCTGCGTGGCATTTCACCTGCAATCATTCTTGGTGTCGCAGGTATTTTGGTCATGATTCTTGGTCTTTTCATCAGAAAAGGGGCGGCTACCGTCGGTGGAATAATCAGCGGTGTTGCAGTGCTGTTGGCTTTTGTCGCCAATGCCGACTTGAGAGGGCTCAACCAAACGGCCTTTTCAACCTTGGTTATCCTCGACGGATACACCTGGTTTTTTAACCTGCTTATCCTCTTCGCTCTGGGTATGACCATTCTCACGTCTTTTCGCTATCTGGCCGATGAAACGAATGACCTGTACGAATACTTCGTTTTGCTCCTTTTCGCGGGAACCGGAATGATGTTCATGGTTTCAGGTAACCACATTCTGACAATCTTCATTGGTCTCGAGACCCTTTCGATTTCTGTTTACGTCCTGACTGGAATATTGTCAAAATCGCCAAAATCAAGCGAAGCTGCGCTCAAGTATTTGATCCTCGGGTCTTTTTCGAGCGGTCTCTTCCTCTATG
>CAZGVM010000296.1:0-2964 GCA_964528855.1 uncultured Desulfomonile sp. | reverse complement strand
TGATGCCTGTATTCACACACGATTGAATATTTTGTAAATTCTTGTTGCCAGCTTGATGGCGAACTGGCATCAGGCTGCTCAAACCCCACTGGGATGGCCTAATGGCTTCACATTTTTTCCGGTTGAATCGTAAGCGAGGTCAGCAAGTGGCCTTTATTAAATGAAACTGACTATGGAGCCACGGGACCCACCCTGGGGCTCATCCAAACAAAGGAGCGTATACTAATAAACTGGTACCAGATTGATGCAAATTGGACGCAAGTCATAAGTTAGCATCAGGGAGAAATGGGGCAAACTCTCAGACGATGACTCGGATGTCGTTGCAGGAAAACGAGATCAACTTATTGGTAAGTTGCAAGTGAGGTACGGACTCAAACGTGAAGATCTGGAAAAAGAACTTGATGAGTTTCAGACAAAATGGTGACTCCTATTTGCAGAATCTAATACTGGAAGCTACTTGCAAAACCACGAGCTTCAGGTAGCCGCCTGAAAGTTTCGCCACTGGCGTTACTTTATCGCGAATAGTGCCAATATTGGAACCAAAGGATATGAGGAGGAAAAATGGAAAACAATCACAGCGACTATATGTGCGCCCACTGCGGATATACCGCTTCTGGTAAATTTGTAGGAGACATTTGCCCGCAGTGTGGGCTAACCTACTGGAAATGTGAGAATTCCAAGTGTGGGTTTCTTCTGACGGCGCCAATTCCTCCGGAAGCTTGTCCTGAGTGCGGGGAAAAGTGCTCATTCAAGAATGTGACATGCTATTTACCGGATTGCGGTGGCCCCGGAAACATAGACTCACGTCTGTAAACTCGATTCAGTGACTGAGGTAAAAAGAAGTTAGATTGGAAAAGACACTATCACCGATGGCTAGTGAGATAGGGCTGATCATCAAAGCACATACGGGGTTCTATTTTGGAGTGAATGGGATCGGAGCCGGTGGTGGCGTTGAGTCATTAAAGGGTCTCTAACCCATTCGACAAACCAGAAAGAGTTCATTTCATTTTAAGGAGTTGTGAATTTTGATCTCCTCAAGAATAGTGAGGGGATTCGAAAGGGTTCTAGAAACATGGATGATAACCTAGTTGTTCAAGGATCTAGCATTCTCGGCAGATTGAAGGAGCGATTCAAATTTCCTCGATTCAGCCTAAGGTTTGGTGGGCCAATCAAGTTACTGATCTGCGGAATCCTGCTCATAATAATCTGTTACAACCTATTCTTGGTTTACGTCCACCCCAATGAGTACGGTATCAAGGTGGTCCGAGTCGGCATAGACACAGGTGTCCATAAAGAAGTCTATGAGGCTGGCCTGACTTTTATACTGCCTTTTGGATTGCAGAAGATGTTTATGCTTCCCAAAAGTGTTCAAGTTCTAGAGCTCACCAACTTTCCAGAAACAGCCTCAAAGTATGCCAGAATAGACCGAGCAGCCCACATTCAGACTTCGGATGGCTTTTTCGTGGACGTGGACGTGTCCATTCTTTACCACATCAAGGACCCTTACTTGGTTTTTACCACCATTGGGCCTGGAACTCTTTTTGAAGACAACGGCATCATCCCTAAGGCTGAACCCGCCCTGAAAGAAACCTTGGGAAAATTGACTACCGAAGAATTTTACAACAGCCCTATGAGGGTTCAAAAGACGGAAGAAGCCAAGAAGAGGCTCAACAACGAATTAAACCCAAAAGGAATTGAAGTGGATCAAGTACTGGTACGCTATTTTAGATACAGTCAGGAGATCCAGAAAAATATAGAAGAGAAGAAGCTGCAGGACCAGATGGTATTTACCAACCGTGCTTCAGCCAGGGCGGCCAAGGAAGAAGCTGAATTGAAGAAAATCATTCAGGAGGGGATGGTAATTTCCGCCGTGGAACTAGAAAAAGGCAAAGCTTATGTCACGCGGAAGACCGCAGAGAGAGATCTTTACGTTCGCCAGAAAAAAGCTGAGGCCAATCTGTTGGTGAGGCTTGCGGAAGCTGAACGGGAACGACTAAAAAATGAAGCTCTCAGAGGGATTGGATCCGAGCGTATGGTGGGCCTGAAGATGGCCGATGCTTACAAAGGTTTGGAATTAATAATGCTGCCCAGCGATGGTCCGCATGGGGTTAACCCTTTAAATTTGAATAACACCCTACAACTCTTCGACGTTCGTAAGGGAGGTGGACAATGAAGCTTTTCCGTGTCTCACCTTTTTTGTTGGCTTTCATGGTCTCCTTGGCAGGCTGTGTTCCCCACACAACTGGGGGAACGGAGGTAGGCGTACGAACCAACAAACTGGCTTTCTTCGAAAAAAAGGGAGTTGAGGAGAGGGTCTATGCCCCAGGATCAACTTATTTTTTCTTGCCTTGGATCAATGACTGGAATGTTTTTGATACAAAACTTCAGAACCTAGAGATGACGTATTCCAAAATTAGAGGCGATAGAAAAAGCCAGGACGACTTAGTTTTCAAGACGGTCGATGGCAACGACATCAGCCTGGATGTTATCATCGCCTATCGAATTGATGCTAATAAAGCGCCCTATATTCTCCAATACGTTGCGCATGATGACTCGACATTACGCGACAAAATTGTCCGAACCGTCGCCCGTAGTAAACCCCGCGACATGTTTGGAGAACTAAAGACCGAGTCATTCTACGTGGCCGAAGCCAGAGAGACTCAGGCCAACAAGGCAAAGGAAGAACTTCAGCGAATCTTAGATCCCCTGGGTGTAGTAGTGGAAAAGGTGTTGACCAATGACTATCGATTTAACCCCCTATATACTAAGGCCATCGAAGACAAAAAAGTGGCCGATCAACAGGTGGAGAAAAACAAATCTGCTCAACACGCTGCCCTCGAAGAATATAAGCGTAAACTGGAAGAAGCCAGAGGGGAAGTCAACAAAATGGTCGCTGATGCCGATGGCCAATACCTGAAGGATAAAATCCAAGCCGATGTTTATATGGAAAAGCAACGGCTCATT
>CAZGVM010000295.1:964-2990 GCA_964528855.1 uncultured Desulfomonile sp. | reverse complement strand
CACAAATCTTTTCAGCCATCCATCGGACATCTTCAGAAGAGTCCCAAACGGAAACCGCTACCAGAACAAGCATGCCTGGGCCGATCCGGGCAACCAGTTTTTCGTCTACCCTTACACTTGCGGCGCTGACCCTTTGAATCACAACTCTCATTTGCCCATGTTTCCGTACATGCTCCACAGGGTTACGAAAGCCGGGACAAAATCGCCGGCATTCAATGACATGGCAGTTGACAGGTCTGCGGGAATCCAGAAATCACCATGGATTATCTCATCTACATTCGGCGATGGTGTGTCGTCACATCGACAAGTGAACAGCGCCACCCTCTCATTATCCGTCCTGACATCCGGCCCGAAACGAAATTCTTCCTTGAGTTCGGCGTTTATAGATAGTTCCTCGAACAACTCCCTGGCTGCAGCCTCGGCATAATTCTCTCCGGAATCCAGATGACCTGCCGCTGATGAGTCAAGTTTTAATGGATGCAAATCTTTGTTGGCGCTGCGCCGTTGAACATATATCTGTCCCGACGAATTGAAGAGGAAAATGTGAACAGCGCGATGAGGGAGGCCCTTTGAATGGATCTCTCTCCTGGTGGCCCTTGAGACCACCACGTCGTTTTCATCAATTACATCCAGAATTTCATCCAGAAAAACTGTTTCCAAGAAATTGGCTACCAGAATCTCAACCCTTCCTGAGTGGATGACCGACCTTGTCTTCCACGGAAGCGACTTTGCTCTTTATTGCTCCATTCGCTCCGGCTTTGTCGTCTATCTTCACATATGTCACCACACGGTCTGAATGTTGTCTCATGTTTTCATGACATTTTCTGATTACACCAAAAACAGCTTCGCTCGGCCCCTCAATCAAAGTGCCCATCGCATGGATTTCATAGTCAAGTCCGCTTTCTTCTATTATCTTGAGAGACTGAGCCACATAGGGACTCAAACTCGTCTTGCCTTTATCCAAAGGGAATACGCTCAATTCCGCCAACATTTCCACTCTCCTGTTTTAATTTAAAAAAAATTACAAATCTGATCGACAATCAGAATTTAAAATCCACTCGAATCTTGAAAATTTTCCTTGCGGGCAACTCGAGCACTTCAACTTCAGACTTTTCGACAAGTTCATCTATGACCCTTCTTTTATGTGACTCCGAGGGTGAAATCAAAGTGAACCACACATTGTATTCGTGTTTTCTAAGATAATTGTGTGTAACCCCATCACACCCATTCACAAGGTCCACGAATTTTTCAAATTTGTCTCCCGACGCCTTTGCCGCCAGAAGAGTGCTCACGAAACCGATCTTTCTCGAGTTTATCGACGCCCCGATCCGTCTTATGATGCCCTCTGTTCGAAGTCGATATATTCTGTCCAATACTTCCTGCTCACTCAAATCCAGTTTTGCTCCCAAGACCTCGTACGGTCGTGACGCTACAGGAAAATTCGACTGAATCTCATTTAACAATGCGCGGTCTTTGTCGTCCATGTGTCAACCTGTTACCTCAGCCAATAATGAACCCTCGGATATAACCTTAATTGGCGGCTGCAGAATTATCTTGTGTTGTTAGCAGTTTTATACTCCACGATCAAGTTCCCCTCTTCATTCACGCCAAAAAGACAACTATAGGGGCTTCCCAGTGGCACGAGGACGAAATTGACTCGGCTGACGCTGGGTTAGGACAGCATGATGAAAATCACAGACCTTTTCAGTTCCGTATTCCCGATGAAAAAGTTTTCCATGCCCGTTGGTTCCACATCATCTTGACCTAATTTTCAGAGACGTTTTATTCGAAGACTTTTATTCGAATACGTCTTACTAACATCACAATTATAGTATATAATTTCGTAAAGAGCCTTGGTTCATGGGGACTTTTCCATGAAAAGAAGTCCGGAGATGACTACGCAATGTTAAAATCTCGTTCTCCAGAGCATGACATTTTGCAGCAAGAGTCGCATAAAAGTAGCAGCCCTCATACCACCGGGAAGATAAGGACGCCCGATGAAAAGACGCTGTTGGAAAACGTGCTC
>CAZGVM010000295.1:0-954 GCA_964528855.1 uncultured Desulfomonile sp. | reverse complement strand
AATGGTTGTGACCGGTGAGACGATTTCATGGAGTAATAAAGGTCTCAGCGAATTATTAGGTTGGTCTCGCGATGAAATGATCGGGCGGAGTGTGAGGTCAATCTTTAATGACGAAAGCGAATTTGACCTAGTCATTAATCGTATTCAACACAAATCTGACAGAAAACATTCTTTCCATCAGAAGATCGATCTGCTTCACGGGAAGGGTCGAACCGTGTCGTGTTCCATGGCTGTCAGGCGGCTTGATGACAACGATACATCAGGAGCGTTGGTCATCACACTGGCAGAAATTAACTCCGCCATGCCTTCAGTCGAAATAGCGTCCTTTGGTAAAACTGATGACAGAAATCTTCCTGATGATCCTCTTTTCAGAGAGGGCCCCTGCAGGAAATCGACCGAAGAGAAACTTGAATGGGAACTCACGGTCAACAAGGCACTGACTGAATTGTATGTGACTGCGTTATCTACGAATTCCACGATGATTGACATTTCCGGGGTGGTGTTGGACACGGCCCTGGCTTTGACCAACGGTGAACAGGGTTTTGTTACCGAAATAGACAGGAAATCACAGCGCGTCAACTTTCACGCCTTTACGCCGGACTTTAGTGAATTTGCCCAAAAGAAGCGTGACTTTTTCCATCCAACGACTGAGATGTCCGGAACGCCAGAGGGTAGATTTATCGAGGAGATTCTCGGGACTCGGAAACCGAAAATTCGCGGAATCAGGGGGCCTGATTCCCGGCGGGCGTCAACATCATCCGGTAAGCCACTGCTGGAAACTTTCCTGGCTGTTCCTGTGCTCACATGGGATGACGTCATCGGTCACATAGTAGTCACCAAATCGACAGGGAGATATACGAGTAGGGATCTCCAGGCGCTCAAGCGACTGGCGACCTTTTACATGGTTGGTCTACGTCGTCTGAGGGCTGAGCAGGCGTTGCAGGCCAGCGAACA
>CAZGVM010000294.1:0-3020 GCA_964528855.1 uncultured Desulfomonile sp. | reverse complement strand
CACCGAAATCCTCTTCTTTCTCTGGTGCGATGAGAGGGTAACCTTCGATCTGCCCGGAGGTATAGTGTCTCCGGATCCAGTCACATATACCATTGAATGGCTTGAGGAAAACCATTTCCGGCACTCGTGGATCATAGCTGGAAAATCAGTGCGTCCGGATGACCCCGTGCGACTGCTAATCGTAGGTAATGTTCATGCTTCAGTCCACTTTGTCCAGTTGTCGGGTCAATTTCCCCTAAGGTAGCCTCTGAGAATATTCCGGCTAGCTCGTACCAGCTCCCAATGAGGGCACACCGAGAAAGAGAGATTGACACTACGGCAGTTAAATGATCCTCTGACCAAGGCAGGTGAGTATTCATGTTAGCCCCCCAACATGCAAGGATTTGTATCACCATGAACCAATTTTAGCTGTTCGAGAGGTGTGGCATGAGCTTCTCGAACTCGAATGTATTTTTTCACGCTATCCTCGTCCAATCCCACTGTTGAAACATAAAAACCTCGCGCACAAAATTCTCTCCTGTAAAGTTTCGCTTTCGGACCATGAAATTCCTTGCAATCGAGATAGTGATCTTACCCTTGATGTATCCGATCACGCTCGATACTGCATATTTGGTGGAATGCTCAGACACATATGAACATGATGCGAGCACAGATACCCCGTCATAATCTCGGGTTACTTTTGCTTCGCCCTTTTGTGGAATACATCACTCAGGCGCTTTCTGATGGCGTCTGATAATCAGTCTATCCTGAGGAGCCTGTATAACTCACTGAAGATACTTTGAGTCACAACCTAAACTTTGTTTGTGGTCTCTTCTTGTTGCCAACCCATCAAAGCATGTAAGGATGGACGAATTAAAAAAGTAATGACAAACCAATAAGTTGTCGTTTACCATCGAATCAGTATCTAAGAATGCGATGTTACGTCTCAGAGTAAGATGTGGTCGATTCTCATGAAAGTTTCATCCGTTTTTGAACTAGGGTTTCAACAGGAGGACTCAGGATGGAGAATCATCCATCAACTACAGTAAACCTTGACTCTCAGCCTGAACCAGCTACGGAACCTATAGGCCGATCCGACTTCAGGGCCAATTTGGGCGTGATGCTGGTCACCTTCGCGGTCGGAATAGTTTTGATGGGGCTCAAGTTCCTAGGCTATTGGGTTACCGGTTCATCTGCAATACTCTCTGATGCTCTGGAATCTATAATCAACGTTGTAGCTAGCGGATTCGGACTAGGAAGTATCGTCTTTTCAGCCAAGCCCGCAGATGAAGACCATCCCTATGGGCATGGAAAGATTGAATTCTTTTCTGCCGGATTTGAGGGCTCTCTAATTATTGCCGCTGCTGTAGGGATTTTTGTGGAAGGAATTAAGCAGGTCCTGCACCCGCAAGACTTACCTAACCTTGGGGAAGGGCTTTTCTTTCTCGTCCTGGCCGGTCTTGGGAACCTTGTCCTCGGTCTAATGTTGCTTAAGGTCGGCAAGCGCACAAAGTCAATTGTTCTTCAGGCTGACGGAAAGCACCTCCTCACTGACGTTTTCACCTCCGGCGCCGTTCTCTCCGGTCTGGTGTTTGTATATTTTACAGGATGGTTCCGAGTTGACGGCATTATTGCCTGTGTCGCCGGAGTGAATATCGTTTTCTGGGGCGCCAAACTGGTGCGGCAGGCGTACTGTGGCTTGATGCACGCCTCAGATTCCGAATTATTGAATGAAATCTGCGATCTTTTGTTGCGTCAAAGGAAGGACGTATGGGTAGATGTGCATCGTCTTAGGGCCTGGAAATCAGGCAGCCGGGTACATGCTGATTTTCACTTGGTGCTTCAGCGAGAATTGCCGCTTGAGGCTGCCCACCAAGAGGTCAGAGAATTGGAAAAGGTCTTCTCGGACCACTTCGGCGGGACGTCCGAAGTCTTGATTCATCTGGACCCATGTTCCGAGCCCCATTGCCCTGTCTGCAATTTCGACCCATGCGATCTTCGCCACGAAAGAGCAATCCTAAAAAAAACATGGACTCGGCAGGCGCTGACCACTGAGATTATTTAACTGGCAGTGCAAGATTTTGTATATGGAACAATTTGAGCCTAGAATTGTCGTTAGACTAACAGGATCATGGGATCTGATTGAATCAACAGCAGTTAGCCCTTCGGAAAGGGATCAGAACAGGGCGATATTCATAATGGCTCCGACTGGATGATAACCAGCGTATTCGGGCATGTATTTACACATTCATTGACATGAAGTAATTTTAATCTGTCGATCAACGACGGATTTACCAAAACAGGGACGGTAATTCGTATCAAAGTCATGAAGAAGCGGAACCTTAAAATCTGGTTGGGTCTCCTGCTCGCACTTTTTCTAGGATCTCTGGACCAGGTGTGGTGTTTTGAGGCGACCGGATGCCGCGATATACAAAAAGCGCCTTGGGGTCCTCCGGTTTCTCCAGAATCCCCGTACCAGTGTACGGGCTGTTCCGATAGTCCAGTTGCTATGAGTGTCTCTCTGTCAGCGCATTTTCGTCTTCATAGCGCTTCCTGGGGAAATTCTCAAGCGGCCCACGCCGGTTGTTTGTGTGATACCTTCTTGTTGACATCTAGTTACTCGGGCTGGCTATTTCCCAGAGTACCCATTATAGTTTTCAGGTCTTTCTCCTTTCTTCGTACTGTCGTCCTTCTCATTTGAGCCTCACCAAGCCCCAATTTTTTTATTCAAGAGCCAAAATCAAGCACTCGTATTGACTACTGGACACAATTCCATGAAGAGCCAGTGATTACCAGGAAAACGGTCGCTGTAGTTTAGGTTTTTACCTTACTCGACCGATCGGCTTGAAAATCAAGGTGAATGGAAGGTCTTTCCGAGCCATCCATCACACATAGTTTTTTCGCGAGGTTCGTCCTCAGAGGAGTCAGTAAATGAGCTTTGAGAAACAGTTCGACGATTTGATTGAAGCTGGGAGGAATGTTATTGACACTGATTTTGATCCGATTGCCTTTCAACATTGGCGAACACATGCTGTCACGTG
>CAZGVM010000293.1:0-3022 GCA_964528855.1 uncultured Desulfomonile sp. | reverse complement strand
GTTGTGGCGTCTTTGCTGGAGTCACTCTCCAGTTCAGGCGGACAAACCCTGATTATAGATTCGGGGGGAAGTGCGATGCTAGACGACACGCTCAACCGACATAATCTCCCACGTCTTGGATATGACTCAAGATCTCGATGGAGAACGGTTCTTCAATTGCTACCGTTGGCGTTCAGCAACCATTGGAAACCTCTGGATGTCCAAAAGCTACTTGAATTCCTGATCATGCCAAAGTCACCAATAAGTCGGGATATCGGGGTATTCTTGGAAAACGCTCTTCGTAAACATCCTGGATTAGGTGGCCCCAAATGGAACGATGCTGTCAAACGTGCTCTTCAGCAATATGAAAGCCATTCCTTCGACACGTACAATGAGTCAGAATTTGGTAAAAACAGGGACGACTACCGAAAAGAATTGAGTTTCTGGCTTGGGGAGAACGAACGGTTCGATCCAGATGATGGCATGGAGTCAGATATCGTGGTTAAAATCTGCCAGAGCCTGAACAAGTGGGCTGCAACACATGGTGGACAGGAAAACGACGATACGCTTATTGCCGCAGCGAAACTTTTTGGTGATGTTGCACAGACCATTGGTGATTCTGGGCTCTCAAAAATTACCCAACCTCAGCTTGATAGGATTCTTGATTCTATAATTGGGGAAGGTCTCGAAAGGCCTCATTACGGATCTCAGGCCGCTCCATGGAGTACGGTAGGTTATCCGGGTCAGATATGGGGAGTGGCGGACACCATCATCTGGTGGAATTTCTGTTCAGATGGGGTCACGCCATTATATTCACCATGGACAGCGGATGAGCGGGAATGTCTCAGGTCTGATGGAGTTGAACTTAGAGAAACCCGAGAAATACGTATTCAACAGTCACAACAGTGGAGAAACGCAGTCATTTACGCCAGAAAGAAACTGGCGCTTGTTTCCCCCATGTCGATAGAGGGGGGGACACTAAATTACCACCCATTCTGGGATGAAATTCGTCATGCCTTAAAAGTGGATAAACAATCTATCAAGAAACTCACTTTCGACGGGGCAAGTATGTGGCGAGAAGAGAAGCCTATCCTCTTCGGCTTCGAGCTAATTCGTGAACCAGTTGACAGCTTTGCTCCCCCTAAACCAAGCCAGGTATGGGAGGTTCCGCCAAATCGCATCAAAGGCCGTATTGAGGAATCCTATTCTAGCGTAAAAACCCTCATTGAATGTCCGCTTGCCTGGGTCTGCCAGTACATCCTGGAACTTCATCCAGGAACACTTGCACTTTTACCAGACCGGGGTGAAATGATGGGAACACTCAGTCATGCGGTCATCGAAAAGACCTTGTCTTTAAAACCCAGACCGGATCCAGAATTAGCCAGGGAACTGGCCTTGAGTAATTTCGATGAGCTTGTTCCGCAGATGGCCGCCAGCCTTCTATTTCCAGAGAGAAGATCGGAGATGGAACGGATTCGTAGTCTCATAGGGACTGCAGCACAGATTCTTGTCGATCATATAATGTTGTCGGGACTGGAGGTCAGAAGCCTGGAGGGTTCTGCCAGTCGCAAACTTAATGCGAACCAGAATATCAGTGGGATAATCGATCTGGCGCTCGGAGACGACACGAGCGACAAAGTCGTGGTAGACCTGAAATGGTCGACTCGTGCTCGCTACAAAAGAGAAGAACTCGAAAAAGGTGAAGCATTTCAATTGGCGGTTTACGCATGGTTATTGCAAGACCAGGACCAAAAGCTCCCCGCAGGTGCTTATTACATGCTTGCTCAGGGTGAACTGATAGCATCGGCATGTGATTTCTTTCCACAAGAATGTGTTTTTGATGACGTTGATCTGGCTACCATATGGAGCAAGGGTATAGAAGCCTACAGGCTCAGAATTGATGAACTCGGGAAGGGCAAGGCCGTCGCAGCCGGTTTACTCTCGGGTGACAGCCCAGTCATAATCAACGAGTCATCGGGAGAGAAAGCTGCGTCACCTCCCTTATTTGATTCGCCCCCAAACTGCGATTGGTGTCCATACTCAAATCTTTGCGGAAGTGGGGTGAAGTAGCATGGCATCTCTACCAATTGAGATAATAAGCGCTAGCGCTGGATCGGGAAAGACCTACACTCTGTCCAAGACATTAGTCGAGGCGCTTAGGACTGGCATCCCACCAGAGGCCGTGCTTGCCACCACATTTACAAATAAGGCTGCAGCGGAATTAATTGAAAGGGTTAGATTGGACCTGTTTGAAAACCAGGAGTGGGAGTATGCTCAGCGGATATTTGACGGGCATCTGGGGACAGTGAATTCTGTTTGTGGCAGGATACTGAAGGAGTTTGCCTTTGAAATGGGCCTTTCGCCTGTTCAGGACGTGCTACCTGAAGATGACCACTTTTTCATTTTTGAGCGATCAATCGCCCCAGTTGTGGAAAAATACGCCAAAGAGATTGATCCAATAGCTGATCGGTTTGAAATGGAGGACTGGCGCGATGTTCTAAGGGACATTATGGACAAGATCAGATCAAACGATATTGACTCCCATTCTCTGTCCAAATCTTGTGAATGGTCATGGGAAAGCTTTAAGAAGGTCTTGCCCCCAACCTCAGAAAAATTGGAAGGGCAAATTGATCAGGAACTCGACGATGCAATCCGGAATACCCAGCAGTCATTGAAAAGTAATACCGCTGATTCTACCGTCGCCACGAAAGAAATCCGTGGAAAACTTGAAATACATTTACGAACCAAGAGAAAGGCCGAATCCATGACTTGGCCAGAGTGGGCCAGATTCTCAAAACTGTCACCTGGCGCAAAAAGCAGAGACTTATGTGAAGGGTTGATAGAAGCGGCAAAATTTCATTCAAGGCATCCCAGATTACACAAAGACATTCACACTTTTATTAGATTGCTGTTCGAGTGCGCCTCGGACTCTCTCAATGCATTTGCTCGATTCAAGGCAAGAAATGGGATTGTCGATTTTGTGGATCAGGAAAAGCTGGCGTTGGAACTACTGGGAATAAAAATAGTTCAGGAACGGCTAAGA
>CAZGVM010000292.1:0-3022 GCA_964528855.1 uncultured Desulfomonile sp. | reverse complement strand
GCGAAGTCTGTTTATGGATACCCAACCACACGATCTTTGATTGAGGCCCTTGAGAGAAGAGTAATGGTCATGAGGAACAGCCATTACGGAAAGATGAGATCTAAACCGCTGGGCCGAAACGTCAATATTCGACTCACACTCCGAACCTTCCTAATACTGTGTGAGGGAGAACGGACAGAGCCAAATTATTTTAGAGGTTTTCGCGCATAGGCAGATGTTGAAGTGGAAGGGACGGGGCAAACCGAGCACTACTGTCCATCTTTTGGTCCAGAAACTGATTCGCAAGTGAAATTAGGTTCAGAAAAGATCTAATGACTACGGCGAGACAGAAAGGATAGTCCATTTACTACAAAAAGATTGGCAAAGGGTTAAGTCGGCAGCTGCTTGGGGTCGGGGATCGGATGTGGGCGGCAAAGGCATGGCGGAAGGAATGGGGGCCAATTCTGCCACTTCTGTTGCAGGGGCGTGGATTGAAACCGCTCAACTGTAAAACAATATTTGACAGTTCGATTTGCCGCCCCTTGCACGTAGGAGTAAATTGAAATAGCGCACTGGAAAGTAATGGGTGTTTTCTAGGTATTCCGTTTAGAAATCATTGTTCTAACCCCCGGCGGACTGGCTCATCATTCGAACCTCCGAGGAATCCTCGGTGGTTGGGCGCCTCCCAGAGGGAATCGTTAATTCGATTTGGCGGGATTGAGACATTAATACGCCGGCACGGAGGCCGACGCCACTGGCGCAACAGTAGTAACTATTGACCGGATTTGATGGGATTGAGACTCTATAGTGACTGCTGTTTATTCTATTGGGGAGTTGTACAGGGAATTCTTTCCACGTAATCAGGAAAGATTTTTTCCAGATTTTGACCTCTTGAGAATCTTTTCAAGGTATTTAATTCTTTCACGGTAAATGAGAGCTTGACTAATGATTTTGTCCCTGGCGATAATACTTTCCTTAATTTCCGATAACTTTAGCCAGGAGACATGTTTATTGACCGGTTTGCCCTTTTCTGAATAGCTCAGACATGGGTGTCCGTAAACCCTTCCATCGTGAACCGATTACTTCCATGCTTCATCGCCGGGGTGTTGGATAAAAATTGTGTTCACTAACTCGAAAATACAGTAAAGCAAATGTTGGCCCCTGATTTCGACAGCGCCGTAGATGAATTATTTGATCGGTTCAACGAGCCGGTGATTCGCCGCGAATCGATTGCGAAATGGCTCGGGTATTTTGAGGGAGAGGACCGGGAAGCGGCATTATTGCTGTTGAGGAATATCGAATACCACACTCAGCCACGGGTCAGGCGGGAAACCAGGCAGCTTCACAGGAAACTGGTAGAGAGGCTGGCCCAGGCTGATTTTGACACAAAGAGCTTTCATGATGTCGATTTCAGCAGGGAATTCACCTGCAGGAGCGGTGATGTCGTCTGCTACATCTACAGGAAGTCAAACCTGGTGCCGTCGGTAGATTTCAAGACCTTTGACTATCTGGTCAGGGAGACAGCCGAGGATCCGGGAAAATATGCCGACCGTGCCCTGGTCATCCTGGATGACTACATCGGGACCGGTTCGCAATTCATATTCGAATTCATAGGCAGGAGCGACGATGCTGTCAGAGTACTCAACAGTTATAGAAAAATCTATCTTGCTTGCTATGTAATCAACGAAAGGGCCCTTCAGAATTTCCGGCTCGTGTCTGACGGTAAAATTGAGGAGATAATCAGGACCGAGGAAGATCAGTTTCCCGACACGGATTTCTGCCAGGATGAAGAACTTTTCCGTCGGACACTCTCACTTCTGGACTGGCGAAACATCGAACTGGTCTACCTCGAGGAGGAACGGTCCTTGCTGTCACCTGAAAACACGATGCTGAGCGATGAAGAAAAGAAAAGCGTCTCAAGGCTTCTGTCCAGGAACTCACATGATGGCTATACCGGCACTTCCTACCTGATTGGCCATCACTCCTTCTTTTTCGGAGCCCCGAATGCCCTCCCTGAGCTACTGTGGCCACTGTTCAATCGGGTCGAGGACCTCTCGATTTACCCCGACAGGCCGCAGGGGATAACTGATGAGATCGTTGGCTATGGCGTCGATGAACTAGTCCTCGATAAAACCCGGCGGTAATTGCTCTTTTCCCGGGGCCGGTGATTGGCCGGAAACGGGGGCCGGTTTTTGGGCAGGAGCGTTATCTTCAAAAGTTTCCGGGGCCAGGACGTCGGTCTCTCCCTTGTCGGTCTTGAATTCGAGGCCATATTCCTGCGCCTTCTCTATGTAAGAACCTGAATTCAGTCTGACTTCCCCGATGATGTTTATCCTGATGGCCGAAGCTCCAGTGACAGGACACTTGTTTTCGCACCACCCGCAACCGGTGCATTTGTTGGGCACAACGTGTGGAACTGCGTTTTTTCGGCCTTCGGTCGGTTTGAACACCACTGCGTTGTAGGGGCAGACCTCGTCGCAAACAAGGCATTTTCTGTCCTGATTCCAGACGAGACACGCCTGGCGATCTATCCATGCGGTTCCAATCTTGACGCTTTTCTTCTCCAGGACGTCCAAGGGTCGGATTGCCGATGTCGGGCAGACCTGTCCGCAGGTGGCGCAGTTCAGTTCACATGCGGCGAGCCTTGGGACAAGGACCGGGCTGAACATACCCTCAATTCCGGCCTTGAACCATACCGGCTGCAATGTGTTGGTGGGGCATGCCTTCATGCACTGTCCGCATCGCACGCATCTGGCCAGAAATTCTCTTTCGGGGATGGCCCCCGGTGGTCTGATCAGTTCGGGATCTGTCAGGGACTTGTCCTGTCCCAAAAGCCTGGGTTGGTTCCAGCCTGTCCTGATGATACCGGCCATGGCAAAGCCGGAAAACATGCCGGTCAGAGCCTGTCTGCGGGTAGGGTAGGGGAGCGCTTCCGGGACCGAAGCTGGAATTCCTCCGGATTGTCCGGGTAATCCGAATGAGACCGCCGACTGTGGGCAGACTCCTGAACATTTGAGACATGCGATACACTCAGGACTCACAT
>CAZGVM010000291.1:1285-3022 GCA_964528855.1 uncultured Desulfomonile sp. | reverse complement strand
CATGGAGAAGCGATAATTTACCCAGACCCTTTCCTTGGGGTAGCTAAACATGGCGGGTACGTTGGATTCATGGCGTTTGTTCACAATGGAGAGTATTGGCGTGAGAGCCGACCGACTGTTTTCCTAAGTCATCGATCTTCCGGATTTTAGAGTGATCCGTTGGTTCGATTTTTCGATTTTGACCAAGGAATATTTCCAGTCCAAGTGGAGAAGCTTTGGTGTAAATTTTTTGTAGGAACTCGAGAAAATTTTCCTGTCCGCGCCAGAGTGGGAAGCCCCCAAGCTTTTTGACCTGCGCCCCTGGACTTGTTGGGATGGAAACCTCGGTGGCATCTGGGTCGCTGCTCTTGACCTGTCTCCAAAACAATTCCGGGTCACAAGGGAGTGGTTCCGGTGGGAACAGGGCGCCGGCTTCCTGTTCTTGACCGGACTCCGTCAGGCATTCATCCAGAGCGATATCATCGGAAACCGATGAAACATCCATTATCCCGAGAAGTTCATCACGATCCATGCCCCTTAACTTGAAAATCAAGAACGGGTCTCTGTCGAACTCTTCACCCAGGAGATAATACACGGCAGCTATATGCTTACAGGGATTGGACCAATCAGGGCACGAACAATCGGTCTCAATGTCTTTCAATTTGTCGGGGAAAAGGGTGAGTTTTAATTTTTTGAAGACATCCTCAATGTTCTCAGGCATCTCACCAGCCAGCAGTTTAGCTATGAAGAAGATCTGACCGGAGAGTGCTGCGGCAATCTTTTCCCATTCAGGTCTTGAGAGGGTTTTTATGTTTATGGTTATAGAATAAGGGGTTTTTCGCGAGCCTTGAACCCTGGCGGTCACTAAACCTTTTGAGATGTCTATGGATGCTACCTGGCCACGACGGGCGTAAGACCTCCCTCGCTGGAGCCTTGCCCCAATGTTGAAACTCTCCAGAACAAAGATCCAACGTTTTGCCCACCAGCTTTGTCCGAATGATCCTCGCCCGCTCTGGGATTTGACTCCGCCCTTGACTTTGATAGGGACGGAAGGAGTATAGTGACCGTAATAACCCCAGCGACTCATGTTAATCTCCTATAGCTTCTTTTCGAAGTTTCCAGAGTTCTTTCAGATCTTCGTTAGACAACTCTGTTATCCATCCTTCCCCAGCGCCTACAACTTTGTCCGCGAGTTCTTTCTTGCTTTCAATAATGTCGTCAATCTTCTCTTCAATAGTCCCTGCGCAGACGAACTTGTGAACTTGCACATTTCGAGTTTGGCCGATACGGAAAGCCCTGTCAGTAGCCTGATTCTCTACAGCCGGGTTCCACCATCTGTCAAAGTGGAAAACATGGTTTGACGCTGTCAGGTTGAGACCTGTTCCACCTGCTTTGAGCGATAGAATGAAGATGGCCGGGCTGTCTCCGCTGTCCTGAAAACGTTCTATCATCCGGTCTCTCTGAGTTCTTGTCGCAGCGCCATGAAGGAAAAGGACCTCTCGCCCGAATGTTTCCATCAAATTCTTCTGCAGTAGTTTGCCCATTTCAGCATACTGGCTGAAAACCAATGCCTTTTCATTAACCTCGATGATTTCTTCGAGCATCTCAGTAAGTCGTGACAACTTGCCGGAGCGCCCAGGAATTGAAGAGTTGTCCTTAAGGAACTGGGCCGGGTGGTTGCAAACCTGTTTCAGCTTCGAGAGGGTAGCCAAAACCAGCCCCTTGCGCTGGATACCTTGAGAAGATTTCAGGGCGTCT
>CAZGVM010000291.1:0-1275 GCA_964528855.1 uncultured Desulfomonile sp. | reverse complement strand
GTTTCTTTGATCACTGCCGTGTAGAGAGACGCCTGCTCCTTTGTGAGGGGGCACATTACTTTCATCTCAAGTTTTTCAGGAAGGTCCTGAATGATTGATTTGTCTGTCTTTAGTCGCCTGAGAATAAATGGTCCGGTTATGCGTTTGAGTCGTTCAGCGGCTACCTGATTATGTTCAGCCTGAATAGGAACAAAGAATTTTCGCTTGAACTCTGTTTGTTTTCCAAGAAAATCTGGATTTAGAAATTCCATGATGGACCACAAATCGCCTATGTTGTTCTCTACTGGGGTTCCAGTTAGGGCGATTCGATAATTCGCTTTTAAAGATCGGGCCGCCCTGGCCTGTTTGGTTTCAGGGTTTTTAATGTTTTGGGCTTCGTCAAGGACAAAACCCGCCCAATCAACTTCCTGCAAGAACTTGAGGTCACGATAAAGGAGCCCATAACTCATGACGACGATCGCATGACTCATGACCTCCCTCTTGAATGCGTCTTCCTTATTCCTGCCGATTCCATGATGAACAAGCACAGGAAGTTCCGGAGTGAATTTAGCAGCCTCCTTTTGCCAGTTGTTGACCACTGTAGTAGGGCACACTAGCAGGACGGGACGATGCTCGTTGTAACATCGATTACGCTGTATAAGAGCCAAAGTTTGTACAGTTTTACCAAGTCCCATATCATCGGCCAGGCACGCTCCCATTCCCCATTTTGCCAAAAACGCGAGCCAGGAAAAACCTCTGGTCTGATAGGGCCTGAGTGTTCCATTGAAGGTAGCAGCCGGAGATAGCTGCTCTAATGGCGAATCTCCCTCCAGTTGCTGGAGAAGGGCGCCAACCCAACCTGTAGCAGTAACCCCTTCGAACTCGAATCCAAGAGGCGAATCTTTTGCTCCGACAGACATTTTAATCATATCACCCACTGTCGTTCTGGATAATCCTTTCTTTTTCCACGAATCAACAGCAGCCTGGATTTCCTCCACCCTGACTTCCACCCATTGTCCACGCAATTGAACCAGCGGAGACTTCAATTTGGCTAGAGCTTTTAATTCAGGGAGGCTTAATTTGACGCCACCGAGGGCGACTTCCCAATCTAAGTCAACTATAGCGCCCAGGGATAAGCCACTTGAGGCCTTTAATTTCGGGCTTTTTACAGTTGTTCTGAGCGATAGCCCTTCTTTGGTTCCCGACCTGGTCCACCAGCCTGGAAACATGACTGTAAATCCCGACTGTTTAAGCAATACAGCTTTTTCTGTGAGGAATTCGTGCGCGCCAGCGGTA
>CAZGVM010000290.1:0-3026 GCA_964528855.1 uncultured Desulfomonile sp. | reverse complement strand
GCTGAATGGCCATCCAGAGTTTCCTGGTCATATACGTGAGCGTTGAGGAAGCGTTCCGGATGTGGAGTGACAAAGTCCTCTATATCGTAAGCTTGGCAGATTAAATGATCGGAAGCCTGAGCGTGACCAATGTCGAGGGTAGCCCAACTATTTGTCTTCCTGATCAATTTCTCGTAGAGGTCTGGTCTCGATGTCCATCCATAAGGCAGATTTTCAAGGCAAATTTTTATTCGTCGGTCAGCGGCGGCGTTTACCAGACGTCTTAATGAATCCAGCACATTTGACCAGGAAAGATTCTCTGAAGAGTCTCTGCCCAATCCAACATGTATAGTCATGGACTTTCCCTGAACCTTGGAAACCAGCCTCAAAGCTCTGTGAAAAACTTTCATGGCATCTTGCCGGCGAACAGGGTCGTGATCCCCAAAGCCACTGTCGTTGAAAAAACAGTGATATCGTACAGGTAAAGGTTTTAGCCTGGCTATTTCGTTGATAAAAATCGATTCTTCATATCTGTTGCGCGGCATGTTCTCCGGCCTGAAAGTCCAATCGACACCATCAAAGCCGTGGTCGTTGATAAAATCCGACATTTGCCCAATATCATTTAATAAATTAGGACATACGATTCGTGGTTTCATTACTTTCGAACCCGGCGACAGATTTCCTGAGACTCAATAACCCGCACAAATAGTATGCATTCGAATTGCCGATAAATCAAATAGTTTTTTCCAATAGTGTTTTTCTGCGCCGCTCTATATGATTGAGTCTGCACATCATTGAACAACAATTTCTTGTAACAACGAATGGTGATTAGACAAAATTATGTTTCAGATGTATTTTGTCCCTATTGACTAGCAAACTCCGTGAAATTATAAGAATGATCATGTTTTGTTCAGCAATCGTTGCTTAGACTCAATTCCCCTCAAAGTTTTTCCAGGCGGACGTTAAATCGCACACAGGGTGGTAACCGAAAATGTCAAAGAAGTATGACTATGACCTGGTTGTTGTCGGGGCCGGCATCGCCGGTTTTGTATCTGCAGTCACAGCCAATGGAATCGGCAAGAAGGTTGCCATCCTGGAAAAAAGAAGAGTCGGGGGCAATTGTACGAATCTTACCTGCATACCTAGCAAAGCTCTGGTTCGACTCGGACATTTGAGCCGGGACATTTCACATCTTGGCAAACTCGGGCTTTTGACTTCCCGGGACATTTCACTCGACAAGACTCAAATAATGAACCATGTCAGGGAAATAGTCCAAAAGGCATACGAAAAGGATCTCCCGGAGACGTTCGAGAGTATCGGAATCGACGTGTTAATGGGCCATGCGTCATTTATTGACAATCACCACGTCAGTCTAAACGGAAAGACCATCTCCTCCGACAATTTCGTGATTGCCACAGGGACCAGACCGTTAATCCCGCCTATTCCAGGACTCTTTGACGTCGAACATCTCACAAACGAAAACCTCTACGAACTGGAGCGTTTGCCGGATTCGCTGATCATACTCGGCGGCGGTGTGGATGGACTTGAGTACGCATCCGCGCTTGGAAGAATAGGGGTAAAATGCACGGTAATCGAGATGTCCTCCAGACTGTTACCCATGGCGGACAGGGAATTGGTCAACCAATTGATCGGCATATTGAAAGAAGATGGAATTGAGATTCTGTCCGGGTCCAGGGCGCTATCGGTTCGGACTGAGTCAGACCGTGTCGTGGTGGAATACGAGACTGATGATGTCGACAGAAAAAACGTTTCAGCCGAACGGGTTTTGGTAGCCATAGGTCGCAGGCCTGACCTTGACGGGTTGGCAGTTGAGAAAGCAGGCGTTATCGCCAACCAGAGGGGTGTAACCGTAGATAAGAAACTCAGGACATCCGCTCACAATATTTATGCTTGCGGTGACATTGCAGGACCTTATCAGTTGGCGTCCATGGCTGAATATCAGGGCATAACGGCGGCAAACAACATGTTCAGCCCCATCAGACTAAACACAAATTATGACCACAATATCAATATAATATTCACCGAACCTCCATTGGCTTTTTTTGGTCTCACGGAAGAACAGGCTCACAGAAAGTACGGCCACAAACTAAAAGTGTACAGATTTGATTACTCCAATATGCGCCGAGCCATTATTGACGGCACGAATGTAGGCTCAGCCAAGTTCCTCTGTGACGGAAGCGGACGCCTGGTAGGCGCCCACATCCTTGGTGAATCGGCCGGAGAAGTGATTCATGAAGCCCAGATGATTAGAGCCTTCAAGAAACCCTTGTACAGAGGTCAGTTCATTACGCACGCCTATCCGACCTATGCTCAGGCGTTAGTGGGGAGGGCCAGTCAACTGGCTTTTCTCGACAAGATGTCTTCCAATCCGCTTGTTAGGGCAGGCCTCTGGCTAATTCCGGGCATGAGGAACAGGCTAATGACTGCTCGAGACAGATTGGCGGAAACCGACTCGGACAAATCTGAACAGAGCGTTTCAACACTCAGCATACTCACAGACACGCACCTGCAACATCCTGTTGAATTGCATCTAAACATGAAGCCGACTAAATCCGGGGGACATGAGATAAAAATGCCGAACACTCTCATGAACCAGGATGAAACACCATACCTCACCTTGTTAGATCAGGTAAGCTCATCGTCCGGCAAGGAAGTAGTCTTCAATTTCTCAGAAGTTACGTCTATCAACGGACTTGGCGCATGCATGCTTCTTAAACTGTTCATCAATATTAAGAAAAGACGCAAAGAAATAATCCTGACAGGTGTCAATGACGCCCTGGATAGCATATTCCAGGTCACTGAGCTATGCCAGATGATAAAAAGGCTTAATGACGCCCAAATATGTAGCGACCATGCCAAATTGAATGTGCGCTCTAGTGATATTAATTCAGTTGATGATGGATCAGATTTGGCAATTGAACAAATCCACAATTTTACGAATTGGGCAAGTCCGGTTGATGAGCTTTGTGTAGACTGGATAACGCCGACTGGGGCGAGAAAACTTAATGTGATCGGCAGAAAGGCGG
>CAZGVM010000289.1:0-3046 GCA_964528855.1 uncultured Desulfomonile sp. | reverse complement strand
GTGGTCATCCCAAAGCCTTTCTTCGTGGAATATGTCTTTTATTGCGACAACCACTGGGGAGCTGCGGTTCTTGTCCCCACCAAACCCGACTTCTCATTGGACGTTGCTGAAATTGAAAAGGCCATAACACCTCGAACGGCCGCCGTTCTTATCAATTCACCGAATAATCCTACCGGTCGAATATACACACAGGATCAGATAGACGCCCTGGCCGATCTTTTGCGGTCCAGGAGCAAAGAGGTGGGCAGGGCTATAGTTCTCATATCTGATGAGCCCTACCGTGGGATCATATATGACGGCGCAGTGGTGCCCAGCATCCTCAAAGCTTATGAAAACAGTATGGTCGTCACTTCATTCTCCAAAGACCTCTCGATTCCGGGCGAACGTCTGGGCTACATCGCCATGAACCCGGCCATGGACAACGCTGAACAAACCATCGCCGGCCTGATTCTGTCGAATCGCATCCTGGGCTTTGTCAATGCGCCCAGCCTCATTCAGCGAGCGGTAACGGACCATCTGGCCGACATAGTCGATATTGCCGTCTACAAACGCAGGCGTGACAGGCTCTACAATGCGCTGGTAAGTTTCGGATACGATGTAATAAGGCCCGAGGGCGCCTTTTATCTCTTCCCCAAGTCCCCCATCCAGGATGATGTGGCTTTTGTCGCCAAACTTCAGGAAAAGCTCATACTCACCGTTCCCGGTGTCGGTTTCGGCGGGCCGGGATTCTTCAGGATAGCTTACTGTGTATCGGATGAGACTATCGAAGGTTCTCTGAAGGGTTTCGAGGAGACCATCAAGAGCATCTGATTCTTGAACGAGGCCGAAAAAACGAGATCACGCTTTGGCAAAAAAACGGGCGATCCCTTGATGGGATCGCCCAAAGTTTTTCCGGTGTTTCCGGAATTTACCAGAGAGGTTGTAACGTTTCTTCCGAGCTGTTGATTGATTGCGCCTGTTCGGCTCCTACTACCTGAGTATATTCCTAACACTAGAGAAAACATGCCGAGACTCGGCATGCGCCCCTACGTGATCTCCTACTGTCTCTTGCCCTTCTCAATCTCGTGAAGTTTCGCTCCGATTTCAAGTAGGGCCGATTTCTGCGCCGACACTACGTCTTCAAGCTCACGTATTTTGGTGTTGAGTCCCTGAACGAGCTTTCCGGCGTCAGCTCCTACCGAACCTGCCCTTCCCGCCAGATCCTTCTTCTCTGTCTCAATACCGGTCCTAATGCTTGACAGGCCTTCCTCCAAAGGCTGAATCTTCTCCTTCAGTTCGGCCACTGCCGCATCCTTCACTTTGGGCAGGGTTTTCTTGACAGCGTTGACTATCTTTGTATTGCTGTCCAGCAATTCCTTACGCACCTCGGCCACAGCCTTGGAAAGATCTTCGACCGATTTGCCAAGAGTCGCCGACGCTTTCTTTGCCGCCGCTGAATCGGCGTTAGCCGCTGCAAGGTCCTTGTTCTTAGCTTCCAGCTTCTTTTTGAGGTCGTTTACCGCTGCGTCCAGTTGTTTTAACTTTTCACGCACGGCGTCCCTGTCCTTCTGGGAATCCTGAGCCCAGTCCCTGAACTCCTCCAAACGGCCGCTCATAGGATCCAGCCTCGTCTTCAACGTCTCGGAAACCCTCTCACCCTGGTCCTCAAGACGCTGTATGTCTGCGCTGAAATCCTTCGGCGGAGCAAATTTTCCGGAAAACTCACGAAGGTCCTTCTCCTGTTTCTGAAGCTTCTTATCAATTTCTGCCATCTTCTGCTTGAGATCAGTCGAGTCGTCACTGCAGGCGGACAGCGAGGCTACAATCAAAACGGATAAAAATATCAGCAACTTATTGCTCGGGTTCATGGAAACCTCCGAGAGACATATCATGATGAATCATATTATCAAAACTTCAACATAAACGCAATGATATTTGATATATTAAATGTAAAATCTATATTTTTGATGTTCCTCTTCGCCGTCACACAGCCCACCAACCCATCATAGCCTCTATTATAAAGGCTATAATCCATACAGGGCCATAAATGAGCATCCTGAGTAATTCCTTGACACCGCCCTCCCTTATACGATATATTCAGCGCTAATTAATTTGATTTCATTGATCTCAATGGCGCTATTTCGAGGTATGGGTTGAAGCCGATAATATACAAACCAACGGCACTGCTTCCATTTTTTCTGCTCGCGCTATTGTGCCTGACATCTTTTACACCCTCATTCGTTCATGCCCAGGGTCTCGACCGCTGGCTCGGACCTTCCTCATGGTGGGACTGGTCGGACTACAGATTCGTCGCTAAATACAGATTCATGTTCCCAACCCTAAACAGCGGGACGTTAACAAGGAACGGAACGGAACATGATCTGTTGTCCAGTTCAAATGTGCCGGGCTTGCCCACGAACGGTCAGGCCGGTGGATACAACTTCCAGCGGCAGCCAAATTACTTCAGTGAGGGCTGGTTTCAGCTACAGGTGGATAGACTAGGCCTGAGGCTCGTGGCAGAAGAAGACCGGATATTCCGTGGGATCCTTGGGCTACGGAATCCAGCCGGACCTGAGACGGATTTCGCCGATCACTTCAGAGTTTCAGAATTAGACTTCAGCGCTACACGGTTGGGCTTGGACTTGGATGTCATCCGATATCCTCAATTTCGATTCGGATTTAATTTTGACTTTCACCTGAACGGTATAGCCTTCAATGACAACAAATTTGCCATTGTTCGTGGTGACGTTCTTTACAATTATGGTGACTTCAATTCCTCTGAACCTATGACCATCGGCTTCCAGGCTCTTGCCATTCCCGCCCGAATCAAGGAAGTCCCCATCATCCTGACCGCCCGCGCCAGGTTCCCTATGCCTTTTATGCAGCAGGTGTTCGGTTTGCAGTCTCCTGCCAACATAGTGGATTGGGAGGTCTCGGCCGGTTTAAGACCGTCAGTGTGGGAAACCAGCGCCTACAAGTTCGCTACATTTTCGTTGGCGGCTGAACTGGGCTTCAGAAGCACATCTGTTGACGCCGATCTGGTAAACAACAACAAGGGTGAGGGATT
>CAZGVM010000288.1:0-3068 GCA_964528855.1 uncultured Desulfomonile sp. | reverse complement strand
CGTTCCAGGCGATCTGCCGGTTCGGCCAGCAACTGCATGAAACCCGGACGGTCCTGACGGATAAATTCCGCAATTTCTTCCGGCACGAGTTGGATGAGTTTGGTCAAGGCTATGTTCCAGTCAAAATGCACAATGACTTTGCCCAAGTCAAAAAATATGTCCGTGATCAAATTATTGTGATCTGATGACATCATTCAGGTCTTGCGTTTAGTCTTTTTGGAACCTGAGTGACGACGGTTGATGTAATCCTCCCAGTCGTGCATGAAACTCAGAACTACCTCTTTTGCCGGACACTCTTTCTCCTGCGCCTCAGTCCTGATCATATTCCAGAACTCATTGATTTCAGGAAAAATTTCGCCTGTCAGCGTCAAAACCAAAGTGTTTCCACAGGAACAATTGCGGTAGAGCATGGTAAACGCCTTGCTCATAACTCCGCCGGCGTCTTCCATCGTTTGCGCCTTAGCCTCTGTGTCCCAAATGTATTGATCCAGGTCGCAGTAAACCTTTCCGCAGGCCCTACACTCTTTCGGTGGAATCCTTCCGGATTTGTTGAGTACGGCCAGGAGATTTATGAACTTCAAAAAATTGGGGTTTCTCAAAACAGGGGCGCCTAATTCCGCTTTTGCAAAGACTCTGGGCTGAACCAATCTCATAATTTGACGCAAAAGCGATCTGATTGATATTATACCGATTGTTAATCAAAAACCGGGGTGGGGTCAATATTATTCTTGAATATATCAATTTTTGTGATGCGCCTTGATGGATCATCTCATGATGACTGATCTCTCCTGCTTTTGAGCCATACTTCGATCTGATCTCTCCAAAAGTAAAAAATGGATATGGCCGCAGCGCATACAACCGTCAGTATTATGAGCAGTGTCCAGTTCTCATCATATACTGCAGCCCCACTATAACTTAACAAGATCGTGCCAGGTATCCTTCCCAGGGATGAAACCAGAGCGAAAGTAACGAAGTTCATAGGGCTGAGACCAAGAATATAAGACAGAATATCTTTCGGGAATCCCGGAATGGTGAAAAAGGCCAGCGCCACAAGAATTCCCTTCCTGTGGGTTAGAAAATCGAAACGTTCCAGTTGCTTGACGCTAACCACAAGTTTGACAAGCGGCAATCCTATAATTCTGGCGGCCAGAAACGCCGCCATGGATCCGATGCTCAGGCCTATCGTCGAATAAATGACGTTTGGCCATACGCCAAAGATGAAGCCGCCGACGGCGCCGGTCAATTCTCCAGGGATAGGGGCAAAAACAACCTGCAAAGTCTGAACAGCGATAAACGCCACAGGCGCTGCAGCGCCAAAACTTTCTATGTAAAGTCTCAGATTTTCCCTGGAACTGAACATGTACTGCAAGTCAGCCAGCATGGTTTGCAAGTATCCGGTGAATGCCAGCGCCGTTATGGCGATGAACATCAGGGAAATCAGACTCACAGATAGCAATAGTTTGCCGCGTTCGTTATTTTGACCCATGTGTCAACCTTGTTCCAGATTTTGAGGAGCCATCATCAGTTTCAACCTTTTCCGCTTCCGCAGTGAGGCTTTTCATGACTTCATTCTCCAGACGATGAATCAGCGGTGGGAATGTCCTGGAATCCAGAGCAGAGATTGCAGTGCCTGAATAGGATAGGCAAACATTTTGTACAATTTCATCAGGAACCAGATCAATTTTGTTGAAAACTCGTATCAACGGAATATCGGTCAGGTCAAGACGCTCAAGTATCTTCTCCACAGCTTGCAGTTGTTTCTCAAAGGCAGGATTTGAACAGTCGATGACGTGGAGCAAAACAATTGCGTCGCTCAGTTCATCGAGGGTGGCCGAGAACGCCGCAAACAGCTCTTCCGGTAATTCGTGAATAAACCCGACTGTATCCGTAATTATGACCTCGGTCTCACGGGGGAATCTCAATCTTCTGCTGGTGGGATCAAGCGTGGCGAAGAGTTTGTCTTCTACCAGAATATTTGATTTAGTCAATTTATTCAACAAGGTAGACTTGCCCGCGTTGGTGTACCCTACTATCGAAATGACAGGGACTTGTCTTCTGTTTCTAAGTCCTCTTCTCAATGCCCTGTTTTTTGATATTTTTTCGATCTGTTTTTCCAGGGAGCCGATTCTGCTGTGAATCCGGCGTTTGTCAATCTCAAGCTTGGTTTCACCTGGACCTCTTCCTCCTATTCCACCGGTCAAGCGCGATAATGCGTCATCTTTTTCCCGAAGACCAGGAAGCGCATATTTTAGTTGAGCCAACTCAACCTGAAGCTTGCCTTCCCTCGATTTTGCCCTTTGAGCAAAGATGTCCAGGATCAGTTGGGAGCGGTCCAACACTTTCACTTCCGTAAAATCGGCTATGGCTTTAACCTGCGATGGGGTAAGTTCAGTGTCGAATATCATCAATCCGGCCCCTTTTTGGAGGGCGTCCACAACTATTTCGCGCAATTTGCCCTTGCCCACCACGAAATGCGGATCTACGGAGTCCCGTTTCTGGCAAGCCGTCCCCACTACCTGCAACCCGGATGATTTTGCCAGTTCAATCAGTTCACTGAGTGATTCCTCTATCTCCCAATCCCGTCCTACTGTTCTGCCGACCACGTAGGCGCGTTCCCGGGATTTATCCAGGCTGACAGAACTCACCGATTTATCGATTTCATCTTCCAGAGCCTTGACGAAAACCAGAAAATCCGTATCCAGCAAGGATGGCGCAATCGGAGGAAGCGTCTCGAACTTTTTGTCCTGCGGATTTGGCGGAAGCACATGAGCAATGTATGTGTCCTTCGGAAGTCCCTGAGGGTCAACTCCGATGGCTGCGACAAGATCAAATCGAAGTAATGAGAGATCCGTCAAATCTTCCTGGCTGAGAGGTTCGTTTTTGAGGTGAGTATGGAGAAATCTCAGGCCGCGTAATCTTCCGGAGCCAACCCTCCACGAATGGAGTTTGGGTATTAATATGGAGCGTGCGTCTCCGACCAGTACCTTGAAGACTTTTCCCTTTCGATCAACCAAAACTCCAATCTGCTGTCTGAGTTCAAAAGATAACTCGGTCAGGGTTCGGGCAAA
>CAZGVM010000287.1:0-3074 GCA_964528855.1 uncultured Desulfomonile sp. | reverse complement strand
AACTTCTGAACAAAGCTAAGCTAACCATTTTTCTAAATTGCTGAAATTGTTGGAGGGCAAAAGACCCCGTATAAACAAAGATAGCCAGGAAACATCCTGCGTAACGACATAAGTTTTTTGGCTGTTTAGGGGTTAACCAACTGGTATCAAAGTTTAATAAGGTAATGTTTCAGACAGTTCTAGAGCGAAAGGTTGTTGGTTTTTTGAAGAATGCATTCAATCAAGACAACCATTTCGTAGTCGGTTTAGCGACTCTGATCCATCACTTTTCTAACAGCATCAGCTATTTCATTGTTCCTTGTAGGTTTAGTCACAACAGCCCGAATTCCAGTTCGCCTTAAATCGTCATCAGATAAATCTTGCATCCATCCAGTGCACATGATGATCGGGATGTTTGGCCATCCCAGACGTATTTTCTCTGAAAGTTCAAGTCCTGTCATCTTAGGCATGATCATGTCTACGACTATCACATCGAACTTTTGGGGATGCTGGGATAGTATTTCCAATGCGGCGTCGGGATTGTCCACGGCGGTTATATGGTAGCCCAATCTTTTGAGTTGGCGTTCATACATTTCCAGAAGTGAAACTTCATCGTCAACAAAAAGAATATGCTCAGTTCCCGGCAATTTGTTTGTTGTCTCGCACTCTTGTTTAACATCCATCGGTTCTTTCACAAGAGGGAAAAACACATTAAAGGTGGACCCTGCGCCTGGCGTACTTTCTACTGTTATAACCCCATTAGAACTGCGAACGATTCCATGAACTACGGACAACCCAAGACCCGTTCCCTCTCCTGACTCTTTGGTGGTGAAATAAGGATCAAATATTTTGTCTAAAATCTCTGCTGGAATCCCTACTCCTGTGTCAGAAACCTTCAGTAAGAGATACTTCCCAGGTGTAATCTCATGATGCGGCGGTACGCAGTTATCTACAACATTAAGCTCTGACAATTCTACGTAAATCTTACCCTTACCATTTTTCATGGCTTGCGAAGCGTTGATACACAAATTCATCAAAACTTGATGTATTTGCGTGGGATCAGCAAGAATCTTCCCTAGACCAGGTTTGATTCTTCCCTTGATTTCGATAGTGGATGGTATTGCGGCCTGCAAGAATTTCAGTCCTTCCTTCACCAACGGACTGACATCAATTGTAGTGACCTTGGGCGTGGATCGGCGACTAAAGGTCAATATCTGCTTCATCATGTTCCCAGAACGTTTTGCCGCCTCCAACACTCTTTCCAGACTGGAATAAACCGGACTTCCCGGGGCTACATCTTGCATAGCGAGTTCCGTATAGCCTAATATCGCCTGGACAATATTGTTATGATCGTGGGCTATGCCCCCTGCCATTGTTCCAATGGCTTCTATCTTTTGAGCTTGCAGAACCTGAGCCTGAAAAGCTTCCTTTTCTTGTGCCACACGTACCCTATCAGTGATATCTTCAAAAACTACGCAAAATCGTTTTCTGCTGTTCTCCGGTCTGTATACGTTGCAATAATAATGGCTTCTGGTGGGATGATGAAACATCTCAAAAGAGGATGGTGTTCCAGTTAGAGCTACCCTGCCAAAAGCTTCAATCCATTCCTGCTCAGTTTCAGGCCATACTTCATGAATTGAATGTCCAATGATGTCTTCACCTTTGACGCCGGTTATTCTTTCAAAAGATTGATTGATCATAATAAACTTACAGCTTAGAAAATTTCCCCTTTCATCAAACACAGACTCGAATAGGACAAACCCATTGATCATGCTCATCAAGAGGTTTCTCAAATAACTTTCCCTTTCAGTCAGAGCCTCTTCCGCGCGTTTTCGCTCTGTTATGTCCGTGAACATGGCGAAGGAACCTTGGAATCCCAGCTTTCCATCTATCAGAGCCGTTGCGGAAACCAGCGTCCATATTTCCTCACCATTTTTCTTTCTAAACCGCCGCTCATAGGATTCATTCGTTCCTGCGAGACGTCCAGCCATTCTGGCGCTGTGATCTGGTAAGTCTTCTTCAAACATGAACGAGTCCACTGTCCGACCGAGCATTTCATCAGGGCTGTAAGCGAGCATATCAGCCATTCTCCGATTGACGAACGGTGTCTTGAACTTGCCATCCATTGACCATATACCCTCGTTGGCGGCCTCTACAATGAGCCTGAATCTGGCTTCACTCTCTCTCAAAGCTGTTTCTGATAGTCTGGCCGCAGTAACATCGTTGGCATAAATTGCCAATCGATCCACAACCCCTTCAGAATTCAAGATCGGATAGATATTATGAACCAAGATAGAATTCTGCCTTTTGTCCTCAATCCTCACTGGTTTGCCGCTGAGGACAATTTCGTCAATCCACCCCCTACGTTTAATAGTTGTTTCAGGTTCCAGGAAGTCAAAAACACAATGGCCTATGACATCTTCCGGATTCTTGCCGAGACGAGACGCAAAGGTTTCGTTAGCCTCAAGTATCTCGCCATCGGGTTTCATGAGGAAGACTGACTCAGAGATAGTCTGGAAAAAAGACCTCAGGTTTTTCTCGCTTTGTTTTAGCGCCTCTGTCGCTTGTTTGCGTTCCGTGATGTCGAGCATAGTCGTCAGGAGATATTTCCTTTCCTGAATAACTATTATCGTGCCGGAAAAAAGGCCTTCGACAAGATCTCCATTCTTCTTTTTTACCTGTAGTTCTATATTTCTAATTACTCCGTGAACCTCAAGTCTAGTAGCGACCTCTCTTTGTGCTTCTGTGTCAGTAAAAAGATCCAGTTCTTCGCTTGTCATCCCTATGACTTCATCTCTAGAGAACCCCAGGGAGGAGAGAAAAGCTTCGTTTACCAAGACAAATCTTCCATCCTCAGTACTGCTGACTGCAAGAGGGTTAGGGTTAAATTCAAAGAGCCTGTCAAATCTTTGTAGCGCGTCCTGTTCCTTGCTGAGGTCTTTGCAAATACCAAATATTGCGTCCAGCCCGCTCCATTTACCAAACCAAACTCGCGTTTCCGACGGAAGCAGCGTTCCATCCTTTTTTTCCAGTGGAAGCGGACAACTCGTTCTATGGCCTGCAAACATATCGGAGAAGATTGTTTCCGCTTCCTG
>CAZGVM010000286.1:0-3087 GCA_964528855.1 uncultured Desulfomonile sp. | reverse complement strand
GTGAGGTCCGAGAGACTAAAGGCTGAGTCTACTCTTGTAACCAGCAATCCAACTCCAATCTTAGTCTTCTGTATGAGCCACAATTTTTTACATTGAAATAGTTGTTTCCTTTGGTTAGGTTGTAGGCAAACGGGACACATTTAACGTCGTCAGTGGACTGGATCAGAGGAATTTGCAAATGCGTAAAATATTGCTGGCATTTGTGTTATGCATGTTATCAATCCCCAGCGGGTTGATGGGGCAGTCGTGGATTCCGGGAATATCCAGCCTCGAATCTTTTACCGGAGACAACAGGCCTGTTACCGGAATATTGGGTTCTTCAGACATTCCCGGCTTCACTTTTCCGAAGGTCGTATTAAACACCTATTTTCAGATTGGTTATCAGCTAAACGCTGTAAATTTGGAACCTCGGATGTCGCCCTAAAGAATTTTAATTTTTGGACAGGAACAGTTGGTCTGAATGCGATAATCAGTCGAGACCTCACGATTTTTGCTTCGGCTAGCGGTTTCCTTCCTCACACATTCAGGCAAGTTGGGAAATTGCCATTTTCTCTGGGACCCTTTGGATTTGCTCCGGAAATAGATTTCACAGGCTCAAATCTCGAATGTTGGACGATGCAGTGTGGAATCTCATTGGGTAACTGGGGAGGCGGTTCGTTTTTGTTAGGCAGCCTGTGGCAATATACATCAATGCGCTATGATGACATGACCATTTTTGGACATCCAGGGAACCCTACGGCCACGCAGGATTTTCTTCTGAAAAACTGGGCTCCTTTCATTGGCCTCCAATACATGGAAGCTGGCATCTTCAGGGCAGCAGTTATTTACAGTCCATTTATGACTTCTTCAGGATCTCTGGACTCCAGGACAATCGCGCCGATCATGTCTGATTTGAGTTATAATTTAAATCAGCCCGGATACCTGGTGTCTGTGACCGGAGAATATTTTCTCCCGATGAAACCCCCTGCGTCCTTTAGTCTCTGGTTTATTGGCGCCGCTTCTTCGTTGAAGGGCAGTTCGGATGTAGGGTTTGTTGCTGGTAACATATCCAGAACCGGGGTAGTTTCAGACCTCACTCTGACTCAATATTCCCTTGGAGGAGGACTCAACGCAGCGATAACTTTCTGAGTCAGGTTAGAAGTGTTGGACTTCTCTCCATTTCCGAAACCATGATTGTCTGACACGGCTTTAGTCGCTGCCATGAAGTGAGTCAGGCATCGCTCTTAATTTTTGAATATTCGGATCCAGATTGGAGACCAGATCCTGGTCACCCTGTAGCGACCTGGACCGATATTCCCCAATATAATGAGTGACTTTGTCATTGCCCCTATGCCTGGAACGGCCATGATCCAGGAATAAATCACGCTCTATTTTCAGGAACTCTTCCACTTGCTATGACACTCGTTTCAGAATATGATCCTTAATAACTGTCTAGGAAGATTGATTCCTGTCAGTATCGACGCGGTTTTGTCCTATGCTATTAAAGGCCTAGTGAGGGATTCAGATGTTGGCCAGGCTTACTTGTTTGGTGACCATAGTTGGGGCGCTGATAGCGCTTCCAGGACTGACAAACTCACTTTGCGCTTTGGGAATAAGCAATATTGACGCGATATTCTTCAATGGTAATTTTGCCACTATGGACAAAGCCGGTTCAAGAGTTTCCGCAGTTGCTGTGAAAGACGGCAAGATAGCTGCAGTGGGTCACACTGAAGATATCAAAAAGCTTAGCGGACCCTCTACAAAGATGATCGATCTGGAAGGCAAAACAGCTTTGCCTGGATTAATTGACGCTCATTGCCATCCCATGGAGACTATATACCTCAAGGAGGACTGGGTAGATTGCCGTTATCCTGGTACAAAAACAGTGAGTAAGGCTCTCGACAACATAGCTTCATGGGTGAAAGATACACCAAAAGATAAATGGGTTTTCGTGGCATGTGTTTCCGCCAGCGAGAATAAATTCGCTGAAAAGCGTCTGCCTACCAAGGCTGAACTGGATGTCGCCGCTCCTGACAATCCGTTACTTTTAGCCAATGGTGCCCATCTGGTAATAGCCAATTCCAGGGCGCTGGAGTTCCTGGGGGTGACAAAAGGCGTGACTAAGCTCCCACACGGAGGATCGGTAGTGTCGGACGAAAACGGTGAGCCTACCGGAGCTTTGGCCGATGCGCAGGCCGACGTTCCCGATGAACCAACTCCAACAGAACTGGAGCGTTACTACTTCTCTGGCATACAGAAATTCTGGAATGAACACGGTTTTACCTCACTAATGGCAATTACTCCTGCCAAGGCATTGCCTGCCTTACAGGCTCTGGCCAAATCTGGCCATGTGCCATCAATAAGGTTTTCAGTTTCCGTCTGGACTTCCGCCAATGGCAAAGATATGCCCGAAAATTTGTCAGGCTTCAGAATGCCGTCGCAAGCAGATCCTGCATATTATAAATTTGTGGCCATTAAAGATTGGATAGATGGCGAAAACGACGCGCGTACCGGCTATATGTGTGAGCCCTATGTCGGTCATTTTGACACGGATCCTCCAGGCGGTCATGGGTCGCTGGTCACCAACCAGCAAGAAGCCAACCATTTCGCCGCAATAGCCGACAACGCAGGGATAATCTGCATGTTCCATTGCTCTGGTGATAAGGCGGCTGATATTGGACTAACCGCTTACGAACAGATGGCCCGTTCGAAAAAACCTTCCAATCTGTTCCGAATTGAACATTATGGCATGTTCCAGTTGACCGACCAGCAGCTTCAACGGGCTAAAGATTTGAAATCCAAAGGTCTTCACATTTCAACACAACCGATGTGGCTATTGGAGCTGGTGAAGGCTGACTACGAAAATATGGGGCCTCAAAGGACGCATACGGGATTCCAGTTCAGAAAAATGATTGACGCTGGATTGGAACCCGCTGCAAGCACTGATATGACTGGAATATATCTGGGAAATATTAACCCGTTTGAAGCTATGTATGCCGCTGTTTCACGGCAATCGGACAAAGGCCTGTTTGTTCCGGAGCAAGCAATATCCGCTGAGGAAGCCGTAAAAATGTGGACACTCTGGGCAGCAAAATCAATGGGGCAAGA
>CAZGVM010000285.1:0-3105 GCA_964528855.1 uncultured Desulfomonile sp. | reverse complement strand
GAACTGATGACAATCCCGAAATAGTAGAAGAGGGCTTGGATCAGGCCTTGCCCTCTTAAAATTTTACAACTGAGAGAAACCAACAGAATCGGCTACATACGTTTGACCATCTTTGACCACGTCCCCAACAGACATAGAAGTATGTTCCAGGCCCAAGGAAAGTAGCATTGACCTTGCTTCACCCTCCGGCGACCAGTTCTCACCCTGAAGCGAGCACCATAGCATCTCTCTGCATTCCCCCGACACTTTTCCAAGCAAGATATGCGTTTCGGACAGCTTCGCCGGGTCGGGTCGATCTCCCTGAATCCCACGCCCGAACCAATCAGGACGCATGTACCAAATCTCTACATCACCAGGAGCGAGATTAGGACACAGTTTGGATGCATCACTCAGTTTCGTGTACATGGGTTCTCCAATCAGTAGCCAAAGCGTCTACAACCCAAGCCCTTTGTTCAGGATGCCATGAATTGCCATCATCATCACTGTAAAACAGAGCATTCCCACTGACACAATACAGACATGACCCTTGTCCACGAGTCATGACGCAATTCTCGTCAGCAACCATTAACTTAATAGCTTCGATGTAGTTCATTTTTGAACCAAAGTTGCTCCGTTTAATCAATCCAACGCCACGGAGCTACAACGTTGAAAGAAGGACGCTTATTTACTCTGTTCTCTCTTGCGTCCTCACCGGGAAAGAACAGAGGGTCTAACCGTTAAGTATAGTATACAACAAATTTACGATGTTGTCAAGGCTACTCGTAAACGATTCTGCCCCCTTTTGTGGAAACTTCATTGTCGGTCACGATGATCTTGCCAATGTCGTCACGGTTTTCCCCACACCACTCCACTTCACCGTTTAGGGTGTATCCCCAAGAAATCAGGAAATGCTCGATAATGTATTCGAGCCATTCCACATATTCGTAGAACTTCTCTGCTCCATTCCACTCGATTCCCTTCCCGTCTTTGGTGGGGACCCATTGACACCAGAGTCCCGGTTGCCCCTCAGGGGGACCGTTGTAGTCGATGATAGACTGGTCGTGCTGTTGGCCGAAATTCTTGCCACCGCCCACGAAATAAGCCCCATCGGGTCCCAGTGGAAGCCCGGCTGCTTCTCGAATCGGGTCGCTGAAGTTCTCAGCAGGTTCGCTGTGATGAATTGGATAACGAGTAATGGCTTTGTCCAGTTCCCCTTCCAAAACCCTAACGTCCCGCTTCATCCTGCGAGTCAGGGAAAACTGATCCAGGTATGCCTGTTGTGCTTCCGTTAGAGTCATATCCAGCGTAAACTGGCCGTTGAAATCGGTAGAGTAACCCATCTTAGAATCCCCTTATTTAAGTTCTTTCAGGAAACGACCAAAAAGACTGTTCATTTCAGAGTAAAACGGTTTCTTTGTCGCATTGATCCAGTCTATGGCCGACTTCAAAAAGGTGAAAAATAAGATTGCCGCCATCGATCTGAATGGTGTCGATATAGGTGAGTCTATCATCTTCAAATGACTCACCTGTCGTTAGCATTCTAAACGTTCTGCCAACCAATGGACAATCCGGATCAACCTTAGCCCAAACGCAAGGAGTATCCCCTTGCATCTGCCAAGTCAGAATCTCAGCACCTTTTGGGAGATGCAATTTGAACTCATGGTCAATAGGACAAGGGAATTTCCAGATTGATCTTATCATGATTGATTCTCGTTCAAATATTCAACGACAGCACCTAAAATCGCCTCTTTCACGACATGAGTAATTCTTGCTGGAAAATCAGAGTTTTCCAACAAAATCAATATATTATTAACGCATTCCTCAGGTCTGCCACCACGGGATCGAAAGACATGATTGCCCAAATACACAGTCACTTGATTGATCTTTCTTACTCGCTTAGGAAATGGTATTTCAACCACATCAAAAATAATCGGAATTTCTATCACTTCCATGTCTGGCATTGTTAACCCCTTGTTTTGGCCCCTTAGGCCCCTTTGTGGCCCCTTAGAAGTTTACAACATATTTGCCATACTGTCAAGTCTAATGTTTGTGAAAAACCACATCTTTTCCGGACCCCTTCAGGTCCCAACACTTGAAACAGGATGAACAATTCCCAGAGCACTCAATAGCATCTTCAGGGATTCTCGAATCAGGGTTGTTGTGGTCACGCATCCAGGCCACTCTGAACCGACGACGGAGTCTCGACGGGATTTTTAGACCCGGCCAAGCCGAGAGTACCACTTCTAGGTTTTTGGGGACAAGTCCCCGAATTGTATCGAACTGTTTCGTGAACGCCAAAAACTCGATACTGGGAAACTTTTGAGCCATACGTAGCATCATCGACCAGTATGCTTTGTTAGGAATGTCCCCGCCTACATGCCAACGGAAATAGCAGGGCTTTTGCTTAGTCATATATTCGCAGAGAAGTTTTTCATACCTCTCAGGGTCACTTTTCCAGATTTTCCAATTCTCCGTCCAAGCCGTTTTGACGACCGGGCGGAAAGAGTAAAGAACATATGCATAACATCCCTTTGTTACGCACCCAGAACATTGGTTACATGTCGCACGTGGCGGCAGTGAAATGTTCGCCACCTTGCCACCAAGTTTGTTATTGCCCTTAGAAATGTGTAACTGCATCCCGTTTACTCCGTTTTAGGTTTACTTCGCCACCTATAATCTACAACATATTTACGATTCTGTCAAGTCTAGTTTATAGAATTCTTAAGTAAATTTGCAACACCTACCTCTGCATTCCTGTCGAGAACTGATGACAATCCCGTTATTCGAGACTTGACAACATTGAGAATATGTAGTAAGCTAAGAACATGTGTCAAGTACTACATACCAAACCGACCGGCCTGTTAAGAGCCTGGAAGTTAGAAAACGGGCATTTAATGATCTACACCGATCCGGGTAGACCGGGTGGGGGTCTGTGGAGACATGACTGTCCCTCAGAAGAGGCTTGTGGCCGAATGACTGAAACTGACGTTGATAATCTCGCTGCTCAACGGAGTCACGAGATTATCGCATCACAATGTGGACATTATAAGGTTCGTAGCATCGTATGCATTTAGTTGGCATCATTCAGACACCCATCTTCAGCATGTCTCTTGCCGCACTTAAAGC
>CAZGVM010000284.1:0-3111 GCA_964528855.1 uncultured Desulfomonile sp. | reverse complement strand
AGTGACCTTCCCTTCTTATTCTCCGCTGTCGATATTTAACCCTTTAAAATCATCCCCCACAAAAAAATAACCCATCATGCTGTGAAATTGGGCAAAGAGCATGATGGGGAAGTTTGTGTCACTGGTGAGTGATAATGCCAGAGTCTCATTTCTGTGTCAATAAGTTTTGTAACGTGCTGATTTGAAACATCAAGAAAATATTTGAGTAACGTGGTTTCAGAGTATCGACGTGATGTGTCTATTGTCGGTTCAACAAATGTTTCGAGAATCTTTTTATCCTGGACGGCATCGTTTAACATTATATAATCCTCAGTTCAGGAAGTTGCTTGTGGTCGCACGACTCCTGTTTCAAAATCTTTCACTATTGGTTTGTGTGAGGGGATAAGCCATGAACAAACATATTTTTTACGCATTAATTGTGGGGCTGCTTCTGATCATGTCCGGAAGCTATGATGTCGGATCATGCTCTGAGCGGGAGTACAGGTTAATCATATCTGCGTCAGACAATAATTTGGAAGACTTGCGAGATCTTTTATCGGGCGGGGCCAATCCCAACACCAGAGATGATGAGGGCTACACTCCATTGCTAATATGTTCCGGCAACGGTTCTCTCGAATGTGTTGATACCCTTGTTTCAAGAGGAGCTGATGTAAATTCGAAAAACATGTGGGGAGCTTCTCCAATCATGGTGGCCTCTTCGTCAGGCAATACTGAAATTGTGAAACGTCTGATCGAAAGGGGAGCGGATGTCAACACCAGTAGCAAGGCCGGCAGGACTCCGTTAATGTGGGCGTCTGCCATGGGACACACGGATGTGGTGAAAATCCTGTTGGCAAAGGGAGCCGCTGTAAATGCCAAAGATAATTCCGGGAGCACTCCCTTGAGTATGGCCGTTTCAAACCACTGGAATGGTGTTGCCAAGCTGTTGAGGGAACACGGGGCGATTCTTGACCCAAAGATGGTTCATGATCTGGAATTCTCTTTGATAATCGCAGCATCTAGTGGCAGCTACAATGAGGTGGAGCGATATATGGCTGCCGGACTGGATGCCAACACCCGGGATGAACATGGTAACCCCATCCTGGCTGTAGCCTGCGCCAACGGGAACCTGGAAACGGCGGAGTTGTTAATAAACTTTGGAGCAGACGTCAACGCCAGAGACTCCAGAGGCTCTACGGCTCTCCAAAAGGCTGTTGAACGAGAACGACCCGACATAGTTAAGGCTCTCATGGATCAAGGGGCCGATGAAGACCAAAAAAACAGTAGAGGCGTGTCTCCCCTCATGATTGCCTCATCACGGGGCTATGACAACATCACTGCGTTATTGAAGCAGAAAGCGGATGCAAACCTGACTGGAAATTCAACGGAGGACTCTTCAACAACCGGCAAAAAGGACTCCCACCCGTCTGGGAAAACAAATCCGCCACGTTAGAACCATGGGAAATTCCAGTAGGAAAAAAGAGATGTCCAAAGAGACAGTGGAGTCCAAAAGATTTTTCAGTGACAGCAGGAGTCGCCACCAATCATTTTTGAAATCAGAGCGCGGGAGAAAAAACAGCATTACCTGAAAGAGTGCCTGAGTTCGAGCAATACCTGGTCCGCCTGGTCTATTCGTATCAAACCGAAACGGGGGTATTCAAGATCAAGTATGACATACACCGTCAGGGCCGTTATTGCGCAGTAACCGACAGTGTGGACCCAGCTGCGCTTTTTTTGTCCGGCCATGCCGTATCCGGCTACCATGGAACTGATGATTGCCAGAATGCACAGCATCCCGAATATTATTTCCGGTGGGTGCATGCGTGCAACCATTGTCCTGGTGGTTGTTATGTCAATCATGTTGTTGATGGCGGGAAGGAGGAGCATGGTTATCGCCTGGGAATCCTGGTTTTTACACGCGGACACCGCCTCGTTCCATATCTCACTCTGGGCCGAGACTATCATCGCCCTGTCTTTTACGGAGGCCAGCGGGTCGGAAAAATTTCGATACAAATCCAGACGAATGTCCACATAACGGCGAAAACGTTCGCCAAGCCGCTGCTGAGCTTCCTGAGGGAGCAACTTGATCCGTAGGTAGGCCGTACCTATGGCGTTGGCTTCTTCTGCTATCAAATTACGCCTTGTATCAAGCCTGCCTGCGGCGCCTGAAAATGTAAAGGCAATTAGTAACCCCAACAGAGCAAATATCGCCGCCTCGATGGCTCCAACTCCCTTCTGGAATCCTTCGGGGTCCAAAGACATTCTGCTGACTGCAATTCGGCGGCCCAACTCCATGAAAGCAAGCATGCCAAGAAACAGACCAACTGAGATTACAATAATTGATCCAGTAAATCCCATCCTGGAATCTCTCCTGCTGAAATGTTATGCGCTATAATCCGCCGCCATCTCATTATGCCAGTTCCGTCAGGTTCATGGTGTGCAGCAACATGTAAATGTTGCCGTATGTTGAAAACATACCTTTGAGCAACCTTAACGCACTAAAAAGATACCAGTCAACAATTATTATGACAGGAGTTTCCCCATTTTCACTTGTTACAAACTACAACCTCCCACTATTGCACAGTAAATCGTTACTCACCTTTCATTTTTCCGGGGATGTCCGGTTATTCTGACTAATGAGTTTTTTTGGGCAGGCGTGAGTGAGCCGGTTGGCGCCAAACTTATTTACTTCTCCATATAATTTGTCAAACCTGGTTGATATTCAATATGTTGCGGATCACTATCGATCGAACAATGCCGAAGGAATCTCTTTGAAGTTAGGAACTGCAATCAAAGCTTCTCATACCAGTTCGCGATTTTTGAAATAATTTGCTATACCGTTCTCCAATATTTTGGGGAAGTGTTTCATGGGTAAACTGACATCGGTAAAACCTCATTTGTCTGCATATGAGATTTCGGAAAGACTCTGATCCAACCTCCTGTTACTTTGAAATAATTGAATGAAAGGATACAAATAACCTTGACGCCGTTTTTGAAACATTCGCAGTCGCCGGTGCGTGATGGGCGTTTGTCAGTGTTCAATCAATTCAGATCGGTCTTTTTGAGATAGGAACCTGATGATCCGGTTTCTCAACTGGTAGTACAAGGGATTATCGATAATTGTGGTTCTGC
>CAZGVM010000283.1:0-3134 GCA_964528855.1 uncultured Desulfomonile sp. | reverse complement strand
TCGCTCGGTGGTGCAAGGCTACATGAACTATCATGCAGTCCCCGGCAATCTCCCCTGTATGAATTCCATCCGGACCCAAGTGATTCGGAATTGGTTTCATGCGTTGCGTAGCCGGGGTGACCGCCACAGCATTACCTGGGCTCACTTTGGGCGGTTCGCGAATCGTTGGCTCCCACGTGTCCGCATTTTGCATTTGCATCCTTTTATGCGCTTCTACGCTACTAACCCAAGGTAGGAACCGTATGCGGTAATTCTGCATGTACGGATCTGTGCGGGGGACGCTGGGTAACCGGCGTTCCTACCGCGACCAGCGGATTCAGTTAGAATTTAGGACAGATTGTAGACGTTGAAAGGATTGTATCTCGTGGCTCTCAAGCTCGTCATTGATTACAAACACAAGGATCGAGGTGGCCAACTTGTGGCGCTTGATCCAAGACGTAAGAGATTAGGATTGTACAAAGAAGCGATGGAACTAATGATAAAACATTACGGAAGAAATTTCGAGCAGGTGCGAATTTTTGTTGACCCGGAAGCTCCCAACAAATTCTGGCTAAAACCCTGTGAAAGTTCAGCGGAAGGCTCTCGCAAGCTCGGCCAGTCCAGCCTTTCCACTCGGGGATTGAGTATCTCGCTGCTTCTTCAGGAATTAGCCCCAAAACCAGAGACAACTTTGCGTCTCCCACTAGTCTGGGGCGAGGAGCACGGCGCAGGCAGAGTCGACCTCGAAACAACAAATAAAGGAGAAAACTAAAGTAGAGTTATGAAAACCAGTCATTCGCCGCAATGCCTGGTTGCTGGCACCGGGTTTTATAAGTGAACTAACTCTCGAAAAAAAGTAAGCCATTTCGAGAAACATCCGCAACGACAAAAGGCACAACGTGGATCCAATCGCATAGCGACGTGCCTCCGTGTGTTGAGTGTTTTTTTCTAAACTAGGCGCTTGCCACTCGGGCAGTGACGAGCGACTCAGGTCAATCTATTGGGACGTTGCTCTCTAGTCGTTTCATCCAAAGCGGTACAGTGAGCCGGATTATGTATGTTTTTAAGCCAACAGCCATTTTCTAAAGATCTTCTGCGGCTAGCAAATAAATCCGAGTCGGAAACACAAGTCACAGCTGAATGATCTCGGCAATCATTCGGTTCTACATGACGGTTCGTTATTCACCATTAATGGGCAAAGCATTGGACTAGCGTGTGATTCGAACAATTGTGCCACAAAACTAGTTCTGTATTATTTGGTACAAGGAGGTTTTCCCATGCCAGAAATCAAAGGGGCTGCTATACGAAGAGCAGTCCGATCCTTTGCGGCTAACAGATCGGTAGATCCCCAGGCGGTCGCTGATTTGCTTTTCCAAAGCAAAATTCTCCCGTCTGATCCGCTTCTTCGAAACATAAAGATGGCGACAGAGCCATTTAAACCCTTTATCGGACAACTGTTTAGAGGACGCTTCGATACTAGGTTGTCATCTGAGCTGCATAAGCTGTTTACAAACGGCCTGAAGCATATTACTGATCCGCTGGAAGCCTCGTGTCAGGCCGAGCGCTATGCGACTCCGGGCATTCAAATGGATGAAGTCAGGGCAAGTTCAATACAGGATCCGTCCACAAGAAAAAGAACCATGATTGAGGAATGTTTCGTCCTTGATGTAGAACAGCTGGAACAATGTGGCATACTTTGGCCTCAATCTCCTTGCACTGGTTTCATGCTTTTGTTTAAGACACTCACCGGAACTCCGTTGCTCTGCAAGTGGCAAATCGATCGATTAGAAAATTTTTTCCACCTGTCGCTGACCTATATGGCGCCTGGTTCCGTAAACCGTGTGGTAGCGTCGATTGAAATTTGGCGTTCCAAGCAGTCTGATAAAACCAAAACTCAGCATTATTGGATGAAATGTCCTCATGAGGATGAGGGGACCAGCGCGTTCCCTCATCGGCGGCTATTATATCTTCCTCCCGGGGCTGAGACCTTTAAATGCAACCAGTGCTACAATCTCGACTACCATCGAAGCCCATCGATGGCAGGGCTTGATCTCTCGGTCCCGTTTTTCTTTCTATGGCCGCGTTGACAGAGCCAATGATGTACAATTCAGGGCAGAGCGTTATCAGTTGACAATATTGTTCGTAACTTACGATTACATGCCACGTGAGGATTGAGCATGGAAAGACACCCTCTAATTTTTAACTCGGATATACTCAAGCAGTTACGGCGCTTGATCGCGAAAGGCTATCTCCTGGAAAGGCAACAAAAAAGAACCCTTATGGACTACTTAAAACAGCCATTTGTCTGTAGCAAACTCCGGGACGCAGGTTGGGATCTCGCAATTTTGGACGAAGTTCGGATTGTCAAACCCTTTTCATTAGAACTCGCTCTGGAATCCTTGTCGCCCAGGCTGAAGTCGCTTCCTCAGATCACTGGAGACGATGCCAGTAATAAAGTTCAGGTGTCCAGTTCGTCCCCTGGTCAGTTTTCAATTGGAGACGAAGATCTAAATTCCTCACTACGTTCCAGATCAAGATTTCAAGACTGTTTCGTGCTCGACGTGGAACAACTGGTTGATTACGGCTTGCTTCATCCGGACGGCCCGGAGCGAGGGATTCTATGTTTGTTCAATGTCTATTCAGGACTGCCGCTCTCTATTGTTTGGGAGATAGAACGATCCTCCCCGCACTCCGCTTGGTTGACCCTATATCTTGACGTTCCAAGAGAAAGGATTTTAACGTCGAGAACTCAAATATGGCGACGCTCGTTTAGTTCAGACCCGATTTTTGCTAATTGGTGGCTGCGATGTCCCCACGTAGGAGAGGGTTCCTGCAAGACTTTTCGCACGAAAAAACTGTATCTCCAACCTGGTTCATCAATTTTTAGGTGCTCCCGTTGCTTGAATCTTGGGTTTGATCGCTCCAAAGACATGAGACATATACCCATGTCTCTCTCGATGGTCTTCGCAAGACAGAGCTAGGAAAATCTTGCAACAGGGGTTTCCCTCGATGAGTTCGGTCATGGCGGTGGAGAATGTGGGGCTTGATCGTCTGGTGGGTGGTTAAATCGGGACGAGGATGAAAAGACCGGGCGGTAGGTGCCGGGATTCAACACGACGGGGATGCTCCCAAGACAGGAAAGCCGATTGGACATG
>CAZGVM010000282.1:0-3141 GCA_964528855.1 uncultured Desulfomonile sp. | reverse complement strand
ATTGAGACGCGAGTCCGCGCAAGGAGCTAGAATCCCCTCGGTAAAGGACTCCGGCAACTTTAGTATTCGCAATTATGAGGCCATCCCACCCAAAAGAACTGAACCGCCCTATTTTTATAAAGTTTACATTTGGTTAAGCGTTTTACTCTCATGTTTGAACCTTCAACAAGCTGTTGCCTAAAACCACAGTTGGTTGAAAAAACACCACCGAAGGAAGCGGCGTGGTTGTTTTGCGACCATCTGTTGTGTTTTCAACCATCTCCCATGGTTTCCCCGGAATGGCTGGGACTTGAATGATTCGGCATAAAAACGGCGGCCTCTTAATTTGGCGGCGATTTTGTTGATTTGTTACCGCATTAGTATTAAGCTTCAGCAGCGGTTTATCACAAACTGGATTTTTCAGGGCGCGTGTTGTCGGAATGCTCTGAGCCAAGACACACAATGCACTAAAAATTGTACATGATTTGAGAGGATCCGTATAATGAACTGCTCAATCTGCAACAGACCGATAAATGAAGGTGAGACAATGACTATGTACACGGAGAAGAACAGCAACAAAAGGCTCTTCGCCCATGATGAATGTCTTGCAAGCATAGTGGCAAAGGATCTGTCCGATTTACAGGCAGGCGCACAAAAATCACCGGAAAAGGGCTGAAAATGTTTTCAGGAAACAAGGTCTTGGCTTGCGATGCGGTTTGCCGACTTGGCTATCCCAATTCGAAACTTGTAATTCCAAACCACTTTCCCAGTGGCAGATCAGGGGCCTGACCGCTGTACATCCGTGTCGTGCGAAACACCTCATTCATGCCAAATTCCCGGGCAAGTAAAACCGAGTCAGCATTTGCCTGCGGGGTGTCCAGAAAAATGCTCTCTCCCATTCTCACATTGAACGTGAGACCCTGAAATATCTTTCTGGCGAGACTGACGTCATCGGCAAAAAGCGGGCCAACCTTAAATCCATCTCGGCATTTGCGTATTACCCCGTAACCTCTGAGTCGGTCTTTCTCAACTACGGCAAGGGATGTCGTGTCCCGAAGGCTTGTCCAGCATTTCAGAAAAATTTCCCTGGAAAACATGAACACAGACCGGTCATATGCGTTCAAAGCCTCCCAACCTACTTCAGAAACATCCATCACATCGGGCGATAAACCTAATTGTCTGTCCTTAGTCCACCGAAAACGGAAATTTACGTAAGCAGGCTGAAACTGGGGTTTCTTATGTGCGACAAGGTCGGGCCTCACACTGTCTAGTCCAATGAGTCTGGTTCCCAGATACGATAGCCCCTCTTCCCACATACGGACACCCAATCCAGATTCTCTATGCCCGGGCTCAACCATGTAAAACCCCATGAAACCGTATTCGTTTCCATAAGCGACTGCCGAAACCATCGCTACCGGTTTTTCCCCCTGCAGGCCGATGAAGAAACCATTTGGGTCAGCAGCAAAAAAACATTCGGCGTCGTGAATCCCCGGGTTCCAGCCTTCCCGTGCCGCCCAGTCTACAGCCGTGTCAATTTCGGATCTACTCATGCGGCGTATTCTGATTTCGTCTTTGGTCATACATTCTCTCCCGGTTTATCCATGTTGTTCGGTGTCGATATCAGTCATATCCAACAGCCGGCAGGCTTTGATCCTAAATCACATCGACCGTTCGAATCAATCATTATTAAGAAAGGTATTAGACCGATTTCTTATAAGTTTATTCCGAAAAGGCACTCCACCTTACTAGTACAAATTGACTCGGACGATGTAAAAATTTTAGGCCATTCTACAAGATTTGTCTTTTAATTCGGCGCTAGTGGGGATAAATTGTGATCAAACGCAGTCGTGTTTCAGAACAAAATTTGTAACCGTACGTTAGATCAAATTAATTTCTTGATCACAACACGAAGCGCATTGATAAAAGGTTAAACAATCATGGCCATAGACAAGTTGGTAGAACAAATTGCGGATGCTGGCAGCAAACGAGAATCATCCGGCGCCGGTCGGTATTCCAGGTTGCTGGTTGTGTCGGCCGTCGCAATCGGCATATCTGTCCTGTTGATAATAGTCGCCTGTTTTCGTTGATTGTACGAGCAATTTATGGATTTCATGCAGACTTTGCGATAGTCTCTCTATCTGCAATACAAAACACAAGCAGCGAAATTACCAGTAATCCGGAGATTATTCCTAATCCGGCGAAAGAGTAGTGAACGCCGTATGTTGACTGGATCCAACTCATGAACTTAACGGATAAAGATCCCACCCCAAAATAAAGAATGTATTTTAAGCCAAAAATTGAGTGCTGAAAACTTTTCGGCACAGTTCCAGCCAGGAGGGCGTTTTCCATTGACTGGTTTCCTAACAGGAAAAAGAAATAGACACTGGATAGAATTATCAAATGATATCCGGTGAGCGCGGACATAAAAAAAGACAGGAACATGCAAACGATGTGACAGGCGACATAGCTGATTTTTGGTCCATATTTCTGCCCAATGATTCCGCCGCTTAATTGCCCCACTACACCTATCAACTGGATGACGGAAACAATGGACATGAAGAAAGCGTTACTTGGCAAATGGGGAAAGATGCCGCGAAAATATGACTGAAAATCCTTTGCGCCCAGTTCCAGAAAAGCTGGGAACACCACTGTGGAGCCGGTGGCAACCATTCCTGCCAGGACCATCGAAAATAGCAGTGTGATGAGGGGCGCAGGCCTTATGTCTTTAATGGAGTGTCTTGAAGTTCCCGGGAAGCGCTTGTCCTGACCATCAAGACCACGACATAGCATTAAACCGATCGCACTGAGCAGTGCGGCAAAAAGGAAAGGATGTTGAGGGCCAAGCATCCAACAAATGGCTCCTGTAATAAAAGGGGCCAGCGCCATTCCGAGCCCTCCGAAAGCTGCGACATACCCCATAGCGAGATTTAATTTGGCAGCAGATCGTGAGATCAACCCCATTCCAATGGGGTGATAAATACCGGTGAAGACCCCCACCGATCCTAATGCGTAGTAAAGATGCGCTGAAGACTCCAGGAAGTATGCGCACGCCATCGTGGATAGACAGCAACCGGCGAACATGATTTTGAGTAAAGGGATGCCCCCGCCCCTATCTCCGAGGGCGCCCCAACCCAACGAGGTCACACCAAAAAGCAGGAACTG
>CAZGVM010000281.1:0-3154 GCA_964528855.1 uncultured Desulfomonile sp. | reverse complement strand
TTTGACGCAGAGCATTTTTTTGATGGATTCAGGAATAACGGAGACTACGCCATCGAGTGTTTAAAGGCGGCGGAGCCTTTCAGTGATGTCCTTTGCCTTTGTGACACCAACGGAGGGACACTGCCTTCCGATGTGTCCGAGATAATACTGGAAGTCCGAAAAGTTGTTGGCAAGGAACTGGGAATTCACTGTCACAATGATTCAGAAACGGCGGTCGCCAACTCGCTGGCCGCTGTGGAAGCCGGAGTGACACATGTTCAGGGCACCATAAACGGTATAGGTGAACGCTGTGGAAACGCCAACCTGATATCGATAATCCCGGCTTTAAGCGTGAAGATGAAACGCATCGACATCAAGCCGGAAAAACTCCGTTTGTTGAGATATGTGTCTGAGTTTGTGGAAGAAATGGCCAACAGGACCCCAAGCAAATCGCAAACCTATGTCGGCGCTTCAGCGTTTGCGCACAAGGGCGGGCTTCATTCCAGCGCAGTGGTCAAAAATACCGCCGCATACGAGCACATTGATCCAGGTCTCGTAGGGGCCGGCAGGAATTTTCCAATATCCGAACAGGCAGGAAGGGCCGCTCTGTCGCAGAAAGCGGCTCAATACGGCATCAACATAAATCCGGACGATCCGCGTATAGTGGAAATACTCAAAACTCTGAAAGACCTTGAAGCGCAAGGAGCCAGATATGACATAGCCGATGGGTCTTTCGAACTTCTCATGAAACGGATGCTGGGGCTTCACAAGAAATTCTTTACCCTTCACGGATTCAACGTCACAGACTCCAAGCGTCAGGGAGACACCAAGACCTATTCCGACGCAGTGATCAGAATAGTTGTAGGCGATAAAATGGAGTTCAGCGCCGCAGAGGGCAATGGTCCAGTCAACGCTCTGGATAATGCATTCAGGAAAGCTCTGTCGAACTTTTACCCGAGTGTGAACAGGGTCCGCCTCACAGATTTCAAGGTCAGGGTAATTGAAGGGACATCCGGCACCGGAGCGACAGTCAGCGTTCTCATCGAATCCACTGATGGAGAGGACGTGTGGTGGACCGTCGGCTTCAACCAGAATGTCATTCAGGCGTCGTGGAGCGCCCTTGTAGACAGCATAGACTATAAACTCCAGAAAGACATGGCTGCTTCAGTTGGGCGCTAGCCGAAACAGGGCCGTGACATCGCCATTGTTGGCCATTGTCGGAATCATGGCAGCATGGATCACTATTGAGTTGTGTTCCCAAGGATGGCGGCTTTTGGGTCGGAATGATCCCATGAATGGACTGCTCAACGGCGAATGCGTCTACCAGGTGGCAATCAGTGGAACGATAATAGGGACCCGCTCCTTCGAAAATGCCGTAACCCTTGGAAAACTACTTGAAAGCTTTGATCGTTCATATCCCGCAATCGGGCAGGCCGACTCGACACTCGAGTGTGATTCGATAGTAAATATAGACGGACCTAGAGGACAGGCATCTTCAGCCCGGATTTCGGGCAACCAGTTGATAGCAATGGGGAAGAGAATTTCACTGAATAAATCCTCAAGGGAAGATCTCGAAGCGATTCCCGGGATAGGTCCCAAACTGGCGGAAAGGATAGTAGAGAGCAAGTCCGCTTTGGGTCAGTTCAGTTCCGTTGATGAACTCAAACGTGTGCCAGGCGTTGGTCCAAAAAAATTTATCGAGTTGTCACAGTATCTTAAAATGTAGGGGGCTTACGGCCTCCCAGCGCCGGATCTGATCATCGTGCATGCGGCGTAGGCGGCGCCGAATCCATTGTCGATGTTCACAACCACCACTCCCGGCGCACATGAATTCAGCATCCCCAGCAGGGCCGCTATTCCGCCGAAAGACGCTCCATAGCCGACCGATGTAGGGGTTGCTATCACAGGCTTGTCAACAAGGCCGCCCACTACGCTGGGCAACGCCCCTTCCATTCCGGCGACCACTATTATTACCGATGCGTCTCTTAGTTTGTCATAATGCCTCAGTAAACGGTGTATTCCAGCTATGCCAACATCATATATCGTCTCGACATTGCCACCAAAAGCCTCAACGGTTACCCTGGCCTCCTCCGCCACCGGCAAATCGGATGTTCCGGCCGCCAACACCAGAATCACCCCGCCCGAAACAACATTTTTCGGGTTCTTGCGGTACACCAGTGTGCGCGCCAATGCGTTGTAGTCGAGTCCGGCAACGCTTTCCATGACCCTGGAAGATTTCTCCGGGTCTACTCTCGTGGCCAACACCGTGTCCTGTCGCTGAATCAGGGACCTGAATATTCCTATTATCTGCTCAGATGTCTTGCCTTCCCCGTAAATAACCTCTGGAAAACCTAACCTGACGGCGCGATGGTGATCAACTGACGCAAAACCAAGCTCCTCCACATGGAGCTTCTTGAATATTTCAGAAGCGGACTCAACGGTTAATTCACCGTCTCTGACCTGCTCCAGCACCCTGGACAAACTGTTACGATCCAATTTCCCCTCTTCGATAGTCTCTTTTTTCAGGTGTCAAGTTTATAACGGGTTCGGACGGTTTTTGCAAATGACGGACAAAGGAAAGCCCCGGAAAGGAGGATAAGGACCGGGGCTTCGCATTGGAGAAAAGGTATGTTTGGCAGCGGGCTACGCCACCCGCCACTGGGCTTGCTATTAATCATGATATTAACTATTTGTCAATACTTTTTAAAGTGATTTATAGTTTTTTTGGCAAAAAACAATAATTTACTTAAAATAATAAGGATAACGGCTCGTTATTATAATACTAAATACTCCCATCTGCTATAGCCTTGATTATGTCGCCTTTCCCCAGGACTCCGACGAGTTCTCCATCCTCGACGACAGGAATTGTGTAGTAATTCTTTGCTGTCATGATCTGGGCAACTTCGGAGATGTCGGTGTCAGGTTCAACACAGACAGCCGGGAAAGAATAAACGTCTTCCACGGTTGAAGCTGTCATTTTTTTGTAATCTTTATGCAATCGCCATGGATTCTCCAAAGGAATGACCGAATCGAGTATTACGAAGACAGTGGGGATATGCAAAGGGGTGTTCTGGTTGACGAGGTCTGATTCGCAGACGACTCCGATCACCTTGTTTTCAGAATCCAGAACAGGAATACCATTGATATTTTTCTCGTGAAAAATTTTTGCGAGGTC
>CAZGVM010000280.1:0-3161 GCA_964528855.1 uncultured Desulfomonile sp. | reverse complement strand
TCTGGCTGACCTTGTCAGCCTTTCGATGGCTTTCGACTATCTGGACTGAAGTCTTGCCGTTATCTTTGAGTTTGGTACGTACGAACACGTTATGAGGGTATGATGGGCCTGAACCCATGTCAGCTAAATGAACTACCCGCGGCACTACATCCGAAGCAGCCAATTCAGGCCCCTCCCATTACAAACAGTTAGGCTGATGAACCGAAAAAAAGTTTCAAAGTCGGGAGAATATTTGGACAACACTTCCAGAACAAGATGTGGTAGAGATAATGCATAACTACTCAGCTTTGTTCCTTATAAGGACATTTGCCTCATTCAAATCCATAACCGGGAAAAACTCATGGATGAAAGAACTGTCACGACCTCGGACAAAGAAGCTGTTTCCAAAGGGAAGCCAGCCATTCCTGCTGACATATCAAACCTTTCTTCCAGTGAACTACAGAAACTGGTTCACGAACTCTATATCCGTCAGGAATACATGGAAGCTAAGACTAAGGAAATGGGCATATTTAGGGATAAATATCTTAACCTGTATGACTCTGCTCCGGTTGGTTACCTTACGGTCAGTAAAGGGTGCAACATTCTGGAGGCGAATTTAACGGCGGCTAGTCTGCTGGGCATGGGACGCGATGAACTGATAGGTCAGTCTATGTACTCCTTGATTTCTGAGGAAGACAAAGATTTGTTTTTTGAACTCCTGATGGCTGTTTTCAGAAGTCAGTCTCCGACGACATGTGAACTCAAACTAAAAAAAACTGATAAAACTGAATTTATTGCAGAACTCCGGGGCATTTCTGAAAAGAGCGCTAATGGCCAATATGACAGGTTCAAAGTAATTCTTTCCAATATCACTAAACGCAGGCAATCGGAAATATTACAACGGAAACTCAGGGATAATCTTGAGTCACTATGGGAATTGTCAAAAACCCAACAAACTGATTTGAAAGTCCTCGCTGACCACGTGCTTGAAGAAATCAAGCGAATCAGTGAAAGCAGATACGCTTTTTATGGTTTTATAGACGACGAAGAAACCGAGATGGAAATCTATTCATGGTCTAGAGAAGCCATGAATCAGTGTAAAATTGTTGATAAACTTGAAAAGTTTCCTATTCCAACATCCGGAATATGGGGGGACGCAGTAAGGAAACGTCAAAGCATCGTGGTTAACGATTATAATGAAAATCATGAATGTAAAGTTGGATTGCCCCAAGGTCATGTTGAGCTTACAAGGGTTGTTTCCGTCCCAGTTTTTTTTTTTTTTTTAATTGTGGCAGTAGGAGCGGTTGCCAATAAGGAATCTGAATACACAGAGGATGATGTCAAACAACTTGAGGTGTTTCTTTCCCATGCCCAGATAATATCCAACCAGATTCGATTGCAGGAGGCGCTTAGTAAGAGCGAGACAAAATTCCGTACCGTGGCTGATTTCACTCATGACTGGGAATACTGGATCAATCCAGACGGGGCATTAATCTATGTCTCTCCGTCTTGTGAAAGAATTACGGGATACGATCCTGACGAATTTATTAATGATCCAGGGCTGCTCGTGAAAATTGTCCATCCTGAAGACCTTTCGCTTGTGGGCGAACAACTTAAATCGATTGATTCCGGTCCCCCGCTCCAATGTGAGTTTCGGATTGTTAGCAGTAAGGGGGAGACGCGTTGGATCGGCCAAGTGTCGCAAACCGTTTATAACCTAGACGGAGCCTGGTTGGGGCGGCGAGTCAGCAATCGCGACATTACTAAACGTAAGCTAGCGGCGTTGGATTTACGGGCAAGCGAAGAAAAATTTAGCAAGGTCTATTTATTAAATCCGGATTCCATGTCAATCACAACGCTTGCTGATGGCAAATTTGTTTCTGTAAATGACGGATTCGAGCGGATCCTGGGTTTTAAGGAACGGGAAGTTATAGGTAAGACTCCAGCGGAACTGAATCTATGGGGTGACACTGAAGACCGGCAGAAAATTTCAGAGGCTCTCAAAAAAGAGGGGAGAATTTATAACCTTGAGACTCGTGTTCGTACCAGGAATGGAGATATACGATATGGGCTTATGTCATGCTCCATCATCGAACTCAACGGGGAACAACATATACTAACTATTGGAAGGGACATCACTGACAACAAGGCCGCTGAAGATGCGCTGCGGGCGAGTGAAGGGCGTTGGCAGTTTGCCCTCGAAGGCGCCAGAGATGGTGTTTGGGATTACAACCTCACGACTAATGAGGTTTTTTACTCTAGGCAGTGGAAGGCCATGTTGGACTATGAAGAACATGAAATCGGAAATACCCTAGACGAATGGGTAAACAGACTTCATCCTGAAGACAAAAGACGCCTCAAGGAAATTAAGGACAAATTTTGCGCCACTGATATGACATCTTATGAAGCTGAATTTCGAATGCTGTGTAAGAACGGCGCCTATAAATGGATTCTAAGCAGAGGCAAATCCACAGAGTGGACAGACGATGGCAGGCCTTCGAGATTTATCGGCACCCATGCGGACATCACCACCCGGAAGCTGATAGAGGAGGCCCTGCGCGAACGTGAACGTGAATGGACTACGTTGATAAACAACCTCCCCGGATTCGTGTATCGTTGCGCCAACGATCGTTACTGGACCATGGACTATATAAGTCACGGGTGCAAAGAAGTTACTGGGTATGCTCCAGATGATTTCATTGGAAACAAAAGCCTTTCATTCAATGACATTGTAGATCCAAATTATCGTGAACCCCTTTGGGAAAAATGGCAGGAAATCCTTGCCCACAATAGTGTTTTTGAGGAAGAGTATCCAATAATTACCAGAGGAGGAGAGACCCGTTGGGTATGGGAAAGAGGGCGGGGAATCTTCTCGGATGACGGGCGCCTACTTTTCCTGGAAGGATTCATTACAGACGTCACTGAGCGCAAGAAAATTCAAGAAGATCTTCGAGAGAGCCATGACAACTTCCGAACCTTCTTTGAATCGATTGATGACGTTATAGTGGTTGGCGCCCCAGATGGTAAAATAATGCACTCAAATTCGGCTTTGACCCGGAAACTGGGCTACAGTCGCGAAGAATTAGAGAACATGGAAGTGCTAGATCTGAACTGCAGATCTCGACGGCAGGAAGCGGAAACAATCTTCTCCGATATGTTTGCAGGCCATAGAACGAGTTGTC
>CAZGVM010000279.1:0-3180 GCA_964528855.1 uncultured Desulfomonile sp. | reverse complement strand
AGCCTGGATTAGCGCTCCAACAAAAGCTTTCTTTCAAATGCTTTCTGGATTTTTTCCTCCAGAACATCCATTTGCATCGGCTTGGTCGTGTAGTCATAAGCCCCGAACTCGAACCCTTTGACTGCAGATTCTACCGAAGAGGCTCCCGTCAGAATGATTACTTCGAGATCAGGATGTTTCTTTTTTATCTCTTTCAGGGTTTCTATGCCATCCATTCCCGGCATCTTCTGATCCAGTATAACTATGTCGAATTCCTGTTCATCCACAACTCGAACAGCGCTTTGACCATCTTCAACTCCAAGGACTTCGTAACCCTTTCGCTTCAATAGCCACGTAATATTGTGGTTCAACATTCTGTCATCATCAACTATCAGCAATCTGGGTTTTCTCATTCTGTTCTTCCTTTTTGAATTCCTGAACGGGAACTACTGTCCTCGCATGTTCATCTGAGAGGCAGGGTAAAAATACCGAAAAAATGGAACCTTTGCCTAATTCGCTCTGAACTGATATCTCTCCACCCAGGTGCTTGATGATGCTGTAAGAGATGGACAGCCCCAATCCAGTGCCTTTGCCTGGAGGTTTGGTTGTAAAAAACGGATCAAACAGCCGGTCGAGATTGTCTTCCGGAATCCCAGAGCCAGTGTCGGACACCGAAATTACCACGCCGTTTCTGAGAGCGTCAAACCTTGAGAGTATGATCACACTGCCGGATGCTGCTCCTTCGGTTGCGTCAATTGCATTGTTGATCAGGTTCAGGAAAACCTGCTCAAGTTCAAATCGGTCTGTCTTCAGTTCAGGAAGGTTGTGTTGAAGATTGAGAGAAATATGCACACCACAGGAATTCGCTTTTTTCTCCACAAATCCTACCACACCACAGAGCATATCATCGATGTTCAAGAATTCAGACGCGGAGGACACTCTTCGCGAAAAATTCAGCAGGTTTTGTGTTATATGCGCGCAACGCTGAATCTGGCCATCTATTTGTGATAAGGAATTGTAGAGATCATCCCTGAACTGAGGGCTTATATCTTTCTCGTCGGCAGTCAATTCTCTTACCACCATGCTCTCAGTCAAGATGACTGCCAGAGGGTTATTAATTTCATGAGCTACCCCGGCCGCCAATTCTCCTACTGAAGCAAGTTTACGCGCGCGTAGTAGTTGTGTGTTGAGTTTTTCAGCTTCTCGGTCTCGTCTTTCTATAAGCTTGATCATATATCGCGCGGTCAGGGCGGAAACAACAAGAACCACCAGGATGCTTACGTGTAATAGAACAAGAATCACAAAATTCAAATGATCTATGTCCCCAAAAAATTCTAGAAAGTTTTGTCTTGCAACTACAAACCATCCAGGACTTTTAAGGCGTGAATAAGCCAGAATCTGATTCGAGGACGGAGGAGACAGTGTTATTCTGAGTCTGAACAAGAGAGGGATGCTTGATCCGACGGACAGGGAATTGGAAGGATTGCTTGTGTCATAAATGAGTATTCCACTCTCGCCAGAGAAAAGGCCTACGGGTATGCCTGATTCCCCCATTATTGAACCGAGACTCTTTGGGCTCGTCTGGAAAATCCCATCGCTGTTAAGAAGGAAAACTTCCCCGGTCTGGCCACTCTTCGTCATGTTCAACAGGGAGCCAACAGAATTACTGTCAATGGTAGCCCTCAAAATGGTTGAAGCGTTTCCTTGGGAATGGCGAACCGCAACAAAAAAATGAGGCGTTTTACGAAACCCTAGAAGCACATCACTTATGTACAAACCCTTCAACATGGTCTGTTCAAACCAATATGTCTGAGAGTAGTCGGCTTCCGACAGGTCGTATGGACCAACAAAGGCTATATGCTTTCCTGACGAGTCAATAAGCCCTATATCAGTAAAATGAGAAGCTTTTTCATTTAGAATCCTGAATATTTGAGAGAGATTGGACTGATCTTTCAGATGATCGAGAGAATGAGTCGATGCAACAAGGTTTATGTCCGAGATTCGATCATCCAAGAAAATCTCCACTATTTTTCGATTGTCCACTACTGCATTCTTGAAATATTCCGCCATCCTTGATGTAGAAAAGTCTGAATAATTTAAAAAACTTATCCATCCCAACAAGAACAACGGTAGCACCGAGCAAGCCACTGCTCCTACTATAAAGCCTCTTAACAATTTGGAATACGATGTGTCGGAAATATCAGGTTGCCGAGCGCCTAACACTTTGCCCCACCAAGACTTTAAGTCTGTTGAACTAAATTGAATGCGCCGATTAATCGAAACGCTCAAGTGTTTATACCATTAGTTAAGATTTATTAGTATGCCAATTTCAGTATTTTTCACAGCCTTTTAAAGGGTTGGCCTCCGACGGTCCGATTGCTCTTTTTGAGGTGGCGTAGTCCATGATAAAATTTTAGTGCGATATTTTAAAAAAATCTGCCGAAAAAAGACAATAATGACTATGGCAATTTGATTTTCGAGGTTTTACTCATGATGTTGATACTGAACAACCTTCTTCCAATCTTCGCCGTCATAACACTTGTAATATTTCTGAAATATATATTGCTGCGCCCGCTTGACAAAATAGGCGTTCTGTTGGCGAGTCGCGCTCGAGCCTCCTGGATTCATTATTTTTCGTTTTTGTAGTATTCTAACAAGAATTGATGTCATCATGGAGGATAGACTATTCCATGGTTTCTATTGAGGCAGTTCTGAAGCCATACAAGCTGGATGATGTCCGAGACGCCCTGGAAGAAGTGGGTGTCGGAGGAATGACTGTCACTGAAGTGTTGCAGCAGGCATCTCCCAAAACATACCGCAGGGTTCGCCCCGAACTCTCTCATGATGAAATGCAAATGGCTCCCAAAGTCATTTTGAAGGTTGTAGTTCCTCAGGAACTTGCCGAACGGACAGTCGAGGCAATTTGCCTTCATGGCAATTCCGGCAAATACGAAGACGGCCTTTTGATAGTTCAGCGAGTTGAAACGGCCATCAGAGTCAGAACCGCAGAGACTGACGAAGACGCGTTATCTCTTTGAGAAGCCTTCCTGGCTTAAATATAACGGAAAAACTGTTTATCAGCAGTTTTTTGGGGCTGTAGGCCTGCCATCCATCAATTTTTTATGACCACTTTATCCAGGCTGGTGTACTCTCATTTCATTCCTGATGACTTCTTTTTACTGACCGTTCGCTTGGGCAGCA
>CAZGVM010000278.1:0-3195 GCA_964528855.1 uncultured Desulfomonile sp. | reverse complement strand
ATATACAGCCGCCGCCGCCCTTTTTTACCGTCCCCATCACCAAAAGACGAACGCCGTCTTTCTCTTTACCCAGGGCATCCGGAAGATCGTCCACCTTAGGGTTCATTTTGAAAAAACCGCCAACTGTGCCTTTCCTGCTTTCGGTCCTTTCATAAATGAGGTCTTCCATTTTCGCTATGGGAACTATGTCCGACGTATCAATACCAAGAGCAGATCCGAGGTTAGCGTCCGGGTCCGCGTCCACCGCAAGAACCCTGTAACCATTTCTGGCCCAATGACGCGCCAGAAGACTGCTCAATGTAGTCTTACCAACCCCACCTTTACCAGATACCGCTATTTTCATGATTATGCCTTCCAGTTCAGGACAATTAGAACAGTTTGCATCAATTCCAGTCAACAAGAAAAAAAGGCCGAACTAACCTTTTGCCGCCTTCATCAATTCGAGAACCGCCATCTGTCCGGCCACCGCCATGTCCTCCGCGCTGAAGAACAACTCGGCGGTTTCATCGAATAGCACGCTGGCCTCAGCAGGAAATTCGTCATCCCCTCTCCAGACCAGACAGGTAATGGGCAGCATCGGAAAATAACCCAGCTCAACAGCGGCGTCCGCCGAGTCTATTATTTTACCGCCAAGTTTCCGGCCGGCCTCTTTCATTGGTTCAGGATCGGCCCCGAATATGGCCGTCAGGATGTCCCTGGTTCGCCTGTTAAAGGCCGGCTCGTAGAAACTGCCTTCCTTGAATTCCCTGAAATGCTTGAGTTTTCCTAATGGCTGTCTTCCATCTGCATTGTTCAGGTAGTGAATTGCGAGAATGCTGAGCCAGATCTGGGATTCTTCACCGGTTTCCATGATCGTGAAGACACGGCTGTCCACATCCAGCACTATGTGCTTGTCAAGATGGGGCAATATTATCTGTCTGCCCTTAAACCCGGCAGCGGCCTTTTCGGCTACCCGTCCGGGGTCTTTTCGTGAAAAGGCTTCAAGGCCCAGTTTCAGAGCGCGCTCATAATTGTCCTGCTTGGGTAGAGCCGGACCTGAAAGATCTTTTATGTTGAGCATTGAATGAAACCCAAAAATGAGAATTCAGGCGCCTCCCATTAAACGGAAAGGCGCCTGCTGAGCAATGTTTCAATCTTCGTAAAAACCCCGGCGCTATATTGTCAGAGTTCTCACGCCAATTATGTTGGGTAGCTGCCTCAATGCGTCCAGTGCCGCTTCGTTCGCCTTGGTGTCAGTGTTCAGGAACACCAGAGCCTGACCTCCGACCTGCTCACGGGCAAACTGGAAGCTCGATATGTTTATGCCATGCTCACCCAAAGTCAACCCTATCGAACCGATGACCTTCGGCCTGTCATAGGAATGGATGAGGATTAATTCACCGAAAAGGTCGAATTCACCACGGAAGGCCCCGTACCTCACCATACGCGGTTTTGACTTGCCGAACAATGTGCCTTCCACATCGTGCTCACGATTTTCCGTCTGCACCTTGAATCGAACCAGCGAAGTAAAGTTCTCCGAACGGCTCACCTTCGTTTCGGACACGGTTATTCCGCGTTCTTCAGCGCACATGGGGGCGTTCACCAGATTGACGTCGTCTCCCATGATAGGGGTTAACAGACCCGTCAAAAATGTCGTGGTTATGGGCTTGAGATCCATGGAGAGAATTTCTCCGCAATACTGCGCCTCTACGCTCTTGATACCCGTCTGAACCATGTTCCCCAGGAACAGGCCCATTCTTTGCGCCAGTTCCAGATACGGTTTGAGAGTCTCCATGGCTTCTCCTGATACCGCAGGAGCGTTTACCGCGTTTCTTATCGTGCCGGAAACCAAAAAGTCTCGGATTTGAGCCGCCACCGCCAAGGCCACGTTGTCCTGCGCCTCCTGGGTAGACGCTCCGAGGTGAGGAGTGCATATAACCTTTTCAGAGGTCACCAGGCGATTCAATCCTGGAGGTTCCGTGTTAAAAACGTCCAACGCAGCCCCGGCCACATGACCGGATTCTATGGCGTCTGCAAGGTCTTCCTCATTCACGACCGGACCTCTGGAACAGTTGACTATCCTGACGCCCTTTTTCATCTTCGCTATGTTCTTGGCGTTGATTATGCCGCGTGTGTCGCCCGTCAGCGGAACATGCAGCGTAATTATGTCGGCTTCCCTGAAGATGTCATCGACGGAACCAAGTCTTACACCCATCTGTTTTGCCTGGTCTTCAGAAAGGAACGGGTCGTAAGCTATGACGCTCATCCCCAGACCTATGGCCCTGTCCGCCACCACCGCGCCGATTTTTCCCAGTCCTATTATGCCCAGCGTCTTGTTCAAGATCTCAGTTCCCGAGAATTTCTTCTTCTCCCACTTGCCTTCCTTCATCGAAGCGCAGGCCTGCGGAATGTTTCGGACCAGCGCCATCATCATCGAGAGAGTGTGTTCTGCCGTGGTCACCGTATTGCCGCCAGGCGTGTTCATGACCACTATGCCCCTTTTAGAGGCGGCTTTGATATCGACATTGTCAAGACCGGTTCCGGCGCGACCGACTACTTTAAGGTTGGTGGCAGCTTCGATGACATCGGCGGTGACTTTTGTCGCCCCTCTAATCGCCAATCCATCATACTGCCCGATGATCTGTTTTAATTCTTCCGGGCTTAGTCCGACTTTTACGTCCACCTCGATGCCGGGGGCGTCTCTAAAAATCTGGACACCCAACTCTGACAGGTTGTCTGAAACCAAAACTTTCACTAGGGAAAACCTCCTGAATCATTACATTCGAATTTTCTCGGTCACGCTAAACACCGTCGTTACCCTTTCGGGCCGACAGGCCTCAAAACGACGAAATAGGACGGCTAAGCCGAAAGCTAACGCTCACCTATCACATATACTTTAAGGATCAATTTTATTGTTGAGATTGCGAACAGCGCCATGCCGACCTAAAAGTTTATCAGTAATCCATGGAGATGTCAATTATAACGGCCGACCACAGTCGGAGTGGTGGCCTAAAAACTTCTTTCGAGTGGGCTACGTGCCATTCAGTCCCCAAGCAGCATGAAAACAAGCAGGAACAATCCTATAACCAGAGCGGGTAGAGGCGGATATCCGACAAATGATCTCTCGACCATGTATTGCCCAACCGTAGTGGGGTTCCCATATACCGCATTACCACATCAAAACCTTACCTGGTCAGAAATCTGAAATATGCAGTA
>CAZGVM010000277.1:1953-3204 GCA_964528855.1 uncultured Desulfomonile sp. | reverse complement strand
AACCTGTTCCGGGCCATGGACCCCAATAGTCAGGGTCAGTTCAATATCCGCCGTTCGGCTGGGTCCTGAAATCAGGGTAATGTTTGTCGGTAGCGTCGTCGTCAGGCTACCAAAGAAATCCTCAAGTGTTTCAAAAATGGTGTCCGCCTTCACAATTGCAACATGATGATTGGGCAAGAGACTGCTTTGGAGCGCTCTTCGGTTGGCGCTGGCGCAAACCAGACTTCCTGTTTCAGCTATTGCTCCATCCACATGCTCCACTGTGAAGGCAGCCACTTCATAGCTGGGCGCCAATCGATCTTTCGGGATGCGGACTGACTTTTCAACATCAGTAACTTTTCTCAGGTATATTGATCCGGCCTTTGCCGTGACAGAGTTTATTACCGAGTTCATTTCCTTGACGCTTCCGACGCGAACAGGGTCTGCGGCCACTTTCGCAGCATTCTCCATGAAACGTTTTATGATGGAATCGTTCATCGCGACACGCTCCTTTTGAAGGATTTGGCAACCGGTTTTGGCAGCCTGTCAACAGTTTGTTTGTCAAGCAAACGTGCGAGGGGCCAAACCCGATTTGAAGCCTTCTGCCCCAATTCGAACAATTTAGGATATTTTGCAGCGAGCCCAAAGCCCCACATTCCAATTGACTCCATTTCCGGCGCAAGGCCGCACTCAACTTTTATCTCCCTAAGCCTGTTTATAAGTTTGGCCAATGGGACCTTCACGGGGCATACATCAGAGCACGCTCCACAGAGCGTTGAACCGTCCAGTAGAGGATGAGCCTGCTCCAAACCATTTAAAACCGAGCTGAGAACCACGCCCATTGGTCCGGGATATGTGGAATCATATGCATGTCCACCTATCACTCCGTAGACCGGGCAAACATTCATACAGGCGCCGCACCTTATACATTTGAGAATTTCTCTGCATTCACCTTTGACAATTTCACTCCTTCCGTTGTCCAGAAGGACTATGTGGAGGTGTTTTGCCCCGGTGAGGTCCCCTTCTTTTCTTGTTCCGGTGATTAAGGAGAAGTAACTCGTCAACACCTGACCGGTAGCCGAGCGTGGCAGTATTTTAAGTAAAAGCGCCAGATCGGAGAGTTTGGGTAATATTTTTTCTATTGACGTGATGGCTATGTGTAGAGGGGGAAGGGTTGTCACCATGCGGCCATTGCCCTCATTGGTCACCAATGAAATGCTACCTGTTTCCGCTATGGCAAAGTTTGAACCGCTTATCCCCGCCGGAGCCGTC
>CAZGVM010000277.1:0-1943 GCA_964528855.1 uncultured Desulfomonile sp. | reverse complement strand
CAGAAATTCTTCCCGAAGTATCTTTTTTGCCGTTTTTGTCAATGTAGTCGGGTCATCAGTATATTCACAGCCAATTTTTTCGCAAAACAACTGACCTACCTGCTGACGACTCTTGTGAATGGCCGGCACTATAATATGGGAAGGAGTCTCTCCGGCAATTTGAATAATGTATTCACCCAGGTCGGTCTCCACAACGCGAATACCGTTTTTCTCAAGATAAGCGTTCAGATGTATCTCTTCACTTATCATTGATTTCGATTTAACGACCTTGTCTGCTCCGTAATCTTTAAGAAGGGAAGCTATAATATCACACGCAACCGAAGCGTCTTTGGCACGGTGAACTACTGCCCCGGCCTTTGTGGCGTTCCGGGCGAACATATCGATGTACTCTTCGATGTTATTGAGTACGTCCAATCTAATATCCGATGCTTTATCACGCCATTCCTCAAAAGGATTGTCACCAATTGCGTCCACCCTTTTCTTGCCGAAAGTGCTTGTGATATTACGCATTGCCGCTCTCAGGGAGGGGTTTTTCAAGGCGTCGGAAGTGTTTGATCGGAACGATCTAGGCGTTGATGTTTTACTCATTTTAGTCCCTCCGCCAGAATTACTGCTATGTGTTTTACATCGACATTTGCTCCTCTGCGTTTCACTGCATCCGAAATGTTCATTAGACAACCGTGATCGCAGCCTGTAACGGTGTCGGCTCCGGATTCCAGGATCGTGTCCAGTTTTTCGTCAGCCAGGGCCATGGAAACCTCCGGCAACTTTGCCATAAATACGCCGCCAAATCCGCAACAGCGATCAGCGGACGGCATCGGACAGAATTCAGCTCCCTCTATTGAACGAATTAAGGCAAGCGGTTCTTCACGAACCCCCAACTCACGAGTCAACTGGCATGAAGCGTGATAGGTAATTTTTCGATTGCCTACAAATCCTTGCTCATGAGCCTTAAGCACATGCACAAGAAACTGGGTCAGTTCAAATGTTCGTGCGGCCAAATCCCTGGCTGACTGGAGCATGCGAAGGTTATCATGAAACATTTCAGGATAATGATTCTTGACCATGGATGCGCATGAGCCTGAAGGGATGACCACCGGATCGGAACCCTTGAATACCGAAATGAAATGTTCTGCAGCCTTCCTGGCCTGTTTGGCATGACCGCCGCTGTTCGGCGGCTTGCCACAGCACGTTTGCTCTTTCGGAAAAACAACATCTACACCGAAATGTTTCAATAGTTTTAAAACGGCCTCTCCCGTCTCAGGATAAAAAGTATCAATTAAGCAGGTTGCGAATAATTGTACCCTCATTGTTCACCTCTATCTGGACAACCCTGTTTGTGGCGCACGATGGCGAAGCAGGATCAGTCCAAAAATTTTTTCATGCTGTTAACAGATTTTGTATTGGTAAAACACTTTGTCCCGTAAATTTATCATACCCTACCGTGTTAATAAACACTTATCTCATAATAATAAGAAGTCCTTTCGACAGCCATTTCCAAACTGTACGAGGGTTCACACGCAAGTTCCCCATGAAATGTGTTTACTGCAAGGTCGTGAGCAATGGCGCACAAGCCGGCAGTCGAGCCAGAACATCGTTGCGGTGATTATTGCTAACAAAAACGGATATTAAAACCTGGAGATTGACAATCCCAAGGCAGATGTCCTGTCAAGACAGAATTGTCTGTCCTCGTGGCACGTTGCAGCAATTTGTAAAACCCACTGTTTTGTAATTCCTGAATGATCAAAGACAATTCTTGATCAGCGCATTATACCGCTAGATATTTTTTCTTCATTTCTTCGTCGCTTTGTAATTCATCCACGCTTCCGGAATACTTTATGTGACCATTGTCAACTATATAAGCCCTGTCTGAGTGTTTTAGAGCAAACTTCACATTCTGTTCAGATAATAGAACGGTTACGCCTTCCTGTTTGAGGAGATCT
>CAZGVM010000276.1:0-3212 GCA_964528855.1 uncultured Desulfomonile sp. | reverse complement strand
TCCTTTTCAGAAAGCGCTGCCATTCTGATGGAGACCAACCGATCGGGGTTATCTGATTTTAGCTTCTTCAACAATTCCAGAGAAGTTGGCTCGTCGAAGAATTCAACCATTCTGTATCCCTTGAGAGCAGCCAGATTTTCGAGTTTTGAAGGCAAAAAGACTGGAACGATAATGTCCTTGAATTCTTCGAGTTTTATGGCCTCATCAAAAGGCATGAAGGCAACTGTCTGTAGGCTCGAGGCAGCCAACGCGCAGGTTCTCCAAACATTGTCGGATAGATCGCCAAAAGGAAACATGTCAAAAACGATTGGTATAGGTAGTCTGATGGCTGGGGGTAACTTGCTGATCAGTTGACCGTCTTCTGAAAAACGTAGCCTGAATGGTTTTCTTCCAATTTCCACCACCGTCGAAATGTACTCCCGTCCGTGAATTCCATCACGCGTGGGGCGAACAATTTCACTCATGTCAGTCCACATTGAGTCAAAGCCCGGACCAGAGAATTTCCCACCATACCCCGCGCCTGAAACCGGAATTGCGCCTGTTTCAGCCTGGGTCCAGGTTATCGTAATAGTCTCAGGCGTATAGAGTTCATCACCCAAAGATTCCCATTCAGGGTTAGTGGTTTTGTGTATCAATCGTTTCGGACATCCCTGAACGCATCTGAAGCAACTCTTGCAAAGCTGGTCTATGGTATCACCCAATATGTCGGTGGAGAACTTTCGTCCTTTGTAAACTCCATATACGCATTCAGTTTTTACACATTTCGCGCACTTCAGACATCCTTCTCCCCAGTCAACTATACCTGATCGTCCAATAGCCGGGAAACGGTTAGGAGTTGGGTGAACATGTATCTGATATTTCTTAGGCATACTAAAATCCTGTATTGTGGTAACTGTTTATAATGGGGATTAACTCATTCAACTTATTGTCCGGATCTTCAAAATCAGTTCCGACTGGCCGTTGTGAGGCTTGCCAGTTCAAGAATCTCGGGAACCTTGTGCTCCCATTCGATCGCCATCAGGTGAATCCCTGCAATACCCTTCATTTCCTTGAACTTCTGGATAAATTCGACAGCGATCTTTATTCCTTCATCGGCCTGCTTTTCTTTAGGAACACCGGCCATTCTCTTGATCAATTCATCAGGAATGTCCATACCCGCCACTTTTTCCGCCATGTATCTAGCCATTCCGACGCTTTTAAAGGGCGTTATCCCCGCTAGAATGTAAGTTTTCTCTGCCAGCCCCCTGTCAATGGCCTGGGACATGAATTTTTCAAAGCGATCCATGTTAAAAATGCACTGGGTTTGAATAAAATCGGCCCCCGCATTTACTTTCTTGGCCAGGCGAACAACTCTCCAATCGACAGGATCGGCAAAAGGGTTTGCCGCAGCGCCGATGAACATCTTCGGAGCCCCCTGAATGCTCTCTCCGCCTATGATTTTCTCTTCGTCTCTCATATCTTTTACGGTTCTGAGCAACTGTACTGAATCCAGGTCGAAGACCCCTGTCGCCTGCCTCTGATTCCCAAAAGTCTGATGGTCTCCCGTGAGGCAAAGGACATTCCTGATACCCAAGGCATAAGCGCCAAAAATGTCACTCTGGAGGGCTATCCTGTTTCTGTCCCTAGTCACCATCTGTAAAATGGGTTCATGGCCAACGCTTTTCAGGATTGAGCAGGCCGCTACGGAAGACATTCTTACAATAGCCGTCTGGTTGTCCGTAACGTTGACGGCATCTATAACACCAAGCAGGCTCTTACCTTTTTCTTTGAGTATCTCGACATCGGAACCCTTTGGAGGTCCACATTCGGCTGTTACTGCAAAACGACCTTCCTTAAGAACTTTTTCTAGTCGGCTTTCGGTTTTCACGGCTGTTGATCCTCCCTGATCACTTTTCTGGGGCCTCCGGAGTGGGAAGTAGACCAATCGCAGGGAGGCACATATTCACCTAATCTATCAAGTTCGCCAAGAGCGTCCAACCTGCGAATTATCATGTCCCAACCACATGAGATCTCAGGATTAACTTCGCAGCGCCCTCCTTTGGAGCCTCCACAGGGGCCGTTCATCAATTTCTTGGAACATCGTGTCACAGGGCATACTGCCCCAAAGTAGCCAAGCTTGCAGTTACCACAACCCAGGCAATTTTCTTGCCAAAATCCCCTGGATACGGTTTCTCCCATGAACAGGGTGTTTAAAGCCGGAACAATAGGTTTGTCACTGTAAACTCGGGCCAGAGCCTGGACACCGGCTCCACAACCCAACGACAAAATAGCCTCATGTTCCGGAACCTGGTCAGCGATCTGATCAATGAAGTCATCTACACATTGTCGATCCAGCACCGCCTCAGTGATGACGGGACTCATCTTATCCCTCATGTAGGACAACTTCAACGCAGAAGCAAGCAGCGACGTCTCACGTGAACCGCCCGCTGCGCATTCTGCAACGCAGGAATCACAACCGACAACCAGAATTGATTTGTATCGGTCGATCATAGTCCTGATTTCATCAATTTCTTTTAACGTGGCAACTATCACAGATTTTCTCCTCTATAGACTGGAGCCTACTTTTGTAACCTGATTTTTATTGTCGAATTACGTTGGATCGACAGCAACCATCTCGTGATGAAGGAATAGAGCAGGCTCAAGCTTTCGCAACGGCAGGCATGGCTTCAAGGGATTGAATCTTCGAAAAAAATTCTCTCAATAAATTCTCCAAAGCTTTTCGATCCATTGGAGGAACCCTGACGAAATCTAATCTCTCAGTGGACACTCCTATTTTCTGGAGCCACAAGCGAGCGTAATCCACCCGTTTTCGGGACCTCGAGGAACCCTCCAAATACTGGCAGGCGCTCTCTGAACAGGCAAGAATCAGCACCCCCTGCGCTCCACCTGCCAATGTTTTCAGCAAATGATGCGCCTCTACTTTTCCGGAACACGGGATGGACACCATACTCAAACCCGGCCACTGTCTGCAGAAAACTTTCTGTTCACCGTCCTTGAATAATCGTAGATTTCTACAATGGTAAACTACAATTTTAACAGGCGTTTCTTCCATAATATACCATAATCAACCTTTCCCTTTTAAATGCCAGAATTTACATTCTGCCATTATTTGTTTTCGATTTTCAAGCCATTTTCGTTAATTAAGCTCAATCTTCATGCAATATTGGATTCATTTTTTTCAAACTTCAACGTATTATTGATTGAAAGTGCAG
>CAZGVM010000275.1:1467-3239 GCA_964528855.1 uncultured Desulfomonile sp. | reverse complement strand
CGGTGGCTGAAGGACGTGCTTCGTGCAGTCTGGATGGAAAAATGGTTGACACTCCCATTTACAAACAGGCGTTGGCGTTGATTGAGGAAGCACAGGCCATCGGAATCCTGGAAAAGCGAAAACGTGAGAGTCTTTCACAGAGTAAAGGCGCATGAGATAGACGTCCCGGTTCTTGCAAATGCTGAATTGGCCAAACTGACCTCCAACAACACTGGTTTTATAAAACAGTTGGTAAGACCGCTCCCCAACAAAGGCTGACTGGTTTAATGAAATTTGCTGCGGACAATCTTCACGGACTTAATCCGGACATTGCAGAAGCCTTGAAAAAGCTTGACCCTGAGCCGATACGGAAACTGGTTAAAAGTTTCGAGAGCGCTGGCGCTGATTTCATTGACATAAATCCAGGACACCTGAGCAGAAAAAATGAGGACAGGATGGCTTTCCTTGTGGAAACTGTCCAGTCAGCAACCAACCTCCGGTTGATCCTGGATAGCTCTGATCCACGTTTGCTGGAGATAGGGCTGGGAGTTGCGAAAGACAACCCGATCCTTAGCGCGTTATCCATGGAGCCAACCAAACTTCAGGGCATTCTTCCTTTAGCCAAAAGTCGTAATTCTGAACTTGTGATACTTTTGATGGACGAAAAGTCGTTCACACCACCGACGGTTGATGAGAAAATCTCCCTGGCCCTGGAACTCAGATCAATTTGCCTTGATTACGGCATAGATTCGGACAGGTTGATTTTTGACCCTGTTTTGCCAAACATCACTTGGCCTGACGCCATGTTTCGTATAGGAGAGGCAATCAAGACGGTCAGGCTTCTGTCGTCAGGGGCTCTGTTTCAGGAGCATGCCAGGACCATGTGTGGTGTTTCTAATATCAGGAGTGGAGTAAAAAGGCTCTTCCCGGAAAATCTGGAGATATTAGCCATTGCTGGTCTTGCCGGGGCTGGCATAGAAATATTGCTTGCCAACGCCCTGAACAAAAATATTGCCGATCACGTCGCAACATTAAAAATGATCAACTAAATCTGTTTGCGCTAAATTTATGACTCAATGTTCACAACCGGCAGATATCCTGCATGCTGTTGATGGTTTGTCATTGAGGGTCGGACAGGATATTTGCTCAAGACACATGGAATTAATTGGACCGAAACTGTTCAGTAGCTATCCCCATTCGTCTGACTATCTTCTGCAGGGAAACACGCTCCAGTCCGGACAGTCTGGCCGCCTGCGAGAGATTCCCCCTGGTTTCTTCAAGAACTCTCTCAATGTATGAACGCGTAAACTCATCCAGGAATTTTTGCTTTGCGTCCTTATACACTTCTATTGCGTGCGGGGTCACGGGTGAACTTTGACTGGAGGACTCGAGCAGGCGAACCTGGGCCTCTGTTATCACAGGCCCCCTGCAGTAGACGGCCACTCTCCGGACAAAATTGAACAGTTGCCTAACATTTCCAGGCCATCGACGCGATGTCAGATAATTCATGGCGTTACCAGTGAGGTCTTTGTCAGGAGCCCCAAGCTCCTTACATGTCTGACGCAGACAGTGTATAGCGAGTAATGGTATGTCGAAAGGTCGCTCCCGTAGAGCAGGGACACGGACGTTTAGCACATTAAGTCTGTAATAAAGATCCTCTCTGAATGATCCGGCCGCTATTCTGCTCTCCAGTCGCTGATTTGTGGAAGCCAGAATTCGTACATTCACAGGGATACTCTGACTTCCTCCCAGAGGCCTGATTTCCTTCTCCTGAAGCGCTCTCAGAAGCTTGG
>CAZGVM010000275.1:0-1457 GCA_964528855.1 uncultured Desulfomonile sp. | reverse complement strand
CCTATTTCGTCGAGATGTAAACTGGACCCGTCTGCCGCCAGGAAAAGACCTTGCCGGTTCTTGTCCGCGCCTGTGAAGGCGCCCTTAACATGCCCAAACAATTCGCTTTCCATGAGATTTTCAGGAATTGCGGTGCAGTTCACACTGACCATTGTGCGTTCTGATCGTTTGCTCAGACGATGAATATACCGAGCGACCAGTTCTTTACCCGATCCTGACTCCCCGTGAATCAGAACGGAATAATCGGTTGCTGCCACGGCTTCTATTTCATCCCGCATCCTGCTCATTGCAGGACTCTCTCCAATCAACGTTTCGTTGGAACCCTGAGCAGCCATGGCTTCCCGAAGTCGCCTGTTTTCTCTGATCAGCACGGCACGGTCAATTCCCTTTGTCACTGCTCGATAAAGGCCGTCCTGGTCAATTGGTTTGGTCAGAAAGTCGTAAGCTCCCTTTTTCAGGGCAGTAACCGCCGTCTCTATGGTGCCAAATCCTGTCAGGACGATGACTGATATTGAGGGTTCAAGGATCAACGCCCTTTCGAGAAGTCCAAATCCATCCATTTCTGGCATCCTGAGATCTGTCATGAGAACTGCGCATGGACGTTCTTGTAGAAGAGTTAGGGCAGAGGCGGCATCATGCCTTACAATGGCTGGATTTTCCGGGAATCCTCTCTGGATTAGCCGGGACAAACCATTAGCAAAATCGACTTCATCATCTACCACCAGTATTGTGTCACGAGTTAGATGTTCCAAAATCGCACCTTTCCTATGACCTGAAATAGAGAGTAAAAACGGCTCCATCCCGATCTTCGATCTCTATGCGACCTCCGAGATCCCTCATTAGCCCATAAACAACTGCCAAACCCAGACCAGTTCCCTTGCCGACTTCCTTGGTAGTGAAAAAGGGATCAAACAGTCTCGACAGATTATCATTCGGTATTCCTGGACCGTTGTCCGAGATCGCCAGACCAACTTCTCCAGTTTCCTGGTTCCAGAACCCCCTGATCGTTATCCGACCTGAAATGTCCGGGCCAGAATCCTCTAACGCATCCATGGAATTGATCACAATGTTCGTCAGGATTTGCTCCAAAGCGTCTGCATTTCCAATGATACTAGGAAGATGAGGATCAATTTCGGACTTGATGGTTATATTGTGTTTCGCTGCCCGGACTTCAAAAACCCTTGCAATGAACTTTACCGCCTCGTCCAGAGATATTGAGCCGGTGGCTACAGGCTTTGGCCGGGCGAACCTCATCAGATCCTGCAACACCTTTTGTGCTTGAAGACAGTGTCTTATGATGATGTTGAGATCCTCTGCATGATCGCTCTTTCCATTGTCCCAGAGAAGACGGGCGTAACATAGTATGACACCCAGGGGATTGTTGATTTCATGCGCCATGCCGGCCGCCAGCTTCCCAACGGCCAATGATTTCTCACCCTGTTGAAGACGAGCGAGCA
>CAZGVM010000274.1:0-3256 GCA_964528855.1 uncultured Desulfomonile sp. | reverse complement strand
GAACAAGGTGTTTTAAACGGTTCAGTCCAGCTTGGTTGTCGAGATTCTGGCTGGGCGATGGTCCAACGGGAGCGGCGCTGTTGTTGGATTTTAGTTGTTGCGCAAGTTGCTCGTATCGTCCCTCGATATTATCTGCCGAAAAAATGCCCCGATTTATGGCGTGAAACAGATCTTTCTGCTTTTGTTGGACCAGCATTCTTTCCCATTTATTCCAGAGATTGATTCCTAGATCCTCCCGGGACAGAACAAACCCGCGATGCAAAGCGGCGCCCCGTGAAACCGCATTTATGCTTGAAGTAAATGCGCGGTCGTTCAAGCCGAGCGCTCGGTCTTGCCATACCGCAGGCAGGGAAACGGAAGTCCACGAATCTCCTGATTCAAGGTTATCAAGCAGATCACAGACTTCCCTCATTAGCTTGTCTCGCGACGTCCTTATGTCGACCACATGCCTCTTGCATGCCCTAACTAGGAATTCGAGCGATTGAACCTGACGGTTCAGAACCCTAGTGAAAGGCAACGGGATTTGGTTCAGTTCGCTAGACACAATTATCTGGATATCTGATAAGCGGGACGCGCAGTCAGATAGTAGCTTGTCTTGGTCTAGCGTCATGCGGTACGAGAGGAGTTCATCCAGTACTTCTTGGCAATTTGGACGGTCCGCTTGGATGTAGGCTACGCATTTGCCAATCAGATCAGCAACGGTTTCAGCAATCTGAACCTTGGCCTGTTCGGCTTTATTGGGTCGATATGGGAAAGAACTGTGGGTTCGAAGAAAGCCTCGCACAAGCTCTCTTCGCTTCCGTTCCTTTCTTTCTATTTCGAATTCTTTTATTACAGTTTCTAAATTACTCGGCCTAGCGAGAATCTTGTTGGTCGCGAGATTCAGCAAAACCATTCCAAGAGAATAAATGTCGGAGCTCTCGTTCGGAGCTGCACTCACCCTGGAGACCCGCTCTGGCGCAAGATAGACGTGAAGTCCCTTCTGCCAAAGATCTAGATGGTCCTCATGGATCGAATCAGCGAAATCAATAAGCAGCAAGCGGTTATTGTACTGAAGAATGTTTCGTTCGTAGAAGTCGCCATGCGTCACGCGACGACTGTGGACTTCATTGAGAACCTCAACGACCTTTATTGCGAGATCTAGCCACTTATCAAGATCTAGTGGTCTGTTGCCATTTTGAACGAATTCGATATCGAGCCATTCGTCAAGACGCGTAGAATTTTCAATAAACCTCTGTGCCGTGACTGCGACCTTAATTGAATTAATGGAAAGCCTAGTGCGGTCGGCAATGGCATTCGCATTTGGGTAGTCTTTCAGTTTTACTCGAACATGTTCAAACTCCATCCCGGCCTGCTCTTCAATGTGGCGGTTTTTCTCCCGAGTTTTTGCTTGCTTTCCTGGATTGACATTCAAGTGCCTGAATGCCGGAAGCTTAATTGCATAGAGTTCTTCGCTTGATGCGTTTTGCGAGAGTAAAATAATTGAGTTGTGGTCTTCTTCGTGGCCATTGACTATAAAGTCAACGCGCTCTTTTAGCAGCCTGTAGGTTCGCTCCGTTATTAACTCGGGATCCTGGGCTCCTGCAATAGGAGCGAATTTTATTGTTTCGATGTTACTTAGTAACTCCATTATTTTTTTCGTCAGGTTAGGCTCGGTCATGACAGTTCCTTCGGTGCCAATTCGTTCTTGCTACGAGCAAAGGCTCAATTGTTTTTCTTGGCTAGCGTATGGTGTGGAGATTTTATTTGCCGCTGTTTGAACTTTCGGTTTCCTTGATCAACTGATCTAGCCAACTATTCAGCGGCGTTCCGCCCGTGCCTTTGGTTGCGAGTTGCTTTCCATCGCGAACCAAGAATTCCGTTACCACTTTTAGATGAGAACGCCGAAACTCGCGAAGCTCATGTATGGCATGGTTCCTGGCCTCACTAACTAGACGCGAATGTGCTTGACTCTGGGATAGGCGTGCTCCCAGGCCGCTGGCGGTCTTAATGAATTCACGATGGGCTGGGGGTGCGCATTGAAGGAACGCTTGCTGATGCCGACTCACGCTAGGTGAATGCTCTGGTACCAAGACGGCATCAACGGCTCGAATAATTCCAGACTGAGCACCAGTCTCCCCGACGTAGGATAGCACGTTGGGTTCCGGGACGCCCTCAAACAAAAGATTCTCGAAGCCGTGCAGTAGCGGACGTATCCGGTTCCGAAAGACTTCTGGGGCCATCCTATCCCGAACCTTTGACAATTCGTCTCTCGATGTACAAATCGCTTGCGCAATCGAGTTCAGGGCATGTGCCATCTGCACAAAATCCAATTCGTTGAGAGCTTGCTCTATGTTCTTTATGGATTGAACAACGATGCCACCATACGATTCAACGGCAAGGTGAACGGCAACGAACCACTCTTCGTCGGGCGTTCCAGTGGGGGTGCTTTGGATCTTGAACACATCTGGAGAGGAATTGGGACCAGGGAAATCCTTAAAGTTACACAGTACGTAGCTGGCGTACGTCAAGCCGGGTGGACGCCCAGCAAGTTGTGACAAGTGCCACAGTGGCACGGACACACTCTTGGGGAGGAATCGTTCATTCTTGAAGGCCGGTCGGTGTATTCGATGGCACGCCAGAATTGCAAAGAATCGGAGGAGAAACTCTTGCTCCGAGATATCCAAATCGGAAAGGTCGTTTATCGAGACAACAGGACAATCGTTTAGTCGATGGAGCAATTCATGGTCTGATAGGTTGCCAACGGACGACGAGAGGTCCTTCGCCCACTGCCAGCACCCTGGCAACTCTGAAAAGCAAGCTAAGGCATTCGGTGATATGAACCCTGTTTCCGAATTGGGAGTCCAATACCTGTGATGTTCGTTCATTGGAACTCCGTGGAAGCGGTTAAAAAGAAGGGAGACAAGATTATCTCCGGTAACTTTTTCAATGCAATGACCGAAAGAGCGAAATCGTGTGAGTCAGGGAGTCAGTAAAGAATCCCCATTGAAGCGAGACTGGTGCCGACGGTCCAGATGGCGTGTTTCATGGGCATGGTTCAGTTCCTGTGGGTGAGTGCGTGGACGAGAGCGTTTACTGGATGACAAGGCCCTGGCGGCCTATCGGAAAATCTACCACAAGATTACCCAGGAATTTTAAGAAGCAACGAAAGAAAACGATCACGCGCGCATCGCAGATCTGGAGAAACAAAAGGAACCTTTGTCAGCGGAGATCGAAAAAGCAACCGGTCTTGGCGGACGGAAACGAGAGAAGTCGG
>CAZGVM010000273.1:0-3265 GCA_964528855.1 uncultured Desulfomonile sp. | reverse complement strand
CCGGTGGATTCGGCCCCATGGATGAACTGTTTGAGTCCATGACCCTAATACAGACCCATCGCATCAAGCCTTTTCCTGTTATACTCCTGGGCAAGGACTACTGGAAAGACCTGGTCACCTGGATCAAAAAGACTATGCTGATGAAACACGGGATGATTTGTCCGGATGACATGGACCTGTTCCAGGTCATTGATGATCCGGTCGCTGCAGTCTCGGCAATAAAGAGAATAGTCATAGTTTAAAGGGACCCCCAAAGCGTTAAAACTTGTTTTTCAAACGGACAGGCCATATTGAATTTCGAGCAGGCCCAAAAGATTTTTCAGAGATATCTTGAGACGGAACGGATGAGATCGCCTCAAACAGTGCGAGCCTATCTGGCCGATCTGTGCGATTTCAGGGGTTACCTCGAGAAATCCCCATACCAGGCAGCCCTCGACGATATTGGCAAGATAGACAAAAATTGTCTCAGGTCCTTCCTTGCCAGGAAATTCGGGAAGATAGCAAAATCCTCCGTAGGTCGGAAACTAGCCGCAATACGGAGTTTTCTGAGGTTCCTTGTCCGGGAAAACGTATTGCCGAACAATCCGGCTGCGACCCTGACAGCCCCAAAAAAGGAGAGATCCTTACCCAGGGCTCTGAATGTCGATGAAATGGAGCGCTTCTTCTCCAGGAATTCGGAATCTTTTTTGAGAGATCGGGCGATCTTCGAACTGCTCTACAGTTCCGGTCTCAGGGTCGGTGAACTCGTGTCAATAACGCTAAACGACATTGACTTGAAAAACGGGTGGGTGAGAGTCATGGGGAAAGGATCAAAGGAGAGATATGTTCCTATTGGGGAGAAAGCCCTGAAGGCTCTCGAACAATACCTCGTCCAGCGCAAAATGATCGAAACGGCCAATCCCATGAAAGCCAACAACGGCGAGCTGTTTCTAAACCTCAAAGGGGGGCCTTTGACGGACAGGAGCGTCAGAAGAATTCTGAAGGCCCTCCTGCTGAATGCCGGAATTCTCAGAGACGCCTCGCCTCACTGTTTCAGACATTCTTTTGCCACACACCTGTTGCAGGGAGGGGCAGACCTTAGGAGTATCCAGGAACTGCTCGGTCACTCAAACCTGTCTACCACCCAGAGATATACAAAAGTAGACCTCGGGAAGCTAATGGAGGTTTACGATCGTTCCCATCCCAGAAGTGGGTTTACAAAAGACACCGATTAGTATTATCCTGGGAATTTGCACAGTATATTAACCAGGGTTAAGGAAATATGGCTCAACCAATAATCAGGTCTACTACAATTTTGTGTATTCGACGAGGTTCTCAGGTGGTAATGGCCGGAGACGGGCAGGTATCGCTCGGTGACACTGTTGTCAAGCATTCAGCGAAGAAAGTAAGGCCATTGGGTAAGGACTCAAGGGTTCTTGCGGGATTCGCAGGTTCAACAGCGGACGCATTGACTTTGCTCGAGAAGTTCGAGCAAATGCTGGAAAAATATTCAAACAATCTTCCCCGGGCAGCCGTTGAACTGGCCAAGGAATGGCGAACCGACAGGATGCTTAGACGCTTGGAAGCCTTATTGATAGTGTCCGACAAGGACAAGACCCTGTTGCTCTCCGGAACTGGTGACGTGGTCGAGCCGGACGACGGAGTCATAGCCATTGGTTCCGGTGGAAACTACGCATTGGCCGCCGCCAGGGCATTGTTGAGACATACAGACATGGATGCAATGGACATAGCGCGGACAGCCATGAATATTGCCGCTGGAATATGTGTCTACACGAATGACCAACTTGTCATCGAAACCTTGTAGAACTACAACTGCTTATTTTTACAATATGAAAAACCTGACGGACATGACGAGAGGGCTGCGATCCGATTCAGGAAATGGAAACGGAAAGTTATGGAGAGCTTTACACCCAGAAAAATTGTGGCAGAACTTGACAAGTACATCATAGGACAGCACAGCGCCAAGAGGATGGTCGCCATAGCATTAAGAAACAGGTGGCGCAGAACTCAGGTGCCCGAAGAGCTTAGGGACGAGATTGCGCCCAAGAATATTATCATGATAGGGCCGACAGGGGTAGGAAAAACCGAGATAGCAAGGCGATTGGCCAAACTTGCCCAATCGCCGTTCCTTAAAGTCGAGGCTTCAAAATTCACTGAAGTGGGATATGTCGGCCGCGATGTTGAGTCCATGATCCGCGATCTGCTCGAGATCGGGATAAACATGGTCCGTGAGTCAGAATACGAGGCGTTACGTCAAAAGGCGGAAGACCAGGCTGAAGAGCGTTTGCTGGACATTCTGCTGCCGGTAAGGAACCCGAGAAAATTGCGCCGGCCCCAATTGGCTCTGACACCTGATGCAAGTGGTGAAGAAATAGACGTGGCTCAACGAACTCGGGAAAAATTCCGTCGCATGCTCAGAAACGGCAAGCTTGACGACCGTGAGGTAGAGATCGAGACGCAAATGTCGTCCATTCCGGTGGTTGAAGTGTTTTCTCCAGGCGGCATGGAGGAAATGGACATCAACCTCAAGGACATGTTTTCCAACATCTTTCCCGGAAAGACAAAACGGAGGCGGGTCAAAACCACGGAAGCCAAACAGATCCTGATCCAGGAGGAACTCAACAAGCTTGTGGACCATGATAAAGTCGTGAAGATGGCCAGAGAGAGGGTAGAGCAGACGGGAATAGTGTTTATCGATGAACTGGACAAAATAGCAGGATCACATGGTCAGCATCATGGCCCCGATGTATCGCGTGAGGGCGTTCAACGTGATCTTTTGCCAATCATAGAAGGCAGTTCCGTGAACACCAAACACGGCGTGGTCCGGACTGACCACATCCTTTTTGTTGCCGCCGGAGCGTTTCACGTTTCAAAGCCATCCGACCTGATCCCCGAGATTCAGGGGCGATTCCCTTTGCGGGCAGAACTGGCGGCCTTAACCAAGGATGATTTCATAAGGATATTGACTGAACCCAAGAATGCGCTGGTCAAGCAGTACCAGGAGCTGCTTAAAACGGAGGATGTTCAGATTGACTTCACGGAAGAGTCCATTTCCGAGATCGCAGGTTTAGCCGAAGATGTAAACGAGAGGGCAGAAAACATAGGGGCCAGGCGACTGCACACAATAATGGAGAAACTTCTGGAAGAAATATCTTTTGATGCCCCGGACATGGCCGGGGTGAAAATTGAAATTACACCACAAATGGTACGCCAGAGATTGAGCGATATCGTAAAGAGTGACGATCTGAGCCGATACATACTGTAA
>CAZGVM010000272.1:0-3318 GCA_964528855.1 uncultured Desulfomonile sp. | reverse complement strand
CACAAATTGCCTTCTTCACGAAGAAATGCGTCAAATGTGGCGCATGCCTGACCATTTGCAATCAAAAAGCAATAAATTTTGAATTTGACTACCCCATCTTGCGGAAGAAATGCAATTCTTGCGGAAGATGTGTTGAGGAGTGCCCTTCAGGCGCTCTCCACCTGTTCGGTAAACCCTACACCGTACAATCACTGACGGACCTGCTTGTTCGCGACATCGAATACTACAGGAATTCGGGCGGTGGCGTAACACTGTCCGGAGGAGAATGCGGCCTTTTCCCCGAATATCTTAATGGACTCCTGAGTAGTCTTAAAGAGAAAAACATCCACATCCTGATGGAGACTTCCGGATATTTTGATTATGACAAATTCCGGGATCTGGCGCTTGATTATATTGATACGGTCTACTACGATTTTAAATTTGCGGATGCTGTAATTCATCAGAAATATTGCGGAAAGTCGAACAAGCGAATTCTAGGGAACTTTGAAAAACTGATCAGTGAGGGGAATACAGTTGTGCAACCTCGGATCCCGCTTATACCCGGATTCACGGACACGGAACGCAACCTCAACGCAATAGCGTCTTATTTAAGCAAATTGGGAGTGACCGAGGTCGATACCGTGCCGTACAATCCTACCTCAGGAGCTAAATATGCGTCACTGGGAAGACCTTCCCCCAAACTGCCCGGAACTTTCATGAAACCAGAGGAGATAGAAAAAAGCCGGAACGCTTTGAAACGGGGCTTAACCAAAAAGACAGTGAAAAAGCTCAATTCGAAAAACGCTTTCTCACGGTAGGAACAAACGGGAATGTAATGTGAGATTAAATCAGGGCAAACAGAGCGATGTCCCGCTTCGACCATAGACATGGATGCGCCTGATGCAAAGCGGTCTGGGATAATGGCATCATAACATCTCGTTGCATAGCGCCCTGTTAGTCACTTTCTGCAGAAGTGCGAACAATCTTTTGGCATCGATTGGCTTTTCCATAACGCCGTCCACTCCTGATTCTTTTAGTCTTTCATGTTCAAGAGTTTGGCCTCCCCAGCCCGTAAGCAACAAGAACGGCGGTTTGGGGATTCCCCGCTGAGCGCTGATCGAGACAATTTTTCTACCCACCTCCCAACCGCTCATGTCCGGCATTCCCAAATCGCAAATGATTACATCGACATGATTGTCATCAAAAAGTTTAATGCCTTCAAGTCCGGAACAAACCCCCAGAACGGTCTGTCCATAAGCCGTCAGCAAATCCTCCAGAAGGGTGACTATAGGTTTGGAATCATCTATCACCAGGACAGTCAGAGGGCCTGTTTCACTTTCATGGCAGTAATCTGCCGTTTTCTCAGGGTTTGTCTCCGTCCGGGGAACCTGGATCGTGAACGAGGTTCCATGCCCTAACTTACTCCGGGCTGAAATAGTTCCGCCATGCGCCATGACTATATTTCGGCTCACCGACAACCCAAGTCCGGTGCCCGAAGCGCCCTTGCTGGACCAGAACGGCTCAAAGATTTTCTCCAGGTCATGCTGTGGAATTCCTTTACCTGTGTCCTGAATTTTCAGTATCACTGATTGGCCCAGGATTTCGGCGGAGGCTTTGATCATTCCACCGTTGGGCATCGCCTCCACAGCGTTCTTGATCAAGTTTATGAATACCTCGAAAAATTCACTTTCATTGCCGCACACAAAACATTCCGGCTCAATTTCCAGTTTCACAGTCACACTGACGTCATTTCTCTCGAGGTTAGTTTTCCACAACGGCCTTGTTATATCGAAGGCCTGCCTCAAGGAATCAGATATATCGAACACCTTTGGTTCGCTGGTCAGATTGGGCGATCTGATTCCCGCAAAACTTTGAAGTCGCTTAACAGTCTCAGACCCAAGCTTTATCGAATTTCGAATCTGTTCGAGTGAAGTGTGGGCTTTGGAAACCTTTCCGGACTCTAAGTCCATCAGAGACAGCTCCACTCCACCAAGCAGTATTTGAAGGAGGTTATTAAAGTTATGGGCTACTCCTGAAGCCAATTCGCCAATGGCTTTGAGGCGTTCAGTCCTGACCTGCAAATCCCCGGCGAGTTTTATCTGACTAATATCAGTCAGGAAATTCAGTATTGAAGGCTTACCGTCCCAGAGAATCAATACAGAGTTGTTTTGGGCCCAGAATAGAGACTGGTCTTTTCTGATGATTCTGAACCTGCTGATAAAAGGCTCAGAGGAAGAGTTCAGACTTTGATCCTGTTGTTCCAGGAATATGTTCTGGTCATCAGGAAACACAAGATCGGTCATATTTCGATCAATCAGTTCTTCGTTGCTGTAACCGCTCAGTTCGAGCGTCTTGGGATTACAGAAATTTATCTTGCGCTCGTCGGTAATAAATATGGCTTCCTGGGCGTTTTGAATCAGGGACCGGTACCTTCGCGCCGTTTCATCCAAATCCCGGTAAAGAACCGCGTTCTGAATGGAGGTAGCAGCCTGAGACGCCAGAACATTCAACATCTCCATGCTTTTGGGCGTGAAAACTCCTTCAGACTGGTTATTTTCCATGTAAAGGATGCCGGTCAATTCTCCCCCACGAACTACAGGAATGCAGCAAACAGACTTGGGGAGTTTAAATTTCACATAACGATCATTGGCGAACCTGTGATCATTCGTGGCGTCATCAAGGATGATCGGCTTCTTTGTCCTGGAAACATAGTTTACAATGGCTTCTGAGAATTCAAGCCTGAATCCCCTGTATGCCAATTTTTGAACCATGTCCGGATTATTGTTGCTGAAAGCGCTGGCCTTCACTTCCTGAGCGCCGTCGGATTCCATCAGTAACAGGGCCTTTTCAGCTCCACCGATCTGGATAACTATGTTCATCAATTTTTCAAGAAGCCGCTCAAAGACTATTTCCCCCGATATGTTTTGGGAGGCTCTGATTACTGCTTCAAGATCTATGTCATGCTCTTTTTCCTGTGGAAAAGCGTTTTCAGGCTTCTTTGCGTCCCAACGATGGTCCGTTCCGAGAAGCTCCGAATATTTGTCCGTCAAGTCTTTAACCTTGGTGAACGCTCCCCATTTCAAATAGCATCCAAGACTCTCCTGAACATGGTATTTCGCCCGGTTACGCTTGTCTAGCGCGAGGAACAACATGGCGGCTCTCTCATTGGCGAGCGCCTCTTCGTTAAGGTAGTTATTTGCCCCTGCCATCTGAATGGCAATTTCATACTGATCAATTGCCCTGTCATAACGCTCTAAACACTTCAAACGTTCCGCTTCAACCAGATGATATTTGTGCATAAAATTCATCGGAGCCCTTGATGCCCATTTCTTAAGCGTT
>CAZGVM010000271.1:0-3341 GCA_964528855.1 uncultured Desulfomonile sp. | reverse complement strand
GCCATAATCTTTTTCTTGCTTCCAGCTAAGGTCTCCTTGTCACTTATTGTTAGATGAGTCTAATTAAGTTAGATCGTTTTAAATATGGTTGACTCCTCTGTCAAGAACAATTTGCAGAGCCTCTTCACAATTTTTTATGGATTCAGTAAATTATGCCGTTGAAATTCTATGGGTTGATCATGGTTGCGTTCATGCGCTATTAAGCGCCTCTTGACTGATGCTACGATGTCTAATAAAGTGTAACGCGCTGTAGTTGCGCTGCTATGTTCCGTCCCGTAAATCAGGCTGAAGATTGGAACCGAAAGTTAATCCGGAAGAACTGGATAGAATAGTTGATAGAAGGATTCCTAAAGCTTTTGTTAATCGTGAAGGCAGGTGGTTTTGCACATATCTGAAGGAGTATTAAACGCCACGACGCTTGGATCAGGGGTCATGTTGACGCTTGCCGGACTTGGGATAGGCCTGCGAAAAATGGAATATGAAAAGCTTCCTGAAGCCGCAGTACTCTCCTCTGTGTTTTTTGTAGCCTCGCTTATTCATGTGCCAATAGGTCCTTGCGCCGCGCATCTGGTTCTTACAGGAATATGCGGCCTGCTTCTCGGTTGGGTTGCGTTTCCGGCGCTCTTTGTAGGCCTGACGCTTCAGGCTTTCCTTTTCGGGTATGGTGGAATAACCACTCTTGGAATCAACACTTTCAACATGGTGTTTCCGGCTGTTATTCTCGGAATATCGTGCAGGCGTTTCATGAAATCGTCGAAACCAGCCGTGAGGTATGTGGCCGAATTTGTGGCCGGGGCTGGGTCCATCATTTTGTCCGGAATACTCGTAGCGCTGAGCCTGACTGTTTCACTGGGCCAGCCTGTAGAAACAGCGGCTCTATTGATAATCATCGCTCACATTCCGGTTATGATAATAGAGGGTTTGATAACCGTGTTTGCTGTGGAGTTCATCAGGAAAATCAGGCCCGAAATGATTTAGAGGGATATTTCAATGTTTTGTCAAAGCTTCTGAGTTTATTTGCGGACATTTTCAGCGACGGATCATGGTGTTGAACATGTGTAATAAATGGTTGCATGAGGCCAATTTTGTGGGACTTCTTTATCCCAAACTTGTTTTTGTGATCGTTTTTGTTTTACTGATTGCCTCTCCATGCGCCGCTCATAAACTCAACGTTTTTGCGTTTGTTGATGCCGACAAGCTTGTCGTGGAAGGTTATCTCAGTGGAGGAGTCAAGGCAAAAGGTTGCCCTGTGGAAGTATACGATTCCTCAGGATCCCGTCTGTTGACAGGAAAGACGGATTCGAAAGGGACTTGTGTTTTTAGCGTCAAAGATTTGCCTGCCGGAAGCAAAGTGATCAAGATTGCTCTTGAAGCGGATATGGGGCACAAAGGCGTATACGAAATCGATCTGACTGAAGAAGTAGCCGCTTTGGGCAATCTCGACAAATCCAGACCGGCTATGCCTCCATCAAATGAAGCTGTGCTGGAGGCAACTTCTGAAATCAGGCAGTCCGGGCAGTTGAACCAGGATGAACTGACCCGCCAGATTGAGAAAATAATGGATAAAAAGCTTGAACCGTTATTCCGGTTGTTAGCGAGACAGGAAAGGGCTCAGGCCGAACGTCAGGCGGTTTCTCGGCCTGGAATGACTGAAATTGTTGGCGGAATAGGCTGGATAATGGGACTGGCCGGTATTGCGGCTTTTGCCTTGTCCAAAAGACGTCGTCCTTAACACAGAAAGTTTTCGGGGTTCTTGACTGATGCTGTCAGAAGAATTTGCCAAAGGTTCGTCATGGGTTCACAGGTTGGACCCGAGAGTCAAGATTGTAGTCACGCTAATTTTCTCAATCGTAATTGCATTGGACAATCGGCTTGAAGTGGTGTCGTTCAGCCTCATTTTCCCTTTGATGCTGTTATTCTTCGCTCGCTGTAATCCGAGAAGTCTTGCCAAAAGGCTGCTGGTTGTTAATGGTTTTGCAATGTTTTTATGGTTGTTTCTTCCTTTCACTACTCCGGGAGAGACAGTCTTTCATCTGGGATTTTTGCAAGCTTCGAGGCAAGGGATTTACCAGGGGCTTCTGATAACCTTGAAATCCAATTCCATACTGCTCATGGTTACCGCCATGCTTGGAACCTCACAGATATTCTCACTAGTGCATGCCTTGAGTCATCTGCATGCGCCGGACAAGCTGGTTCACCTGTTCTTTTTCTGTTTCAGATACATTCACGTAATTGACGACGAATATGGCAGATTGTTAACCGCCATGAAGATTCGTGGGTTTCAACCGGGGACGAACCTTCATACATACAGAAGCTATTCGTATCTACTCGGCATGTTACTGGTGCGCAGTTTTGACAGGTCAAAGAGGATTATGCAGGCGATGAAGCTTAGAGGATTCAGGAACAAATTCTACATTCTGCACCATTACGAAATGAAATCCTGTGACTATGCCATGGCGCTGTCCGGAGTCGTTCTTTCAACATTTGCGGTTGTTACAAAATGAAGCTTTACCGGATATGGTGTCAATCTGGTTGGCCAAAATCATCCATGAATTGGGTGAGCGAATGATCAAGCTTGAAAACATATTCTTCGGTTATGGCCAGAACAGGGTTCTCGACGGACTGAGTCTCGAGATAGGCAGGTCGGACCGTATTGGACTAATAGGCAGTAATGGGTGCGGAAAGACCACACTGAGTCACATTGTCATGGGCTTGCTCGCCCCTGATTCCGGTTACGTCGAAATAATGGGCAAACGCATGAATACTGAATCGGATTTTGCCCGGATCCGTGGCAAGATAGGTTTTCTGTTTCAGGACTCAGACGACCAGTTGTTCTGCCCCACTGTGATCGAGGATGTGGCTTTCGGTCCTCTGAACCTGGGACAAACTCCGGATGAAGCCAGGAAAACGGCATCGCGGATATTGAAGGCTCTGAAGCTCGACGGTTTCGAGGAGCGTATAGCCTACAAGCTCTCAGGCGGGGAAAAGCGGCTGGTATCATTGGCGACTGTGCTTGCTATGGAACCCGAAATCCTGATTCTGGATGAACCCACCACTGGTCTTGACGAAACAACTACAGACAGACTGATAGAGATCCTGAAGGAATCGGAACTGGGTTTTATGATCATTTCTCATGACCGTGAATTCATAAGTAAGACAGCACTCAAGTTACTCCAGATGAAAGATGGGAAAATATTTGATGTAGTCTGGAGCAATCTTAAAATGTAAGTAGATTTGTTGTCGATAGTTCCTGCGGTCTCTTTTTAAAAGGGCATAGAGGGAATCTCGTCAGGCTGATCAGATGATGGAGTGTAATATGTCTAAAAAGAAAATAGTTTCGC
>CAZGVM010000270.1:0-3378 GCA_964528855.1 uncultured Desulfomonile sp. | reverse complement strand
AGCCAGGGAGAATGGGTCGCGTTACGCCCTGAAAGACAAGACAAACGAGGACGCCATTTAAGTCAGTTATACACGCAAATAAAGCCGCCTAATTTTCCAAACATAGCCACCAAAATCATGAAAGAATGGGACGATTATAAAATCGGCCATAACAAAATAGCGCGCTTTACAGTTAGCGTTTTGGGGTTTCCTTATGGCGGTGGTAACGCCAGAGTAGACGAAAAGCTCCTGGATTTTGTTGAAGGTGATCACGGGTTTTCTTACAAAGAAACCGGGTCGTATATGGGTGTTGACCAGGGCGACCAACTTCATATCTCAGTAGGGATTATTTCAGGAAAGTTTTTCAAATGGGTCCATTTTGAAGAAACTGATAACTGGAACAGACTAGATGAATTAATGGTTCAGTTTGGCGTATCTTACGCAGTTGTTGACGCCATGCCGAACAAGTGGCCCGCAAAGCAATTCTGTTCACGTTTTCCACGACAAGCCTCAATTCAATATTTTCAGGGCAGACAACTAAAACTTGGAACAGAGTTACTTTCCGGCAATATTGAAATTCCGGTTGTAAATGTTGATCGAACATCAAGCCTTGATTCCATGATTGACCGAATGGAACAGGGCGTTGTGATGTTGCCCGGCAGGAAAGAGTGCAGGGGGACAAGCCTAACTGCGCTTGAACGTGTTCGCTATCATTGTAAGCAATTAATCGCCAAAGAGGAAATGACAAACTCCGGCGTAATGCGACGGGTTTTTATCGGGGGGCAAGGAATTGAGAACCATTTTGCGATGGCCATGAATTCCTGTCTTATCGCCGCTTATGAACTTGGGCGAAAAGGAGCCGCCCCAATGGTTATGCCCGTCTTCAGGAAATTTGCTACAGCATAATGATTCAAAAAATAAAACAACTTTTAGGGCGGGGAAAAGCTACAAAGCCGGTATCGGATTATCCGAAAGTGACTTCCCGCAGGTCGCAGATAGACGACGAATGGTCGGCCAGTCAGGTTGGGGCCTATCTAAACAATCTAAATGTTTTAGCCGCAAAGTTTCCTTTTGAAACATATCAGGCGCTCGACAATATTTCACTGCTAGATCCGTATGTAAGCAAGTATGTTTATACGACGGTAGCGCTTGGAAACATAGGCCATAATCTTGAAATAATGGCGTCAAGCCAGTCTGAGGCCGACAGGGCGATAGATATAGCCAATAATTTTGCGGCAAGATGTTTTCCCTTATCCGGGGGGCTAGATGGCCTGATTAACGCTCTTTTTTCCCAGATAGCCCGTTCAGGCGGGTGTTGTGTCGAATGGGTCCCTGATCCGACCCTTTCTTATATTGACAGGGCTTACCTTGTTCCGATCAAAAGCATTCGCTGGAGCCTGAACCAAAACAGGGAACTGGTTTTAATGCAACAGCAAATGGATCAACTGGTCGCGTTAAATCCTGTTCAAACGTCCTTTCATGCGTCGATAGTCCGTGACGGCAGTCCCTACCCTGTTCCGCCTGCGCTGGCGGCAATTGAGCCTTGCGCTCACCACGCGGCTATCATGAAAAAAATCCGGACCTGGGTTGAAAAACTTTCAGTGCTGGGGGTTTTACTCGCGAAAGTTGAAAGACCGCCACGAAAGCCAGGCCAGGAAGACGAAGAATATAACGCTATGGCTCAGGAATATCTGAACAAGGTAGCGGACAGCTTCACAAAAGAAATGGATGACGGGATCTGCGTCAGTTACGACAATATCGAATTCCAGTTCAATAATATTACCGCCGGGGCTCAGGGGGCAAAAGACGTTCTTCAAATTGTTTTACAGGGATTATTCTCGGCCCTTCAAAGAGATCCTATCGCGTTTGGATGGAATTTTAACTCAACTGAGACCTTCGCCAAGGTAGTTTATGAAGAACTTACCCAGGGTATCAAAATGTTTCAGCTTGGAGTTAAAAGAGTGATCGAACATGGCCACAGGCTGAATTTTGCTCTTAACGGTCTGGGCAATGTGGGGGTTTCGGTCAAATTTACCACCAGTCGTTCGATAGACGCATTCAGGGACGCGGAAGCCGGATACATGGATTCACAAAAAGTTTTGGGGCAGTTGACTCAGGAAGTAATTTCCAAAGAAGAAGCGAGAAAACTGTTGGGGCATGATCAGCGTAACGCCACTTCCGGGGCGTTTATCGCGTCTTTTGTTTCTGATTCCAGGAGATATGAAATGTTTTCGCACTTACCGACAAATCATTAAGGGGGATAACGGGGGGAATGAAAGAGGCTTTTAAGTTCAGGTTAAACAGGAAAGGTCAAAAGATTTACACCTTTGACTGCATCGTAGATTGCAAGGGTCTGAAAAATGCTTATGACCAGGGAGAGTCTACTGAAGAATTAAATCAGCGAATACAGGAAAAATCGGGGGAAACAGAGGATGAGGTCGCTCTTTCCCTGTCTAACGGCCCTTCCCCACCGGGCATTCCTGATGACGGAAAAGTCAGGGTTTTGTGGCGGCTGGTCAGTGGCGCCAAATTGTGGCCGAGTTCGAGTTTTCCATATCCTCAGTGCGTAGACTTTGGTCATGACAGCTCCGCTGCGATCAGCAGGGACGTTGTTCCTCTGATTGAGCAGTCAAATCCTGACATCATGTGGAACCATTCAATTGATTCCAAGGACATTGCCGGGAGTGTCGAAAAACCTTACTGGGAAGAAACGACAGACAAGCTGGAAGGGGGAATCAACGCTACGCTGACAGTGGACCCGGAATATGATCCAAAGGCGGCCAAGGGCCTTCGTTCGGGAATCATAAGGGCGGGGTCGATTGGAATTGACGGGGATTATGTTCCGTCTCACCCGAAAATGTTGGCCCAGGAATTCATAAAACAACAAGGAAAAATGATTGACGGGGAAATGGTCAGGTGGTTGCCGGTAAAGATTACGGCAGTCAGGCACATGGCTCTTGTTCCGTCGGGAATGGGAGCGGACCCAATGGCGGGGCCTCGTGTCGCGCTTAACAACATCAAGGAAGAGGCGCAAATAACTAATAAAACTGGGGGGAGTATGGGAAGCGAATTGAGGGAATTATTTTCAGCGGTCTGTAAAGACCTTGGGGTTGAAGTCGCATTGTCTGATGGAACTCCAATCCCTGAGATGCTGGAAAACAATCTGATGGGAAAACTGGGAGAGATGAAGAAGGCGCAGCTTGCCTATTCGAGCATTTATGATCGTGTCCTGAGGGCTTGTGAGTTGTCCGGGAGCAGGAAATATTCCGGGAAATCAATTGACGAGATCCTCGATGGTTTGCCGACGGACCTTGTGAACGCTGAAAACGGAGTGGCCTTTCTGGAGTTTCAGAAAAAGGAAGCGTTGAAAGCATTTGACGCTGCCAAGGTTGACCCGGC
>CAZGVM010000269.1:0-3425 GCA_964528855.1 uncultured Desulfomonile sp. | reverse complement strand
AGGCATCATCATGTCCAAAATCACAAGGGAGATTTTGTCATAATCTCTTTGATAAATTTCCAGGGCCACTGCGCCGTTAATTGCAGTATCAACCTTGTATCCATATGCTTCAAGAATTTCTTGTCCAAGCATTAGAATAGAGCTGTCATCATCGACCAAGAGGATTGTTTCAACTCCTCTGGTCGATACCGGTTTAATTTCAGATTTTCCGAACACCTCTTCATCAATGATTGCTGGGAAGATAATCCTAAATGTCGACCCCACTCCTGTTCTGGTTTCAAACGAAATGTGCCCGTTGTTCTGATGTACTATTCCATATACTGTTGCAAGTCCCAGACCTGATCCTTTGCCGGGTTCTTTGGTAGTGTAAAAAGGTTCAAAGATGTGATCAATATCCTTCTTATCTATGCCGTGACCGGTATCTGAGACACTCAATGATACGTAAAATCCAGGTGTCAATTTGGGCTGACTCAGGCAGTCGCCCTCTCCAAGAATCAGATTGGAAGTATGAATGACCAACTTGCCTCCATCTGGCATTGCGTCACGGGCGTTCACAGCCAGATTCATGATTATCTGACACAGTTGCGATGGATCAGCCATGATCGGTTTCAAGGGTTTCGATAGCTCCAGTTCGATGTCGATATTCTTGGTAATTGTGTGAGATAGCAGATCATAGATCTGTTCCAGTTCAGAATTCAGATCAACCGGACGTAGCGTCACTGGAGCCTGGCGACTGAAGGCCATTAAATTCTTGACCAGATCAGCTCCACGTCTTCCAGACTGATATATTTTCTCAATGTAGATGTAATGAGGGTCTTCATCTTCTTTCTGCTGAAGCATTAGCTGGGAGAATCCAATTACTATCTGTAATAGGTTATTGAAATCGTGTGCGATCCCAGCTGCCAGATTTCCTATGGCTTCCATTTTCTGGGACTGAAAGAGCTGTTCTCTAAGAGACGATCTCTCTGTCTCAGCTTTTTTTAGTTCAGAGAGATCTAGATCCACACAATACATTTCCTTGTTGCCACCGGCTTCCTCTAACATCACATGGGTTGAGTACACCGCCACCGACGCCCCATCCTTTTTTACTAGATTTAGCTCTCCAGGCTCTATTTTTTGCCCTCGCTGAACCCAGTTATCTATTCCCGAAATGACCGTCTCGCGTAAGTCAGAAGGAATTATCAAGTTCTCCAGTTTCTTACCCATGGTTTCTTCGCTGGAATAGCCGTAGAGCTTTTCACTCGCCGTATTCCAAAAGACCACTTCTCTGTGAACATTGTATCCTTGGACAGGAACGCTGCCAACATCCTCCAAGAGTAATCTGAACTTGCGTTCACTCTCACGTAATTTTTCCTGATCCTTCTTGCGTTCAGTGATGTCAGTCATTACAACAAGAAGGGCATTGTCCCCTTCCCAGGCAAAGGGGCCAGAGTCAGCTTCCACCCATATTATCTCGCCATCTTTCCTTATTAATCGTAAATGATGACGTGGCACCTGTTTGCTCGAGTTAACGATCGTGTTGTAGCGTTGACCACTTTCATCCAAATCTTCATGGAAGACAAATTCTGTAAATGGCTTGCCAATAATGTCGGACTGTTCATAACCCCCTATATCCAAGGTTGCCCGATTGACAAAACGAACTAATCCATCCTGAATGACCGCAATTCCTTCGAAAGTCTTTTCTACCAGGAGTCGGTATTTTTCTTCGCTTTCTTTTAGATTTTGTTCCAACTTCCGGTTTTCTGTAACGTCTCGCACAAACGTGGCTACACGCCTTACCTGACCGTCTTCGTCAAAAACAGGGAATAAGTTGTGGGAAAATATTTTCTCTCTTTGCTGATCTTCGAACGAAATAATTTTTCCGGTCTTGACAGCCTTATCGAGCCGGAGCTTTCTTGAACTGCCCAATTCTGAGGGAAGGTAATCGAAAATATTTTTGCCAATCAGTTCATTAGTTGATTTTCCCAATGATCTTGAGCTTGTTTCGTTTACAGCCAGCATTACGCCCTGGTGATCTACCAATAGCGCTGAATCTGATGTAGCGTTTAGAATAGCCTCGATTTCCTCCTTGCGCTTTCTGAGTTCTCGCTCGATTTTCAAGCGTTCGCCAATCTCAAGGTACAGCTCGTTATTAATTTTGGTAATTTCTGCTGTGCGCTGTGCGACACGAAGCTCTAATTCATCACGCGATTTAACGAGATCCTGTTCTACATTCTTTCTCCATTCTATTTCGCTCTTAAGATCATCAATGAGCTCAAGCCTTTCAAACCGAAGTGTTAAGAGTTCTGCGTGGCTTCTGTGAATCGTCCTGCCAGAAAACGCCATTATAATCCCAAACATGAGCAGCAATCCTGCAATTACAAAGTTCTCTGTTCCCCCCTGGTAAAAAAACTGTCCAGTCAATGGAACCAGAGCGACCAGGATGTTCTGGAGATATTCATTGGTGGGCGCATAAACGGCTATTCCTCCAGCCACAATACCCCCAATGAAAATTATCATGAAAATCTGCAAATAAGGATGTTTGTCCGGAAAAAGAAAAACGGCTGCATATCCCCATGCGATTCCACTAGATAGTGTCAATATTTGGTGCATGTGGCCCCACCAGATAGTGGCGCTTCCGGTTGGATTAGCTTTCTGGAATCCTATGGTCAAGCATATGCGAATACAGTAGATAACTAGGAAAGAGGTAACCCACAAAATCAATTGTAAGTGTGGTTTCACATGCCACAGCGCCGTTACAAGCACAACAACGCCTACAAAAGAGCCGAGCCCACCCATAGCAGACTGATGAAAAACTTGAGTTATCTGTGCTGCCCGGAGCCTGGTATCTGGAGATGGCCGGGATACATACGTTTCATCGCCATGTGTTGGACCAGTAGATGTCATGGATACCTTTATGGAATAAAATGAATCTGCAAATGACGATTCGCAACTACGGAAAAAGCCAGTCGGCGCTAACCGCAACACGCCTGGTAAAAGAATTTCTGTTGAAACATTTTTTCAAAACTGATTCTCAGCTTTCATCGGTTGATGGCAGCCTAGGATCAAATGGAGCATCAAGAAATGAAGCCAGTGAATAATTACAAAATCGACCATTTTTCAAATGTGTCACTTTTTTCACAATAGGCCCGGCTTCAACTCAGAGAATTCTGACCGAAGCTTTGCCATCAAAGAAATTTTACCGAGGAGATATTTTGCCGGGAATTAACAGATCAGCCCTGCGGATACTGAAGGATTACTAGTAAGTTAACACTTTTCAGGGGTCGAGTAAAGAAAAATGACCGTGAATTAATAAAAGTATCAGAGGCTCAAGAATTTACCTCATATGTATCAATAGGTTTCCGTAGATCGGTTCTATTTCCAGCCGCCAATGCCTTTGCCTCATCATCTTTGAACGCAGCAGCCGCAAGGGGGAATGGCTCTAA
>CAZGVM010000268.1:0-3445 GCA_964528855.1 uncultured Desulfomonile sp. | reverse complement strand
GAAAATTCCAGACGGTCTACCGCTCGGCCGGCTTCGTTGCGAAACTCAAGCCTTGCCCTTCCACATTCGTCAAGCTCGGAAACAACGATGTCTTTAAGGTCAAATCTCAAACCAACACCAAGGGCCTTCAGGCTAGCCTCTTTCAGCGACCAAATTCCGTTGAGCCTAGTCCACTTCTCTAAACCGTTTCCGGCCAGGGCTATCTCCGATTCGTCAAAATAATCAGTAACCCATGAATCGCTTCTCTGCTCTACCTTTTCCACGTCGATTCCGAATCCGACAAAATGCTCGACCGCAGCGGCAGCAGCCATTGCCACACCATTGGAATGGGTCAGTGATACCGAGCCTATCTTTTTCCCCGCCTGACCGGCCAATTCCGCAAAAGGCTTACCCAATTCATCCTGGAAGATCCTTATATCCGTTGCAGGCGTATCTCCCCTTCCTTCCATTGCCAGCAAGCGCTGTACCGACTGCTTCAGGGCTATGCGACCACTTAACCATTCTTTTTGCCTTTTTGGAGTGGCTTTCGATTTTGCCTCGGCAATCTCATCGGGTGTCAAACTCCTCAGAATTTCCTCTGCCTCAAAAGACTCATCATCCTTGATCAATGAAGCGATTTCCACTGTGGCTTCATGGAGTTTTCCGACAAACTTGGCCTTGCCCTCAAGTTCGATCATCTCAACACCATACAGGCTGACCATCAAATTGCCTTCACTATCTTTGATCCAGCCGTCAAACCTGAAGCGCGAGCGTTCCTCATCCGAGGCGGCTGTAATAACCTCACGACGAGTCAGTTCTCCGTCAAAGGGGATGGCGTCCGCCTTGTGGATGATGGCTTTTTCTATACCAATGGGCAACGCCATGACTCCGTGGGACTCCATTCCAAATGCGGCGACTGCCTGGAACACTGCCTCAACCCCGGCAGGAATGACATCCGAGAACATGTCGGGTCTCTGTTCGGTGTCCCGGTACCTGAATCTGATGGCGCCCCAAGACCCCTCTATCGAGCAATGATCAAGGAGCATGAATGCCGGGCCATGGAAAAACTGGGCATATATCTCTGAATAGGGAACGAATAGCGACAGATTCCAGAATTCCGGTTCGGGCCATTCAGGCAGATCGGCTTGAGCTGCTTGCAGCCTGCACTGATGGTGGACGCGAGGCTCACCGAGGGCACGGCCCTCCTTGTCACGGAATATAGACGTTATCTTCGCTTTGTATGTTGGTCTGGATGAACCACTGGATTCTTTCAGTTCAACCTCAATCTCCGCCTGAAATGGATCATTTCTGAAGACTTTCAGCGGCTGCAGGTAACGGACATCCGTGAATGTTACGTTTCCTGCATCGGGGTTGAGAACCTTATATGCTCCTCTCATGAGTTCAAGACCACCCACCCCGGGAAACACGGCCGCTCTGTTTATACGATGGTGATCAAGCAAAGGATGCGTGGGGTCGAGGAATATCTCGATTCTCGCCCGCTTCCCTGGGACCAACTCCAGAATATTGGCCTTCTGGCCACCGATTCTGAGACCTGACTCCGGATTCTCGTCGGGGACAACGAAGGCGTCAACAGCAAAAGGACCAAGTTTACCGGCGGCTAAGACCTCTGGAGAATCACTGGTTCGGTAAATCTCAGCCTCCAGTAGTTCCGCCCCGTTTTCAGGTGGGATAAAGTCTATTCCGGCGCCCTCAAGAGTAGCCTGAACGCTGCCCCGAACTGCCATTCCGATCTCAGCCCAGGGCGCCCAATCGATAACGGTAGCTCTTGTGTCAGAGTTGCGGCCGACATATCTCATCAGATGGGCCAGGGAATCATTAGCCGCAGAATAGTCAAGCTGGGCCATGTTGCCAAATCGACCCGAAACGCTTCCGAATCCGATTATCCTCTTGGGAGGAAGACCGTATTTCTCCAACGCCGAAAGAACATTTCTCATGCCCTGGACCTTGACCTTATAAACCAGTTCGATCTGATCCAGGGTCTTGGTTTTAAGCGCCTTGCTTATGTCCAGCCCGGCGCCGTGTATGACCATGTCCACTCGTCCGCAAACGGTGGCGACATCTCTAATGAACTCATCGATCGAAACCGCATCCATAACGTCAAGCGATCGATACATGACTTCTGAGCCCATGTCTCTTAACTCGCTGATATTCTGAAACACCTCGCCCTCACCCCGTAATCGGGACAATTCCTTCTCCACTTTCACCGGTGTTGGCGCCAAGCCGTCACGTTTCATACCTTCAACGATTCTATTACGCTCTTTCAACCAGTCCTCTTCGGTGAAACCGGCGTACGCCTCCGATTTTGAGGTCTGGGAAGTTCTACCAAGCAAGGCAAAAGTCAGAGGGTGTTTTCGCGCCAACCTTTTCAGGCATTCCGCCGTGATTCCACGTGCGCCTCCGGTCACCAGCATGACGTCTCCGGGGTTAAGAGCGGATTTATCCGGACTTCCTTCAGATTGAACGAACCTGATCGCTTCTAGTTGTCCTTCCTGATCCACACATGTTTCCAGTGGGTAATCAGTCACCAGTGACGCCACCACAATCTCTGCCTTCCTGTCGGCGTTCAAGGAAGGCGCCAGGTCGATCACCCTGGAGAAAGTTTCCGGATACTCCTTGGCAAAAGATTTCGCCGCTCCAGTTAGAGCCCCTGTCTTGTAACCGCTTTGTTTTGCCGCCCGGAATCCATAAGCTCCGTCTTCCTCAACTACCGTAACAAGCGCTGCAGGACCATTTTCGCATAGCCTTGCCAGTTCGATGAACAGCTCAAAACTCTTCCTTTCAAGCTGATCCTCGTCCTGGGTTCCCTGGAGATTGATGATGCCTGTCCGTCCTTCAACGAAGTCCTTCAACTTTCCTGAATCTTCGATCCTGAACACGCTTCCCAGGCCTCGGGCAACCAGGGCCTTCTCAACACTGTCAGCCAACTCGCTCGCTTTAGAAAGTATTATGAATCTATCGATCTGCGGTTGTTCGATTCCCGATGGTTGAGGAAGTTTAACCAACCTGGATTCATACAGATGTATCCTGGAAACCTTTTCAGTCTTTTTTTCAACTTCCGTCGTAATTACAGGCGCCGCCGCGGTGGAAGGCAGTTCCGTCTGACTACTCTCCATCACAAAACCGATGATATGCCTGATGGTAGGGAAATCTGCTATTTTTAGACCATCTATTCGGGGGATGCCAAAAACTTCCCTAATTTCCGTGATGAATTCGGCCTGCTTTACTGTGTCAATACCAAGGTCAGCTTCAAGATCAAGCTCTACATCAAGCATGTCTGATGGATAGCCGGTCTTGTCGGACAACAGAGCAAGGATTTTTTCCTGGACAGCGGCATGATCTTGAGCGCTCGGGGCCTCAGAAACCTTGACCTCCATGACACCGCCTGTTTTTGATGCGGTGTGCGATAGAACAAAATTGATGATATGCTCGATGGTAGGAAACTCGG
>CAZGVM010000267.1:0-3449 GCA_964528855.1 uncultured Desulfomonile sp. | reverse complement strand
TCATCTTGATATTAAAAGTGTTCCGATTACAGTTCTTGCCTATGTTGGGGGGGACACCAACCCGCCTCAGCAGGAGTCAGACATGTTCGTGAACATGCTTGAATCTGAGAAGGCGCTGAGGGCGGTCAGGAAATGGTCCAGGCTGGGCAGGAATGTTATTGTCTGTCTCCACTGGGGAGTTGAATATGAGGCTTACCCAAGCCCGAGCAGAAGGGCTTTTGCCAGAGAGATCATCGATACCGGGGCCGTAGTGGTTGCTTGCCACCACGCTCACCGATTGCAGGGCCATGAGCAGTGGAAGCACGGTCACATATTTTACGGACTGGGAAATTTTATTTTTGGACTTGAACATGGCGAATGCTGGCCGTTCTTTACGGCGCCGACAGCCGTAGCCTACTGTTCGATAAATGACGGACTGGTGTCCGGAGCCGGGTTGTTGCATCTCACTCAATCCACAGCGGTCTTTAACAGGCCGGACCAGGCACAGGCTGAAAAAATGGAGCGTGCGCTTAACGCCCCTCTCAAATTATCTGATCGTACTTATTCGATATTCTGGAGACTTGCAAATATTCATCATTTGATTTACGAGAAACCCATGGAAGCCTTCCAGCGGCGGGGTCCGGAAGCGCTTTTGAAAATTAACATGGATCATTTCAAAGGCCTGCTCAAGGCTCTGTCCTTCGGCAAACTCAGGAGGTCCAGGAAGAAACACAGATGAAAAGATCTTTCATTTCCATTCTAGTTTGCACAATCTGTTTTTTTGGAGCCGGTATTTCCATGGCTCAATTGCCCAGTGTCAGTGGAGAAGACGAGAGAGACAATATCGACGGCACGAACTTCACCATCGTCCCACGCCTCAATTATTCAAGATCCTACTGGATAGTGCGAATCAAGGACGGCGAAATCATAGGATACGCTCCATGGGACATAGAAAGAAGACGCTGGACCCTTTTCAATCTTCACGGCAATTACCGGGGATTCATTCAGGCAACACTCGGTGAGAGGAGTATTGAATACTATAAACAGTACACATGGTATGACAGGTACGACCGTTATCTTGGGGTGTTCGTCGCTTCCATAGGCGGTCATCCCAGAACCAAGGACTATAAATACGGCGAACTCGGCGGATCTCTGGACCTTTACGACATCGGAAATCCCCCTCTCAGAATGCCCAAGCTGCTTTTCGACATTGACCCGAACAAGAGTTATCGTCCAATGGGACTGGATTCATCGATTGTGCCGAGACTGCCAAGGGGCAGGTGACGGCGTATCGCTTGATCATCCACTTGAAACATGAACAGCGCAAACACCCTGTAAAGACCTATGACATATTTATTTAAATATGTCAGTCTATTGAACACATAATATATAGCATGATCGTAGCGTAACTTAACACTATTCCAGATTTTAACCTAGAATAAGGCCATAATTATCTGTATTTTAAATTAATTTCAGTTGCCATTCGCCTGTGGCGTGATGTATAATGTCCTTGAAGCTATCCCTGATAATTTAACCAGTAACCTCTAATTGAACGCTGTCGCAAGCTCGTCTTAGTCTCGGAGGTCCAAGAGTCGGCCCTGCGGCAGCCCTATAATAGAGGACTGGTTTTTGGAAACGGTCATATATGGGAACCAGAGCGCAGCTCTTAAAGAACACCATTGCCCTGTCCGCTCCGAATGCGATCAATCCATTTGTGTCTTTTGCGTTGATCCTGGTTATTTCTCGCAGCCTCGGGGCTCAGGGGCTGGGCGAATACTCCCTCATACTGGCATGGCAGGCTATATTTGTGACCATAGCCTCAATGGGTCTTGGGGCGCTTGTCATCCGCGAGACTTCCCGAAAGCCGGAAACCATTCAGTCGTTTTTCATGAATTCAATGATCTTCGGATTAGTTTCCTCATTATTGGCCATGGCCGCGATGATTACTACGGTTGAGCTTTTGGGCTACCCTCACAGAATAGTTCTCGGCGCCACAATATCATCACTGTCTTTGGTTCCCTCCACTGCAATACGCTACATTGAGGCGGTTTTTCGGTCTATAGAGAAATCAGAGTATCTGGCTTTGTGTTACATGCTGGAGAATGTGGCCAGGGTTGTCCTGAGCCTCGTATTGCTGCTTTTGGGCTTTGATTTGTTGTGGGTGTTTGCAGCTATTACATTTGTCAATTTCGTCACATTCGTCCTCATGATGTATTTTTACGTGAAAGTGGTAGGAAAACCCCAATGGTCGTTCGACTGGTCGATCTGGAAGCTCATGATCCGACACTCGCCTACATTTCTGAGCATAGCGATTTTATCAACTCTTCATCTCAGCATGCCGGAAATAATGCTGTCCAAGTTGATGGACATAGAGGCGGTCGGTATTTTCAGCGCAGCCTCTAGGGTTGTCAGCTTTGCGACAGTGATCCCGGTGGGTTTCTGTATGGCGCTGTTACCGGCCATGACCAAGGGATACGAGCATGGTCTTGACGCTCTGAAGAAAATGACCGTGGATTCCCTCAGGTACGCCTTCATATTTATCTTCCCGATTGTAGCAGGAACCGCAATCCTGTCGAGTCAGATGATTCACATCATATATGGAGCAAAGTTTGAGGCTTCGCCAGCGGTCCTGAGTGTGATGGCATTCGGAATGGTTCCGTATTTTGTGCTCGTTTCCCTGGCGCAGGTCCTGGTATCCACCGACAATCAGGGGTTCGACCTGAAGGTCAATCTGATTGCCGTGTTCGTGAGTTTTATATTGCACCTGGCGCTCGTTCCCCTGTTAGGGGTCGTAGGCTCTACCGTGGCGACTATTTTATGTTTCATGATTTTGAATCAGCTACAGTACAGATTCATCAGGCAGAAGCTGTTTTCCCTGGATTTCAGGGATATTTCATGGAAGCCGTTGTTGTCGTGCGCCATAATGGTCCCGGTGACCCTTTACATGAGAGAACATAATCTGTTTTTGAACGTTGCGGTTTCTGCGCTCTTTTATGGAGTTTCAATCATTGCGATCGGGGCGTTGACCCGAGATGAAATCGGAACTCTTCTGAATATAATTAGAAAAAGAACAGTGTAAGATAGTTTATGAAAAGTATTATAAAAAACCTTATGAAAGAAACTCCTGTTCCGGTCAGAGATTTTACGGAGAGTTTGTTTTATCTCTTGCCCCCTTCCATACGCTATGGAAAGACCTATTCTGAAGCCCTCGCCTTTTTTCAACAGACGGAGAACTGGAATCTCGAACAGTATAGAGCCTATCAAAACCAGAGACTGAGCCGTCTAATCAGTCATGTCTACGAGAAAGTCCCCTACTACAGAAGTGTCATGCAAGAAAGTCACTTAACCCCCTCCGACATCAACACGGTTGATGACCTCAAACTGCTTCCATATCTAACGAAGGACATAGCGAGAGAGAGACTTGACGACCTGCTGGCAAGCGACATCAAGCGAAGCAAGACGGAATTCTG
>CAZGVM010000266.1:0-3467 GCA_964528855.1 uncultured Desulfomonile sp. | reverse complement strand
TTTGCTCGCCTTCGTTTACCCTATCAGAAGCGCAAGGTCATACTAGTTCCGAACTCTGCTATACAGTTCGACCAGGCAGGTAAATATGTGCTGACGCTAAATGACAAGAATGAGGTTGAGGCGCCCCGGCGCATCCAGGCCGGCCGTGAGGAGAACGGAATGACAATAGTTGATGAAGGACTGTCACCGTCTGACAGGGTCATATCTACAGGTACTCTTCGTGCCAGGCCAGGCATGCCGGTCCGGGTGATCGCACCCACTTCCCGGCAAGATTCCACAACTCTCAAACCGGTTCAGGAAAAGAAATAACGGTGGCTTAACATGTTTGCCCGATTCTTCGTTAATCGTCCCATTTTTGCCTCCGTGCTATCCATTCTGATCATGGTAGCCGGCGCTGTGGCCATCATGGCGCTGCCAGTCGCTCAGTTCCCGGAGATTACTCCGCCGATGGTTCAGGTGACTGCGTCTTATCCCGGAGCCAGTCCGCAGGTAGTGGCCGATACTGTGGCCGCCCCCATAGAGCAGCAGGTCAATGGGGTGGAGAGAATGCTTTACATGCAGAGCACTAGCGCTCGAGATGGATCCTACACACTTAAGATTACCTTTGAACTAGGCACTAACATCGACATGGCAACAGTGCTGGTCCAGAACAGGGTCAGTTGGGCAATGTCTAAACTTCCGCTTGAAGTTCAGAGGCAAGGCGTAATTACCAAGAAAAGTTCGACCTCATTTGTAACGGTGCTTTCTCTATATTCCCCCAAAGGAACCTACGGAGATCTTGAGTTAACAAACTATGTGACAACGGTCATCAAGGATCAAATAAACCGTCTTCAGGGAGTAGGGGACGTTAATGTTTTTCCTGCCAAAGATTATGGCATGCGGATCTGGCTCGATCCAAACAAGATGCAGCACAACAACCTTACTACAAATGAGGTAGTGGATGCGTTAAAAAACCAGAATGTACAGGTTGCCGCAGGTCGCCTGGGACAGGAACCTGCTCCGGCGGGCCAAAGTTTCGATTTCAACATCAATACCTTGGGACGCTTGGTTGATCCTCAGCAATTTGAGGACATAATCGTAAAGACAGGAAATGGCGGAAGCATATTACGCATTAATGATGTAGGCAGGGTCGAACTAGGCGCCAAAAGTTACGACACAAAATCCTATTTCAGGGGACTGCCTTCTGCCACTATAATTGTATATCAATCCCCAGGTTCAAATGCGCTGGACGTCGCAGATTCAGTTCGCCGCCTGATGTCTGGTCTCAAGAAAGATTTTCCGGCGGACATGGATTATCAGGTGGTTTATGACACATCGGAGTTCGTTAGAGCATCCATTCATGAAGTCATAATGACACTGATCATAGCTTTCATTCTGGTTTTCATAGTTGTTTTCATATTTCTTCAGGACTGGCGAGCCACCCTGGTGCCTGCCACCACCATTCCGGTGACCATAATAGGCACTTTCGCTATCCTCTACCTGTTGGGCTTTTCAATCAACATGCTCACCCTTTTCGGGCTGATACTGGCCATCGGTATAGTGGTGGATGACGCAATAGTCGTGGTTGAAAATGTAGACAGGAATATGGTCGAGAATAACCTGAAACCTAAAGAAGCATCCATCAGGGCTATGGACGAAATAACCGGAGCTATCATCGGGATCACTCTGGTCCTCATGGCTGTTTTTGTGCCTGCGTCCTTCATGGGTGGGATTTCAGGCCAGCTTTACAGGCAATTTTCCCTGACCATTGCTTTTACTACACTTTTAAGCGCTGTGAACGCCATGACGCTGAAGCCTGTGCAATGCTCTTTGTGGTTGAGACCACAGCATGGAGTTAAAAATGCTTTTTTCACGGGCTTCGATTCAATATTCAACAGATTGACAAACGCTTATACGAGGATCATTGAATTTCTGGTTAGAAGAATCCCTCTCATGCTGATCATCTGGTTAGCTGCAATAGGCCTTACTTATTACGCTTTTACCAAAGTTCCTACCGGTTTTCTTCCTGCTGAGGATGACGGATTAATAATGATAAATTTTCAGCTGCCGGATGGCTCTTCGCTGCAACGATCAGACGAGGTTGCCAGAAAAATCTCTAATATTTTGGCAGAAACGAAAGGAGTCCAGGATTTTTCAGTCACTCCGGGAAACTCCATTCTCGATGGCATGGGACCTAATCTGGGTCTCGGCTTCGCATCCTTAACCTCATGGGATGAGCGGTTGAAAGAAGGACTTTCAAAAGATGTCATCATGGCTGAACTGGGGAGGAAATTCTCTCAAATTACTGAGGCCATAGTGTTTCCATTCTCTCGGCCTCCGATTTCCGGACTTGGGGTCAGTGGAGGATTCGAGTTATGGCTGGAGGATAGGGGAGGACTTGGAACAACCGCAATGGCTCAAATAGCACAGGAACTGGCTTTGGCGGCTAACTCAGACCCAAATATAAGACAGGTGAACATGACTTTTCGCGTTGCGACCCCCGTCATTTTTGCCGACATAGACCGTGTGAAAGCCATGTCCCTAAGAGTTCCGGTGCAATCCGTGTTCGACACTCTACAATCTTTCCTCGGATCAACCTACATAAACGACTTCAATGAGTACGGCAGGACGTGGCAGGTCATGGCTCAGGCTGACGCCGGGTTCAGGTCCAAACTGGAGGATATTCAGAGACTGCAGGTGAGAAACCTGTCTGGACAGATGGTCCCGTTAGGAACTCTGTTAAAAGCGGAATACACCGTAGCGCCAATCAGAATAGACCGCTACAACATGTTCCCAGCCGTACGAATTCTGGGTGATTCCGCTCCAGGTGTCAGTTCAGGACAAGCCCTTCAAGCAATGGAAAACCTGGCAGCCCAGATTCTTCCCCAAGGCATGAGTTATGAATGGAGCGGAATGGCCTACCAGGAAAGAAAGGTTAGCGGACAGATATTCATTGTTTTTGGATTGGCGGTATTGATTGTAGTTTTGATATTGGCCGCGCAGTATGAGAGCTGGGCCGATCCCATCGCCGTGGTCACAGTGGTCCCACTGGCCGTTCTTGGGGCCGTCGTTGGACTGACCTTGCGAGGGATGGACAACAATTTGTACACTCAGGTTGGGCTGGTCCTGCTCGTGGGCCTGTCTTCCAAGAATGCCATCCTGGTAGTAGAATTTGCCCGTGAACAGCAGGCTCTTGGAAAACCGTTGCTGGAAGCGGCGGTAATGGGAGCTAAATTAAGGTTTCGCGCTATCTTGATGACTTCGTTGGCGTTCATAGTCGGTGTATTTCCGCTGGTGGTGGCGACAGGCGCCGGGGCTGCAAGCAGACAAGCGGTTGGGACTGCGGTATGCTTCGGAATGCTGGGCGTGACAATGTTGGGCGTTTTTTTCACTCCTGCGCTTTACGTGGCCCTGCAACCGGTCAAGCTATATTTCGACAGGAAAAAGGCCAGGAGAGAAGAAATGGTCTAATTGATTTAGACAGTTGA
>CAZGVM010000265.1:0-3473 GCA_964528855.1 uncultured Desulfomonile sp. | reverse complement strand
CCAAGGTTTCAGAGAGTTCGCAAGATGCCCCCATGACGTCGCCGTTGACAAAACCCAATCTGTCCTCGGCAAATCGCTTGAACGCAATAACGCAGAAATAGGCCAAAACAAGGGCAATTATCCCAGTAACGCCTACTATCATAGCAAACGGCAAGGTTAAAATCCACGCCAGACTGTATGAACGTGAATTGATTCCTGCGTTAAATGACCGGGCCATTCCAGGTTTCATCGATGGACAGTTCTTGAAACCGATGATCATCAGTGACCTGCCAGTTACGGTTGCCAACACAAGACCAGAAAAGCCAACCATTTCTGTGGACAGACATGCCACTTTCATCCCGAGTATCAGGAAGAGTCCCATGGCGCCAAAAGCCCCCAGCCTGCTGTCCTTAATGATCTCAGCTCTGCGTTCCATGACGACTGCAGCGCCTAACGCATCCCAGCAGTCCGTCCATCCATCAAGATGCAAACCGCCTGTAATGAATATCCACAAACCCACAGTGATGAATGAGACTATGTTCATGGGCAAGAAAGAAGCAAAAAGCCAGTTCGACAAAAAAAGCGCTGACCCAATAAAAAGTCCGACTAGTGGAAAACACCAACTGGATCGACCAACTTCTCCCAAATCGGAAAATGAACCTTTTCCAAAACTGAGGACAGTCAAGAAATTCAATGAAACCAAAAATGATCTGATGAGCCCCTCCAGCGTTGAATAACATTTGCCGGGAAACTTTACTGGTCCGTAAATACTAAGCGCTGATCAATGCCACCAGATTACTATATATTAATTGAGACTGGAGTTTCAACTCATCTGAATGGTCCCTATAATATGTAAGGAATGACTCTAACTCCCGAGAGCCTTCGAACCACGATCCTAAAATCAGGGAGTCCACTTCCAGATGGAACTGAAACCCGTAAGCGCGATTAACCCTGAACGCCTGATTGGGACACAGATTGGAGTGACCCAACAAAGCGCCATCAACAGGAACGTTGAACATGTCTTCGTGCCATTGGAATACCTTGAGTGGATTCTCGGCTCCTTTGAATATGGGATCATCTATGCCGGCAGATGTTAGATAAACTTCCTCCCATCCTACTTCTTTGGAGGGAGAAGGCCCCACGGAGGCCCCACATGCCTTGGCTATCATCTGGGCGCCCAGGCAGATTCCAAGCACGTTGGCGCCCTGCAGGATTCCCGTCCTGAGAAATTCTGTTTCCTCTTTTAGAAAGGGAAAGGAATCCTCTTCATAAACGTTCATCGAGCCGCCCATTGATATGACAAGACTGTAATCAATTGCCCGGGCAGGAAGCCGATGTCCGTCATATAGCCTGGCAGTTTCGATCAGCCATCCACGGTCTTTGAGGAAATCTCCCAGGGTTCCGACACCTTCGGACTCCAAATGCTGTATTACCAAGACTTTCATTTTCTCTATTCGTCCCAATCCATGTTGTTGTATCTGCTTGTTATTGGAAGACGTCTATCCCTTCCAAAAGCTTTTGGGGTAATTTTGACGCCAGGCGGGCCCTGGCGACGCTTATATTCATTGATGTCCACCAGGTGAGCGATGAACTTCACGGTCTCCTTGTCATATCCTTCAATTTCATCCGGGGTCTTATCATTCTCCACGTATGCTTTCAGAATGGGATCAAGAATTGAGTAGGGTGGAAGTGAATCCTCGTCTTTCTGGTCGGGTCTGAGTTCGGCTGAAGGGGGGCGTTCGATTGTGCTTGACGGGATCTGTTCGAAGCCAGCTTTCTGATTGACGTAATGGGATAACTCGTAAACCAGAGTTTTAGGCACGTCTTTGATCAGGGCAAAACCACCGGCCATGTCACCATACAGCGTGCAGTAACCGACCGCCGTTTCGCTCTTGTTTCCCGTTGTTATCACCAACCAGTTAAAGCGGTTGGAGAGTGTCATCAGTATGGCTCCGCGGATTCGAGCCTGCAGGTTTTCATATTCTATCCCAAATGGACCAGCGCCTAGAGCCTCTGCTAAAACCTCCATGTAAGATTTCAGTATTTCCTCTATTGGAGCCGATATAAGGCGGATACCCAAACGTTTTGCGACAAGAGTTGCGTCTGACAGAGTTTCTTGGGAGGTAAAACGCGATGGCATGGTAACTCCGGTCACATTGTCACTGCCTAACGCGTCACATGCTATAGCCGCAGTGAGAGCGGAATCTATACCCCCACTCAATCCGATCACCGTTTTTGAGAACCTGTTTTTGAGGCAATAGTCCCTGAGGCCAAGTTTCAATGCCTCGTACACCTCCTCAACCATGCTAAGTTCCTCACATGATCCGGATCGAACTCCCTGTCTGAATTCATGCAGGGCGCATCTGAGATTGATGATATCATTAGGCTTGGCCTGGGAAGCTTCGCGTGTCTGGTCTTCCGAAAAACCCAAATCGGTGACCAGTAAATCCTCTGAGAAACGCTTGGCGCCTGAAATCAGGCTCCCGTCAGGGTCGATAACCAAACTGCCCCCATCGAAGACGAGTTCATCCTGGCCACCCGTCAGGTTGTTGAAACAGACAATCGACCCGGTGGCTTTGGCGAATCTCCTGACAACCTGTTTCCTCAATTCATACTTGCCGGCGAAAAAGGGAGACGCTGAAATGTTTAGAGTAAGATTTGCATTGGAATCCAGGGCGCAAGTCTCAGACCTGGAACCGGCAATCCAGATGTCCTCACATATCGTGACACAGGTCCTGATACCTTCAATATCGTAAACCAGGCATTCGGCGCCTGCGGTGAAATACCTCTTTTCATCAAAAACACCGTAATTGGGCAATTCAAGCTTGTTGTAAACCTTCACGATTTTTTTGTCGTGGATTAACGCTGCAGAATTGAAAAGTCCGCCATCACTGAAATTGGCGAATCCAATCAGGACAGTTATGTCTTCGCACGATCGCGTCACCAGTTCCAATGCTCTGAGGTTATCCTTCAGAAACTTTTTCCTTAGTAGGAGATCCTCTGGTGGATAGCCGCAAATGGCAAGTTCAGGAAACGTGACGATGTCTGACAGGAGAGAACGAGCTTTTTTTATGTAAGTGAGAATCTTGTTTACGTTGCCTCTGATGTCCCCAACCGTTGAATTGATTTGGGCCTGAGCTATTCTTATTGTCTTCAATCTGGCCTCCATTCCGGGAAATGACGGAAAGTCAATTAAAACGGTTTTGTTATGCTCGCATAGCGGGCCAGGAGGCAACAAAATAATAAGCCACGGCTAATCGATAACATCAACCGTGGCTTACCTTAGCTAACTGACAGGACAGTTGCCAAGACACAAACGGATAACAGGGGCATCAGATGTCATAATACAGAGCAAACTCATAGGGATGTGGTCTCATTCTAACCGGATTCAATTCGGCGTTGGTTTTGTATTCAATCCACATCTCAATAACGTCTTCCGTGAAGACATCACCTTTCAGCAGAAATTCGTGATCGTTTTCGAGAGCTTTTAGGGC
>CAZGVM010000264.1:0-3523 GCA_964528855.1 uncultured Desulfomonile sp. | reverse complement strand
GAGGACACTTCTATGATCTAAGAACCTATCTCTTTCAAGGTTCCTAAACTGGGGAGTGGAAAAACTCTTCACGAAACACCATGCATAGGCGCGGAATGTGAGTTTGAACATACCTGAAACTAGGCGTTGAAAGACGACAGACGGCCTTGGATAAGAGCACAAAAGAGCCTGACACCAACGCCAGGCATCATGATGTTGATGAAGTCTGAAAGCCGTTGAAAAACCTCCAGACGCCCAAGTCCTGAGCGCAAATCAACGCTCTTTATTTCTCTCTATTTCTATGAGCCCCTTTCGAAGGATCTTACCTATTTCACTTTTAGGGAGTTGATCTATAAATTCTACAAATTTGGGAGTCTTGTAGTTTGCCATACGCTCTTTGCAATAGTCGATCAGCTCCTGCTCGGTGGCGGTCTGACCCGGCTTCAAAACCACGTAAGCCTTTACCCTCTCTCCGAAATGATTGTCCGGCACCCCGATGACACATGCCTCCAGAACTTTGGGGTGGGCAAACAGCACCTCGTCCACTTCCCTGGGGTATATGTTGAACCCTCCGGATATGATCATGTCTTTCTTGCGATCAACGATCGTGAAGTAGCCTTCTTCGTCTACCGTCGCAATGTCTCCTGTGAAAAACCACCCGTCCCTGAATGCGGCCTGACTCTCCTTTGGTCTGTTGTGATAGCCTTTCATGACCTGAGGGCCTTTGACACAGAGTTCACCGGGCTTGCCAAATTCCAGAACCTCTTTCGTGGGGTCTTCAATATCTACGAGCTTGGCCTCCGTGTTGGGAATTGGCAGTCCGATACATCCAGGTTTCACCTTTCCACCAAAAGGTATGGCGTGAGTGCAAGGCGAGGTTTCGGTCAGACCGTAAGCTTCCGAAATCTGGATGCCGGTGACAGCCTGAAAGCCTTTGATTATCTCAAGCGGCAACGGAGCAGCCGCAGAAAGACAGGCCTTAACCGACTTCAGATTAAATTTGCCGGTTTGAGGGTGATTTATCATTGCGTTAAACAATGTGGGAACACCCGGAATAAATGTAACTCTGTATTTTTCAACCGCCTTCAGGATTGCGAGCGCTTCGGGCTTGGGAATGAGCACGTTTGTCCACCCATAATAAATGGACATGTTCATCGCCGCTGTCAGACCATATGAATGAAAGAACGGCAAACATCCCAGGACGGTCTCTTTGTCGTCCATCACTCCTGTGGTCCATGCACATGCCTGCTGGCAATTTGAAGTGAGGTTCCTGTGGGTCAGTTCCACTCCCTTGGAAACCCCCGTGGTGCCACCCGTGTAAATCATCACCGCAGTGTCATCCATTTTTGATGGATAGTCCTGTGAGACCGGCGGATTACTTTTCAACAAGTTGGAGAATTCATGAACGCCGTCAATCCCCCTGGTTTCCAAATACAAAGTCTTCTTCAGGTATGGGAAAAGCTGTTTTAATGGAAAAGGCAGATATTCGTTGATGTGACATGAGATGACATACTGAATACTGGTCGATCCCTTCAGTTTCAGGACCCTTGGAACCAGCGTATCCAGACAGATGACCCATTTACAGCCGGAATCTCGAAACTGCAGCTCCAGTTCCCGGTCGGTGTACAATGGATTATTCGGCACGGCCACCGCCCCGATCCGGAATGCCCCATAGATTCCCACCACTGCTTGCGGCAGATTGGGTAGGAGCAGCGCAACCCGGTCGCCCGGTCCCACTCCGAGTGTTTTCAGCGCGGAAGCAAACTTTGAAACCAACAGATCCAGTTCCCTGTATTTGAGAGTTTTTCCCTGAAAGACAAGCGCAGAGTTATCTGGAGTTCGTGAAGCCGTTCGGGAAAGCGCAGCCTGCAAGGGGATGTCCTCAAAGTCTATTAACGCTGGAACTCCGGGAGCATAAGAATTGAGCCATATTTTTTCCATAGCGGTTTCCTTGTTCACCGTTTTCAAAAATCGTCTGTTTCAGCCCATGTGACGATTGTTAACATGGACGACAGGAAGTCCACGAATTACCAGGATGATGGCACATGGGCCCTTGATGTGTCCAGAGTAAAGAACCGACTGAGCGGACGCACGCGGATCCATTTCTCTTACAAGTACCCGAGGGAAATTGAATTTCAGAGGAAATTGCCTAAAACAGTCAGTGGAAATATCCGTAGGGTAGAATTGAGACAAAAATCAGAATAACAAATATCAACCTGTCTCTGTGCTCGTCTCAGAGACCGGCTTTTCAATGCGCCGGCTACTGAAAAATTGTCGGAAATTTGTGGAATCACATCCCGAGGTATGCCTTGCGGACTTGTTCCGAATCCAACAATTCGCCTGACGAACCTGATTGAATGATTTTTCCGTTTTGGATTACATATCCACGGTGCGCAATCTCCAACGCCTCCTGAACCATTTGTTCCACAAGAAGCACGGTAGTGCCGGATTTGTTTATGGACGTTATAGTCTCCATCATTTTTTCGACCATGGTAGGCATCAAGCCTAGAGACATTTCGTCGAGCATCAGAAGTTTGGGTCGGGAAATGAGACCACGAGCAATTGCCAGCATTTGCTGCTCTCCTCCGCTGAGTGTTTCTGCGACCTGATCGGAGCGAGAGCCTAATACCGGGAAAATACGGAATAGTTCATCCATGCGTCGGTTCACTTCTTCATGCGAGGTTTCCGTATAAGCCCCAAGATACAGGTTTTTTTTCACGGACAGTTTTCCGAATATTCGTCTGCCCTCAGGAACGTAACTCACCCCAAGCTTCAATATCTGGTGGGCGGCCATTTTGGAAATGTCCTGTCCCTGAAAGTTGATCCGCCCCTGCAGTGGATGAATGAGACCGCTGACCGCACGCATGGTAGTAGTCTTGCCTGCCCCGTTCGCTCCTACTATTGCCACGAGTTCACCAGGCATGATTTCCAGCGAAACACCGAAAACGACGGGCAATCCATCATAGCCGGCGTACAAATCAGAGACGGTCAGGATAGGATCACTCAACAGACATCCCCTCCTTCCTCTGTTTGTAACGCTGACTGTATTTCGCACCCAGGTAAGCCTCTATTACATTCTCGTCATTGATTATAATCTCCGGCTTACCTTCGGCTATCTTTACGCCGCCGTCCAGCACCACTATCTTGTCCGCTATGGGCATGATAGCGTCCAGGACATGTTCCACAACCATAAGCGTAAGCCCTGACTGCCGAAGTTTCTGCAGAACCTCGACTGATTCCTTGACCTCAGTGGAAGTCAAACCCGCCATGACTTCATCCAGCATTAGAAGACGCGGGCCTGTCGCCAGAGCTCTCGCCATTTCGAGTCTTTTCTTGCCCCCAATGGACAATTCACCCGCCAACCTCCCCTGTACCGATTCCAGGCTGCATAACTTTATACATTCTTCAGCCTTTTGAAAGGCGCGCCTGTTGTCTTTACATTTCAGAAAGGCCCCAACCAGGACATTATCAAAAACGGTCATTTCCTTGAGAGGACGTACTACCTGAAAAGTCCTTACGGCTCCTCGAGCCGCGATATGGTACG
>CAZGVM010000263.1:0-3528 GCA_964528855.1 uncultured Desulfomonile sp. | reverse complement strand
ATTGAGACGTTTTAGGGCCCCTCTTCAGGGGGGTCATCTGGTAGAAGAATCATAATGGCCTATTGATATTTCGAATGGGAGTTCCGACTTTTCATACCCACTGGAAGCAAGCATGTATGACAAGCGGAGCGGCCAACGTTTGCAAAATTGGATTCGGCCTTCAAATGTTAGTGTTTACTTTGAGTGGCGGAAACATCGCTGCCTCACGGTAAAATAAAAGGGCGTTTCTTAGTTGCTGCTATTGATTGCAATCGATTTCACGGTCTGTAAAAGGCTCAGATGGGTATACCGGTCGTCCACGGGGAGATTCAGTAGAGTTGCTGGTCTCCAACCCTAGACTGAGTTACATCTAGAACCTACGAGGAAACATATGGCATACTCATGCTGCGCAAGAGAATGAAGAAACCACCCGTTCCGGTGTCCCAGACCTTTCTTCTGGACAGTTCTTTCCGGTTTTAATAATCATTTCCGGAATCGAATTATGCTAGATGAGAAAAATGAACAAGCCCAGATTGATTAGAAATTCAGATTTCGGAAGAAGTTTGAAAGGTTTTTATCTGTTTTTCAAAAGATTGAAATTACAAAATATGGCTGTCAACATGTTCTTCCATGTGGAGCTCTCTCATCGGCATATAAAGCGTTTTGGGATTGAGAGCGAAAACCGGACCATGGATGAGGATGATTGAACGACATTAAGACGCGGGGTGAATTTGCAACCCCTTGATAAGACACATATCAGTAACTTTATGGCCCGTTATTAGGACGTTTGCCTCTTTTTTGCCTATCCTTGGTATCTCATCTCCATACCCATCGCTGTAGCTAACTAACCAAAAGCACGGCTTTGGCCATAGTTGGCACAAAAGATGCAAAGGACTGTACACGGTTATTGCGTCATCACTCGATAATCTTAAACGCTTTTTGATTCAGTCAACGAGGTGTTTCAGTGCAGCCGTATCCTGCAGTGTCAAGGCGAAGATGCAAATGGTTGCTCACAATAATTTCAATTTAGTCGATTGACTAGGCCCAATCTATCAAACAGATTGTGGTGGCAGTCGCAGAAGATCCACTCTACAGAATATAAAATAAAAACGAGAAGAGGGAGTTCATAAGAAGCGACTCCTCTGCTGGTTGTATTTCTGACCCTAGATCTTAACTTGGAAGGAGAAAATCGATGGGAACTATTTTAATAGTAATCTTGATCCTGATGCTTATAGGTGCGCTGCCGACTTGGGGATATAGTCGTAGCTGGGGGCGGGGCCCCAGCGGTATCCTTGGCCTGGTACTGGTTATTGTGTTGGTGCTCTTTTTAATGGGCCATGTCTGACCTAGTGTCACGTTCTCAAAAAAAGCGGCATTTGCTAGCATAACCGTTCGTGTTATTAAGGTGTTAGGTGTCTTTAGATATAAAGACAACTTAAGGAACGCACTACTAGGCAAGCAAGAGAGACTTTAAAGAACATATGAGCAGAAAATAACCGCCAACCACATAACACTTTTTAGGAGGCTCAACCCTGCGTAACGATCTCAAAAAAAGAATTGACAATCTTCTGTTCGCAATGGACGACACTTTCAGGACTTTTCTGCGAAAGTTCCTCGTTGGATGATGCATCGGCGTGTCAGTGATCTTCCGTAGGGCTAGTGTCAGACTGCCAAAATGAAAGACCTGGTTGGGATAAGGCTAAAAGTGAAGGACAAGACCAAGGAACCTATTCCGTCTCAGAAGAGAAACCAATAGAGCAAAGAAAGGCTCTCTTATCTAATTTCTCGCGATACTCCTGGTAAGGCTACGGTACAGTACGCAATCATAGCACAATATCAGAATGCTCACTCTAGCGAATGTAAAATGAAAGTGAAAGAAGCCCTATTCATAAGAGTTTCAAACTTTGATTGGTTTCTGACCGGAGAAAAAGGAAAGCCGCGGTGAATTAACGCTGCAGGCACAAGGAAGATCCATGAACTGAGACAAACATGGGGCAAATTCTCCGACGACAAAATGGATGTTGGGGCACAACGCTGTACATGCGGCAATGGTGGGAAAGGCCAATATGGTCGTCGGCAACTGGCAGCGTCAGTTCACTCATGTGCCTATTAATCTGGCGGTTAGGGCTCGGAGGAAGATAGAGCCTGAGGGAAGGCTGTGGGGTAATGTGGTTTCCTGAACAGGGCAGCCGCATCCGATGGAATAGCTCGTTCTCAAGACCAATATGATACTTTCTAGATCGTTCTACGGCAGGTTCTCATGAAAATACTTCGCGCGGCCAGAATGGAACGCTGCATTAGATGCTATTCTTGCTCCCTCGCATGTGCAAGACTGTTATGCCAGAGCCTGTCTTGGCATGGCAGAGGGATTCGCGTCCGCTATGCCGGCGGTTTGAAAGAATCTCCAAACCTGCGAATCCGGGCGCGTGGGGTGTGAGATGGACCCATTTTGCCTCTCGCAGGAAGGTGATCCGGCGTGGATGACCATAATCTGTCCCAACCAGAAGGAGCGCCTGTCATGATGGACGCGCAAAATTACAGGGTGCGTGAAAAACTCAAAGATGGCACATCGGTAATCATCAGGGCCATCCGCCCCGACGACAAAAACCGAATCGTGGAGGCATTCAAGAATCTCGAACCTGAATCCATCTACACCCGTTTTTTCGGTTTCAAGAGCGAACTGACCGACGAAGAACTCAAGGCTGCCACCGAAATTGATTTCGAAAAGTCGGTCGCATTAGTGGTTACTATTCCTGCTAGTAAGGGAGGGGAAACCATCATCGGGGGTGGGCGCTACATCATGTACGATTCACCAAACGGTTTGCGCAGAGCGGAAATTGCGTTCACTGTGGAGGAAGACTACCAAGGACAGGGGATCGCAAGCAGTGTCCTGAGACACCTTATTGATATCGCTAGAGAAAAGGATGTGGCCTGGATCGAGGCGGATGTGCTTGCCGAAAATATAGCAATGCTCGCCGTATTTTCCAGCAGCGGACTCCCCATGAAGAAATCGTTTGATAAGGGTGTCGCCCATGTGACACTTTTCCTGACGGTCGATGCACCATCTACGATGAGCCAAACAAGTCTGCGGTCAGAGCTACCGGGCTGATTCGCCCCCACACCAATCGAGAACACCAATGACCTTGCCACTCAATAAGACCAGCATCATATGCGCCATTATGGCCCGCATCACGTTCCCGCAATGTGATGGAGATGCGCAAGGCGAACATGCTTGCCAAGCCAGTCATCACGGCAACGCAGCCAGAAGCGTCGCCCGATTCCACCTTCCCGTCTGGATCATCGCTCCGAGTTCGCAGGAAACCACCTGTCATCAGTTGCAGTTTTCCTCGGGTCACTCTGGTCGCTAACTTATAGCTCCCAGTAAGTCAAAACTATTTTCGGGAGCTTCTTAGCTGCCGATTTGTCTTCTCTATATCATACAACTCCGAGTCATAACCCTCGCCAATCCATTCAACAAGGTCATCGTATTCTGGGTCATTGGAGTCACTTAAGACATTGAGGATGTCAGCATATCCACACGTACCTCCA
>CAZGVM010000262.1:0-3551 GCA_964528855.1 uncultured Desulfomonile sp. | reverse complement strand
GCGATAGGCGTCACGACGTAGTTGCTGTATCTCTTCGAAATCATCCGGTGTAAGGGCGGGCCCGGAAGTCAGCTTCCTAAGCTCCGCCTTTAAGAGGCGAACAACCTTTGGCGCACGAGATGCGATGGCTGCGGCTATCTCGTAAGTTGTCTGTTCAAGCTTGTCCGGATCTACCAACCGGTTGAGCAGTCCGAATCGCAAGGCGTCTTCAGGAGATATCGGATCAGCGGTGAAGAGCATTTCCTTGATGATGTGCAACGGCAACACCCCGAGAAAATGGGTCAGACCTGCGGCATTGTATGGCAGGCCTATCTTTGCCGGAGTTATTGCGAATGTGGCGGAGGTGGTCCCAACCAGAATGTCACATGTCATTGCGAGGTCACAGGACCCTCCCCAGACGCTTCCCTCTATCATACCGATTACGGGTGAAGGAAATGACCTGACCCTGTGAAGCAGTTGTTCGAAGGCCACATTCCAGGTTATAGGGTCCTGGCCATCCAGAGGAATCTCTTTCATGTTGTGCCCGGCCGACCATACCTTGGCATTGGGGTAAGCCCTAAGGATCAGGGCTCGAATATCCACCTTCTCGAATTCGTCAAAGGCCTTGAGAATTCCGGCTACAAGCTCTGAACTGAGGCAGTTGAGCTGATGCGGGTTGTTCATCGTTACTATGCCGATGTTGCCGTCCCGGATTTCACTGAGCACAATGGAGCCGGGGGCAGGGGATGCTGTGCCGTCCATGTTGATAGTTTCCTTTCCGACATTGGGACAGTCGCTACCGAATTATTTACTAAAGAACTCCCTTATCCTGTCACTATCCGCCCCCAGCGCCGGTGGTGGGGTGGAAGCGCATGAAGAATCGTAACCCCCCATTTTTAGTGGGTTTCCCGGAAGCTGTCGTTTGCCTACCGTCACCACCATGTCACGCGCTACGATCTGCTGCATTTTCTCAGCCTCGGTCACTGTCTGGACAATGCCTGCCGGTATCCCGGCCTCCTGTAATTTGTCCGACCATGTCTGCGCCGGCTGTGTTTTAAGAACATTTTCGATAGCCTCAGTGAGGGCCTCACGGTTCTCCATGCGTTTTTCGTTGGTGGCGTAATTCGGATCGGCCTTTGCCTGAGTCAGTCCCAAAGCGTCACACAGTTTAACGAAAAGGTGGTCATTTCCGCAGCAGATGGCCAGCATACGATCAGAGCATTGGTAAGCGTCAAAAGGAACAATAGAAGGGTGAGCGTTACCGATCCTCTTGGGATCGATATGTTCGGCCAGGGCATCCATCAACCCATGCTCCAGCAGGGTAAACGTGCCGTCCAGCATGGAGACGTCTATCGTGGTTCCTTTTCCCGTCTTCTGTCTGCCGACAAGGGCTGTAGTGATGGCCGCATAGGCGAAAAGTCCGGCAGTTAGGTCAGAAAACGAGGTTCCCACTCTGGTCGGTTTGCCGTCAGGAAATCCCGTTACGCTCATAAGACCGCTCAACGCCTGAATAACCGTGTCATAGGCCGGTTCCAGCTTCATGGGGCCTGTCTGCCCGAATCCGGATATTGAACAGTAGATTAGTTGCGGGTATTGTTTTACGAGGTCTTCCGGTCCCAGACCGAGCCTCTGCATCGTTCCGGGACGAAAGTTCTCTACCACCACATCGGCTTTTGAAATCATCCGCTTAACCAGTTCAAGATCATTAGCGTTTTTGAGGTTTAGAGTTATGCTCTCCTTGCCACGGTTTACGAATTCGAAATAGACGGAAGAATTGTCTTCATAAAACGGACCGAAAGCCCGGCTGTCGTCACCCGAGCCCGCCCTCTCAATTTTGATGATCCTGGCGCCCTGGTCGGCTAACATCATCGTGCAGAATGGTCCACTCAGTACGTGGGTAAAATCGATGACAAGAATACCGTTCAACGGTTTGCCGTTGAGATTTTCGCTCATGTAATCCTCCTAAAATTCAGTGGATAGAGTCACTAACTTATCTTTGTCCAAAATTGAATTTTTTATGCTATGCCGATTGTGCGGATGCTTTGATCAGTTCGTTCTTTTGTATTTTTCCCATGGGATTTATGGGCAAGGTATCAACCATGAAAACCTTTTTGGGACACTTGTACCTGGCAAGACGCTCCTGGCAAAATGCAATCAATTCATCAGATGTCACTTCAGCTTCATTTTTAATGACGACAAAGCCCGTCACTCTCTCTCCGAAATCCTGGTCGGGAAGTCCCACTATCGCGGCTTCTTTTACTGATGGATGTCCTTCGAGGACGTCTTCGACCTCTTTGGGATAAACATTGTATCCTCCAGTGATTATGAGTTCTTTTGATCTCCCGACAATATATAGCCGACCACCGTCAGTGACGTCCTGATATCCCAGGTCTCCCGTCATGAACCAGTTGTCATTGAAGGAATCGGCGGTTTTTTCAGGCATTTTCCAATACCCTTTAAAAACGTCGTCTCCTTGTACCCAGACTTCTCCGATCGCGCCTGGAGCCACATTTTCGTGAGAGTCCGAAACTATTCTGATTTCAACCCCGGGAAGAGGATAGCCAACGCTCCGGGACTTTCTGGCCGAAACCTCCACTGGATTTGAAGCGACCATTACGGCCTCGGTCATGCCATAACGCTCGAGTAAGCGGAAACCGGTCAGTTGTTCGAACCGGTTGAAAAGTGTCTCCGTCAGGGGCGCTGAACCGGATATGAATATCCTCATGGAATCAAGACCAGGCTTTGGATTCATGCCTTCCCAATGTTCCAGCAGGCGGCTGTAAACGGTGGGCACACCCATGAGTATGGTGCACTTTTCCCGTTCAATTGTCTTCCAGGTTTCAATTGGGTCAAATTTCTCCTGCATAATGACTGTGGCGCCGGCGTAGAGTCCACCATGAAGAGCGACGAAAAGCCCATGCACATGAAACAATGGCAGCACGTGAAGGAGAACATCCTTGTCTGACCACTCCCAGATTTCATGGAGCGATTTCATGTTAGAAACAAGATTTTTGTGACTCAGCATTGCGCCCTTGGGTTTGCCGGTGGTCCCGGATGTGTAGAGAATGGCCGCAATATCTTCGCCCGATGTCGGGTAAACCCGCTCGAATTCCGAATTGGTTTTTTTCAGTTCTGAGTCTAGCCCCAGACATGCCGTTTGATCATCCGGATCCACTACGATTGTCAAGACGTCCTTGAGATCCTTTAGAATTCGGGAGGACCTCTCAAATCTTTGCTTGTCGGTGAAGAATAGACAACTGTCGGAGTCTGAAAGGTAGTATTCAATCTCCTCTGCCTGATAATCGAAATTGAGTGGCAGGACAACGCCTCCTACCGACATTATCGCCAGTTCCAGGAAAATGAACTCTACACGCTTGGGAAGCTGAACGGCTACGCGATCCCCCTTGGTAATCCCAAGCCGCTGGAGAAGCCCGCTATAATGTTGTACTGTCCTGTCGATTTGCCCGTAAGTGTAGGTTGAGTCAGGGAAGATTAGGGCGCGTTTGTCCACGCACAGTCGGGCTGTCTCAGAAATTGTCCGAGCCAGGTTCATGTTTTAACACCTATTTTCC
>CAZGVM010000261.1:0-3562 GCA_964528855.1 uncultured Desulfomonile sp. | reverse complement strand
GATATGGTCCGTAATAAGGAATTAAAACGATTAATAGGAGAGATTCACGATAAACTGACGTGAGTATGCCCAATATGACTGGGTTACAATTATCCTTGGAAATTTCCAGAATTCGCGAGGACATCCCCATCATTTTAATTTCAGGACACTCCAACCTTCTTGAACACACAAACCTGTCCGACTATGGAATCCGTGAATTCATTCATAAACATCTTAGAAAAACTGCTCTAGCTCAAGCGGTTTCCCGAGCATTAATCAAGCATGAAACATGAAGGAGATGTCAACCGTATGAAACTGCTTACAGTCGACCTTGACAATCTTACCGTCGCTACAGGTTCACGGGACGCTGGCGACGCTGACTCAAAACGGTGGCTTAGGCAACCCCTCTTCAATAGAGATGTCGAACGCAGTGGTCATATATCCCATGATAGCATACAGACCACAGATGGCGACGACCTCTACGAGACCTGACACGCCATAAGCGTCCACAAATCTCTGCTGCACATCTGTTGGAATGGATTTCTTCGATATGATGGCATCGACGGCCTGGATTGCCGCCTGTGAGGCATCAGAGATTTCTTGTGGAACACCTCCAGTGGTCAGAGCGTCAATCACCTCTCGGCTGATTCCGGCCAGCTCTGCTGGACGCTGATGGTGGGACCACTCGTATGGAAACTTTTGTCTGGAGGCAAAACGTAGGATGACCAGTTCACGCACATCGTCGGGAAGCGACCCATGGAATCTCAGATGCTCACCTAGGGCCCCGACTTTCTCGGCCACACCCGGATTGTTAAACATGCGCACATAGACGCCACCCAGATGGGAGCGGCCTTCTGCATGGGCACGGGCCGACGCCATGTGATCGAACAGTTCACGGTCTTTGTCAGTTAGCTTATCGGTGGGATCAGGTATCTCCGCCATCACTCGTTATCCTCCCATTCTTTCTGGCGTTCTCGCCAGGGACTAACCGGCGTTGGATAAGTCTTGTCAATATGAAGATCCAGGAGGTACGGACCAGGCGCCTCAAGCCCCCGTTTGAGGGCCGATGCAATGTTATCGGGATGTTCGACACGCTCTCCATCCCCACCCATCGATTTGGCGAAAGCGACCCAATCTATGCCGAGAATATCGGTGAGACGCTCTGGGGCAGGCCCCATCTTTGCGGCCCGAAAATAAATGTTGCCGTATGCTTGGTTGTTCATCAGAGCAATTACGAGTGGAACTTTTTCTCGAGCTGCTGTGTGCAATTCCATTCCATGCATCAGCATACATCCGTCTCCCGTGGCCACCATGAGTGGGCGGTCGGGTTGGGCCATTTTAGCGCCGATGCCGAGTGGAATTGCCCCACCCATTGGTCCAAGGTTGGTCAGTGAGAAGTGGGTTCGAGGATGCCGCGCTTCCCAATATTCGGCGAACCATGCCCGGTGGGCTCCTGAATCGACGCAAAGGACACCATTGTCGGGGAAGGCGGCTCTAAGTTCCGTAACAACTCGAGCTGGATGCATGGGCACAGCGCTGCTCTCCCTGTCCTCGCTGTTGTACCAGCGAGGGCCTAGCGCACGAATCTTGTGGAGAAACTCTAGACGACTGCCGCGACCGGCCTCCAGTTCCGTGGCGTCTTTAATATTTGTCAATGCTTTGAGCATCGAAGCCGGATCAGCAACGATCGGAACATGTGCGCTCCAAGTCCTGCCTATCAGCAATGGGTCGGCGTCGGCCTGGATCAGCGCCTTGGATGGGAGCATTTTTGTATCCCATTGCATAGTGTCTCGTTGTGACAAATCAGAACCGATAACGAGCAGAATCTCCACATCGTCGGAGCGGATCGCATCGATTGCCCAACGCGATCCACCATACCCGAACACGCCAAGCGCCAGCGGATGGCCTTCAGGTATGATCCCCTTGCCCGAAAGCGTGGTTGCTACAGGAATATCAAATCGTTCAGCAAACTGGAGGAGATCATTCGGTCCTGGTCCCTTTACTCCGGGGCCGGCCAGTACGATAATGTTTCTGGTCTCGGGGTTATTGAGCAGACCGACTGCGAGCGCAAATGCATGCTCGTCCATTATTTGCGACGACAAAAGCCCTGCAGGAATCGGCTGCCATTCTTCATGGATTTGCGTTTTTTGCACATCTACAGGCACCGATAAGTGAGCAGGTGAACGTCTTGTGAACGCGTAGGTTATGGCATGGCGGAGATGGCGCGGAACAACAGCGGATGATGACATCGATATAGATAAACCTGTCACGCGCTGGAGAATATCAATGTCGTCGATTCCAGCCACGGAAGCATCCTGAAAGCCACCCATTCCTTCCCAACTGCGAGCAACTTCACCGCTGATGGCAAGAACCGAACTGCGATCCGTGTTGGCTGCAGCGAGGGCTGTAGTCATATTGAGAACCCCTGGACCGCCAATTCCGAAGCACACCCCAAGACCGCCAGAAGCTCGCGAATAACCGTCAGCCATGTAGGCTGCGCCACCCTCGAAGGCTGCAACTACGGTCATCAGGCCTTTGGTTTCGGAAAAAGCCGGCATGAAGTTATCATTGAGTCCTCCGAGGCCAATGAAAACGTGGCTGACACCCTGAGTTAAAAGTGCGTTGATCATGTAATCAGTTGTTTTTGCCATGTGGTCTCCTTGGATAATGTCCAGCGCATAACAGATTTAAAAGGAGAAATGGTCCCACAAAACTGAACAGTGACTTAAGAAGGAGTCTCAAAAATCCCTATCGGGGCTCCATTCATGGCAGCTAAAGAGCGATGGTCCCATCTTCCTGTACTGTTCAGAGAGAGTGTTAAGTGATAAGTGTACTCTTCATGCTGCTACCTGGACTTCGGGTACGGTACTCCAGTAAACCTCATCCGGGGTTCTTGAGTCAAGCCCCTGATGTCTCCTTTCCTGGTTGTAGAACTCCAAATAGCCTTTCAGCTCTTTGCGTGCTTCTGTCAAGGATTCGTAACCCTTGAGATATCCTTCCTCGTATTTGACTGTTTTCCAGAATCGTTCAATGAATACGTTGTCTTTCCAGCTTCCTTTACCGTCCATGCTAATCTTGATGTCCCGACAGGACAGGGCCTGGATGAATGAATCAGATGTGAACTGAGATCCCTGATCCGTGTTGAAAATCTCAGGAGTCCCGAACCTTGAAATCGCTTCTTCCGGCCCATCAACACAGAATCCTGCGTCCTGGGTGTTGGATAGGCTCCATGATAGTATTTTACGGCTTGCCCAGTCCATAATGGCCACCAGGTAGCAAAATCCCTGAGCCATGGGTATATACGTAATATCGGCAGCCCACACCTGGTTGGCGTTCGTTATGGCCATACCACGAAGAAGATACGGATACACTTTATGCGCAGGGTTTCGTTTTGAGAGTCTCGGTTTATTGTAAATAGCCGTGATAGACATTCTGTTCATCAGCGTCCGGACATGTTTACGACCGATCTTCTCCCCCATGTCGCACAGCTTCTCGCAGATTCTTCTCGTGCCGAAGTATTGGTGATTCAAATGAATACCGTCAATAAGCTTCATCAGCCTAAGGGCAGTCTTGGTTCGTCGTC